>JBMFLH010000042.1:0-16006 GCA_049971295.1 Candidatus Ratteibacteria bacterium | reverse complement strand
TGTCAATGATGTATATTCCCTGCCGCTTCCCAAACAAATATGGTCTTATTCTCGGATCAAACTGCCTTGATGGATGCCCAAAGTACGCACCAACTTCAAGAAGTTCCTTTACTGTCACTTCCACGATTTTCTCCTTTTGCAAAATAATAGAAAATATTCTACTTGATTTTTAAAAGTTGTCAAATTCAGTTCAAAACGATATTCAATGGTTTTCAAAAAAAGATTTCAGCAGAAGCAGTAAAAACACAATCGTTAAAATAAGCCAGTTATGATATTCCTTATTTTTTTTTGACAAGGACCCATGAAAAACTATTTTTCATCCTCACGGGTGTCTCAAATTTAATTGGCAAAAATGCAGGCACACTCTTTTTATAATCTAAAAATTCTTTGCCAAACTTTTTGCTTAATGACATTTCTTCAATCGTTATTGCCGAATAATAACATATGGGGAAAAAGATTATCCAGTATATCCATAAAACAGGATTTTTGCACATCATACAGAAGCCTAAACTTATAAATAAACTGCCAAGGTAAAGAGGATGTCTTATTACGTTGTACAACCCAAAAGTACTGAGTTTTTCATTTTTTACAATCGTTCCTGAAGCAGTAGTTCTAACAATTTCTCCAAGAATTACAAAGGACAAAGGCCAGTAATTGCGAATTTCACCAATCAGGACCACGAGAAGAAAAAAAAGCCAGCCGACAGATACCCTTAAATTTGAAAATAATTTTATCACGTCATATCTTGATAATCTCAATGTCCCCCCACGCAAACAGTTTATCCTGCTTAATAACAAGAATTCCTTCAAGAAATGGAAAATCCCTTAGTGAATTTTTTATTCCTGAAAAATCGTCGTCAGGTGTTTGATTGCACATAAATGTGGCAAGGCCATCTGCAATTGTAGCAGACGGACATAAAACCGTAACACTATCAGCTTTGCCAAAACTGGTGGAATGTCCTATTGTTCCACTTGATGTTGCAATTCCAAACGGGTATGGCTTTGGCCTGACACGTATACCAATTTTTAAAGAAAAAGGGCTCGCTCCAGCAAAAATTGTGACAATTTTTTCCTTTTCTATCATCAGAAAAATGTCTCCTCCATTTTCAATGATTACTTCATGTGCAAAATTTAATAAGTACCTTCCAACGAAATCTGCAATTGCTCCTGCAACGGTTGCCATTGGTCCAACATTACATAAAAAAGATGCCTTACTCATTTCCTTTACTATTTCAGGTGCTGAGTTATCAACCTGGACAGGTTCAAAAGAGTAATAAAAATCAGGAAAATTTTTTATGTATGTTTTTAAAAGATTTCTCTGTTTTTTCAGCTCTTTTCTGGCTTGGTTCGAAAGATCTTTTTCTGAAAGAATTAATAAGTCGCTTTCTTCAATCGTAACTGTACTTGCGACCATCTCGTTGTTTATAATTCTTCTGTAGAATCTTGGTTCGTATTTCATAATTTTTATTATATCATGCAGGTATGTTAAAATATTTCAAATGGGCAAAACAAAAAAGGTTTTAATAGTTGTTGGGTCAACCGGGGGACATTATTTTCCCGGTATTACACTGGGTGAAAAATTAAGAGAGATTGAATCATCTGTGCGTGTGATATTTGCTGGTGAAAAAAAAATAAAGAATCTTGAAATCTGGAAGACAAAGGATTTTCAATTCGTCACCATACCGACTTTCAAAAGACCATCAATGCAGTTTTTGCTGATTTTTACTCCCTTTGTGGCAATTTTTGTTTTAATCAGATCTTTCAATCTACTTTCAAAGGTTAACCCTGACCTGGTAGTGTGCATGGGAAGTTACGTGACGGTTTTTATTGGTTTAACATCTGTGTTGACGAGGCGAAATGTTATACTTCATGAACAAAATCTTGTTCCAGGGCTGGCGAACAGAATTTTAAATTATTTTGGTGTACCTGCTGCTATCACGTTTGAAGATACAAAAAAATTTTTAAAAAAATGTATTCGTACCGGATTCCCCTTGAGACAGGAGTTTTTGTATTCAAAGGGAAATCCCGGTGATTACAATCTTTCATTCAATAAAAAGACCATTCTGGTATTCGGTGGAAGTCAAGGTGCGTCGTTTATAAACAAACTGTTTCTGGAAGCGGCACAATTTTTAAACTGGAATGAATTTCAGTTTATTCATATTACCGGTAAAATTGATTTTGCGAAAACAAAAGATATGTATAGTAGAAAAGGCTTATCAGGTTATGTGACAGATTTTTCCTATGATATGCCCCGTTTGATGGATATCGCTGATATTGGCATTACCCGAGCTGGCGCCGGCACAATCGCAGAGATTTCCTTCAAAGGGATACCCTCGATTATTATTCCATATAGATTTGGAGGTGGGCATCAGAAATATAATGCTGAATGGGCAGCAAAAAATGGCTGTATCTTACTTGAGGAACAAGAAGCAACGCCCAAAAAACTGGTCGAAATGTTGCTAAAAATCCAGGGAGAAATTGATATAAGAAGAAAGCAGTTTCAATCCGCGGGTATTGCCGACATAAACGGAATATTTGCAAGATATTGTCTTAAAATGATGGAAAAAAATGGAAGAAATTAAAAAGGTAAAGGTTATACATATTATTGGAATCGGGGGCGCTGGAACAAGTGGGCTTGCGAAAATCCTTAACGCTACGGGAAAAACAGTACAGGGTTCAGATGTGAGGAAAACCCCCCAAACAGAATTCCTTGAGAATCTTGGAATAAGGGTTTTCTATGAACACAATTCTGCTAATATTGATAAACGGATTGATCTGGTGATTCGTTCGCAGGCAATCAATTCAGATAATCCGGAGTTTCTCAGAGCAAAACAACTAAATATTCCTGTGATTACTTATCCACGAGCACTTGGCTTACTCATGCATGAAAGAAGAGGTATTGCAGTGGCAGGTACGCATGGGAAGACCACTACCGCAGCAATGATAGTATTTATACTTAAACATGCTGGATATGACCCGGATTTTGTTATTGGCGGCGAAATTTGTGGATATGGAAATTCTGGTGTGGGAAAAGGAAATTTTCTTATTGTTGAAGCATGTGAATACAAACGATCATTTCTGAATTTAGAACCAGAAGTTGGTGTTATCACCTCCATCGAAGAAGACCACCTTGATTATTACCGGGATATCAATGATATAAAAAATGCCTTTGAGGATTTTTCTGAAAGAATAAAGCCAGGTGGAAAGCTTATAGGAATGATAGAAGACCCGGTTGTGGCCTCAGTGATAAACAGAAGTGGCAGTATATCTACTGGATATGGGTTTGAGCATGGGGATGTCATGGCAAAAAATGTGAGATTTTTCGAAGAGGGAAACAGATTCGATTGTTATTATAGAGGGAAAAAACTTGGTGAGGTTTTTACACCTATCTTTGGAAAACATAATGTTTTGAACGCACTTGCTGTCATATCCACTGGAATATTACTGGGCATACCTTTTTCTCAAATTGTTAATGCTCTTGAAAAATTTCCAGGAGTTTTGAGGAGGTCCCAGATACTTGCCTGTATAAATGATATTTATATTATTGATGATTACGGACATCATCCTACGGAAATTGTCGCGACACTGAAAGGCCTGCGCCAAAGATTTCCATCAAGGAAAATTATAGCAATTTTTCAACCACATCAATACAGCAGAACAAGATTTTTATTGAAAGATTTTGCATCTTCATTTACACTTGCTGACGAGGTGATTGTTCCTGATATATATTTTGTCAGGGATACTGAAAATGAAAAACAGTTGGTAAACAGCAAGATGCTTGTGAATAAAATTATTGAAAACGGTACTATGGCGCAATATATCAAGGACTTTGACTGTATAGTTGACTATCTTGCAAAAAACACAAAACCAGGAAGCATTGTTCTCACAATAGGGGCGGGTCCGATTTACGAGGTTGGCTTAAAACTGAAAGAGGTGTTGATAAAATGAAAAAGATTATTCTTTCCCGCGAAGAAATATATGAAAAAGAAAAACTTGCGTATGAGAAATACTGCATTCCGCCGTTAATTCTTATGGAAAATGCTGGTAGAGAAACGGCATTAGAAGTCATGCGAATTTTAAAAAAATACAAGAAGAAACACACAATTGTGATAGCTGGACCTGGTAATAATGGTGGTGATGGAATGGTAGCAGCCAGATACCTACATTGTTATAAATTACCTGTGAATGTTTTCGTCGCCTTCAATCCTGATAAATTTAAAGAACCTTCCTTTACAAACTATCAAATTTTGGTTAAAATGAGTTTGGTCTCGTTTTTGCAGGATATTGAGATTTTGAAAAAAGCCATCAGAAAGAGTGATTTAATTATAGATGCGCTTTTCGGGATTGGCTTAACAAAACCAGTTGAAGGGTTTTTTAAGGATATAATTGACGTAATTAACAGGTTGGATAAATATGTCGTTAGTGTTGACGTACCAAGTGGAATAGATGCTAATACCGGAGAACCCTATTCCATAGCAGTAAAAGCAGATACAACTGTAACATTTGGTTTTGCGAAATTAGGATTATACACAAAAAAAGGGAAGATTTATGCAGGAAAGGTTAAGGTTGTGGACATTGGTTATCCGCCAGAACTTTATTTTTAGGATATGGTTGTTTTTAGGAATTCTTGTTTGTACATGTCATGGACAGGAGGCAATTAAACAAATTTTAATTAATGGAACAACAAAACAGAAGATTGAAACCCTGAAAAAAATCATTTCTGAAAAAAATACAAAAGTTCTCCCAGAAATTCTGGTCGCCCTTGATGATGCTTCAACAGATGTGAGAATTTTTGCTTCAGAGGCATTATTGAAACTTGGAGACAGTTCATTTGTTACCTCGTATCAGAAGGAACTTTATGATACCAGCTGGCAGGTGAGGTTAAACGGAATTAAGGGATTGGTTCAGTGGGGTACTGGTGACGAAATTATGTTTGATTTGAAACGTGCTCTTGATGATTCATACTGGCAGGTGAGATACTGGGCAGCAATCGGTATTGGAAAATTTGGGGATGACACAATGCTGGAACAAGTGTTGTCCCATTTGAAGGATGAAAATTTGCAGGTAAGGGCAGAACTATTCTGGGCATTGAGAAGGATTCTTATTAGCGACCAGGCGAGATACACGTTCAAGAAATTGCCTGATTCGGCCATCACCGTGATTAATCAATTCGCAAAGGTTGACGACATAAGGGTTCAAATTAATGCAATATGGGCAATGGAAGCCACTGATGATAAAAGAGTAATACCAATATTATTCGATTTTCTTAACAATCCCTCCGACGATGTAAAAGTGCAGGCAGTATGGGCTCTTGAAAATATGAAAACAAATGAAGGATTTGAATTTTTAAGGGCGAAACTTCTTGAACCTTCTATAAAACTCAAAGTCGAAACAATTAAAAGTTTAGTTCGTCTTGATGATAACGAGAGCATTCCTGCTATTATTGGAAAGATTGATGATCCGGATGAAAATGTGAGAATATTTGCATTATGGGCGCTGAAGGAATTTGCTAATTTTGTTTCATTTCCGTCCATCGTGAGAAAGCTTGCAGATGGGTCTGAGAAAGTTAGGAATTATGCATACAACATTATTCTTGAACTGAAGAGTGCGGATTTCATTCCGGTTCTTGAAGATGCTCTGATAAATTCAGAAATGCCTTTGGATACCCGGGTAACAGTGGCTGATTTACTGGGAAGAATTGCTTCGCCTGAGGAATCACTATTTTTCGATTCTGTAAAGAACCATCCTGAACCGTCCTTGAGAAAAGCAATACTGACTGCCTGGTATAGAACCAATCCTGACGATACTGCTTTTTTAATGTATCTGAATTTTGCCAGCCGTTTTGAACCCGATGTTTCTGTTAGGATGAATGCAGCAAAAATTTTGAAAAATGTTCTGGTTGATATTAAAAAAGATCTTGGGTCGAGCGATTCAATAAAAAGAAGTCAGGCACTTGAAAAACTTTCATTTTTTAAAGAGTCAGTATTTATTACACCATTGGTTAAAGAGATGTTTTACTCAAAATATCAAGACGTGCGTTCAGCAGCCCTTGAGTTTTTAACTTACCAACCCAAGGCAGCGGTATTCACAGTAATGAAAGAAATGTTTCTGGACCAGTCAGACGAAATAAAGAAACTTGCCATACTTGGCATGGGTAAAGCGCATATTACTCAAGCGATTCCTCTATTGACTGCTCAGTTGAAAAGCGAAGATCCTGAAATTCAAAGTTATGCCGCCTATGCACTCGCAATGCTCGGAAATGCAGATGGATTAAAAATCGCAATAAGGGATATCAAAAATCCAGACATTCAGATACAATCAATGGCAGTGGAATCAATTGCTCTATTGAACGCGTCAGTTGCAGTACCTGACCTTTTAAGGATTCTTGAAAATTCGGAACTTGAGGTGAAACTAAAAGTGGCATGGGCATTGAGCAGGCTTGGAGAAGAAAAAGGTTTGTATACACTGGTTAATTTAAGTCGCCAGGATATTGAGCCATTGCGAACCCAGGCAAGGCATTATTTATCAGACAAAAAGATTCCACTATCATTAAGAAAAAAAATTCCTGAAATTCAAAAAAAACAGGAAATTCTATTAACAGGTATGCCAGAAGCGGCTCTCAAGAAATTGATGGTTTTTAGAACGAAAGAACCACCAGTTATTGATGGCAATTCCAATGACGGAATATGGAGATTATTGCTTGAGGACCGTACAATGGTTTATATTTCTGGAGAAAAAGTACAGGCAGAAGTCCAAACATCCGTTATGGTGACTTTTGATAACGAAAAGATTTATTTTCTTTTTACCTGTATGGATCCTGATGCCTCTTCTTTGACATTTGACAGTGGAGATTTTCTAACGATATGCATTAATCCCGCATCTTCTGAAAGCAGGTGGTATCAATATACTTTACACGCAACTGGTTTCTTGAAGTTTGCCTATGTGTGGAAGAAATATGCTGGTGATGATAATGATTCTGAATGGGAATCTCAATGGATTGTAGCAACCAGGATTACAAATACCGGTTGGTTTGCCGAAGTTATGATTCCTTTCTCTGATTTTGGGCAGATTAAGCCGGATGGCAGCAAATGGGAGATCAATTTTCAAAGAGTTTCTGATCATTTACCATCTGTGACATGGACAGGGAAAATAGATAATCCGGCTCAATTCGGACAATTGATATTTATAACAACGGAAAGATGACATGAGAAAGATTTTCTATTTTTTCATTTTACTTTCGGTGAGTACATCTGCTTTTGCCCAGGACTGGTACGAAAAGAATGCAGGTCTTTGTGTTATTTTTGCTTCAAATGTGTGGACCTGTGTAGAGAAGGCGAGACAGTATTATAATTCAGGTCATTACGAAATTGCTGATAAATATTTAAGAAAGGCAGAGCAGTTAACTCTTGCTGCAGAGCCTTTTGGTCCAAAAAATTGGCCCTCGCACTGGCCAAAAAATCAGGAAGCACTTGATATATTAAGAAATGCACCACCGACTGCCTATATTTATAGGATATTTGCAGATTATGCCATTGATAGAGGAAGGCCGAAGGAAGCAATAAAATACATTAGGATATATCTGGACCGTTCCTATATTCCGGATGCTGAATATATGTTTAAACTCGGGAATCTTTTTGAATCTGAAGGTCTACTTTCTCAGGCAATTGCGACGTACCAGGAACTTCTTGGCTGCATTCAATCAAAAAACTTTCATAATAATGTTCCATCTCAATATAGCATTCATCAACGAATAAGAATCCTGAACGCAAAAATTGAACCGCAGGTAGTTCTTGTTCTTGATATGAAACTTCAAAATTTACCTGATTTTCTTTCAAACGTTGGCAACATTTTTAAAGAAAAGATGGCAGGCGTTGATAAAATCTATAGTATCGTAAAGGATCAGATTCTCGATAAAACCCTTTCAGAACAAAAGTTGACAAGACAGGACATTCTTGATGACCTTGATGACAGAGATAAAATTGTAAAGATATTGAATGTCAAGTATGTACTTGAGCCATCACTTGTAAACATTGAAAATATGTATATTTTTCAGGTGCGTATCTACAGAGCTGGGAACAGAGAACCAGTTGAAATCTATGAATACAGGAATGAGAACTTTGAGTTTCTTCCCAACTATTTTCAAAGATTCGTTTTTGAATTTCAGAATAAGAAAATTCCCGAGGATCTTCTGATACCTGAAAATTCATACCGATGGACTTATGAAACAACAGATGAGGTCATAAGTGTTGCCGTTTCAAGAATTGGGAACTCAATAATTGTGGGATGCAGGGATGGGAAAGTTTATTTGCTTTCTCAAACGGGTAGAGTTGTCAGAACATTCAAAGAACAGGATGAGATTGTTAAGGTAGCAATTTCACCCGACGGACGATATTCGGCATGGGCTTCACTTGATGGGAAAATATGCCTTGCTGAAGGAACAAGAGTGATTTATCAGAAAAAGACCGGAAACCTTATCAGGGCAATATCAATTGGGGAAAACGGTAAATTCTGGGTTTATGCCGTAAATGAGAAAATTTATTACCTTGATTCAAGAGGCGAAGTATTCTGGAATCAGTCATTACCTGATTGGGTGAGTAGTTTAAGAATAAGTCAGGATTGTTCATGGGTGGGTGTTGGTACTGTTGCAGGAGACTTTTTTCTGTATAATAATGAAGGGAACCTCGCGTGGAACAGAAAGCTGGGCAATCAAATAGAAAATGTCAGATACTCTCGGAACATGGAATATGTTTCTGCTGGGTTGAAAAATAACCTTGTGTATATTTTTTCAATTAGTGGAAACGAAGTTGTTAAGTTCTCTCTTGGTGATAATACACGTCTTCTTACTTTTGATCAGGATTTAATTGAATCGGTTATTGGAATATGGAACCAGTGGTACTATTTTGTTGATAGGGGTAGAAAAAAAATATGGTATTATTCAATTGATAAATCGGTAAAAAACGGAGATAGTGCTGTCGCAACAAATTTCTATGTACTGACGAAGGGCAAAAGTTTACTTGCTTATATCATAGACTGGAAATAGTTCCGTCTCTTCTAACGACACCGAAAGAGGAGGAAAAAATGGTGAGAGTGGCGATTGTTGGAGCTGGATTTATGGGTTCAATGCATGCCGAAGTTTATTCTCAGTTGCCAAACGTAAAAATCGCAGCGATTGTTGATCAGAGAGGAGAAAAAGCCAAATCTCTTGCTGAAAAGTTTGATGCCATCCCTTATCTTACGGTAGACCAGATCCTGGCAAAGCCTGAGATTACTATTGTGGATATTTGTCTGCCAACGTTTCTTCATAAAGAGTACGTGATAAAAGCGGCAGAGGCAGGTAAAGATATTGTATGCGAAAAGCCAATTGCGCTGACGCTGGAAGATGCACAAGAAATGGTAAGGGTTTGTAAGGAAAAAAAAGTGAGATTCATGGTCGCACATGTAATAAGATTCTGGCCAGAGTATGCTTTTATGAAAAAAAATTACGACCAAGGCAGGTTTGGAAAACTTGTTACAATTACATGCACAAGACTCAGCCCGAAACCAACATGGGGCTGGCAAAACTGGCTACTTGATAATCAGAAATCCGGTGGGGCGCTTTTTGATTTGCATATCCACGACGTTGACTTTCTTTTGTATTTGATCGGGGAAAAGCCCTTATCATTATATTCACGTGGCACCTTCTCGGAAGAAGAAGGCTATACTCATGTCTTTTCTACCTATACCTTTCCTAACGGCATCACTGCTTTTGTAGAAGGCGGATGGGACATGACATCAAATTTTCCTTTTGAGATGAAATTTATTGCTCAGTTTGAAAAGGCTGTTGTTGACTTTGATTCAACATCAGAACCAACGTTGACAGTTTATTATGCTGATGGAAGGATTGATAGACCGCAGATTGAAAGAAAAACCTCCCAGATTTCTGGTGGAAACATTTCAGATCTTGGTGGGTATTTCTTTGAGCTAAATTATTTCATCGACCACGTTGTTCACAATAAGGAATTTCAGGTAATTACACCAGAAGAGGCAGTCAGGAGTTTAGAAGTTGTACTAAAAGAAAAAGAATCACTTGATACAGGGTCGATTATAAAATTATAAATTTTATAGCTTCTCTGAAGGGATATTAAAGAGTCCGGATTCGTAAAAAACGATACCCAGTGCCAGAATACTGGCTGTTTCAACGCTGAGAATTCTGGGCCCAAGACTTGCAATGAATATCTGATTTTTTATTGCCTTTTCCACTTCATTATCAGTAAAACCGCCTTCTGGCCCAATGAATACTCTAATGAAACGTTTTTTTTCCACTGATGCCAGGAAACTGGAGAAAATATCTTTGATTGATACCTGAGACTGTTCCCAGAATAAAATTCCAGGCATATTTTGAGCAACAACAGTTTCAAAATCCTGGGGCTGTTTAATTTCAGGAACTCTGGTTCTTCCTGCAATTTTACTTCCCTCTGCAGCAATCTTGCTCCATCTTCCAATTTTTAAGGGTAATTTTTTATTATCAATTTCAATAATACTTCTTGCACTTTTAACAGGAATAATTTTTGTAACACCGATTTCAGCTGCCTTTTTAATTACTGACTCAAATGTTCTGTTTTTACAAAGACAAAGGCAAAGCTCAATTGAAATTCCTGGTTCTCTGTGCTGTTTGTGTTTCTCGTTGATAATTTCTGTTTCAATACCAGAGGAAGAGATTTTTTTGATTTCAAGCGTATATTCAATTCCAGTTCCATCGAACGCATAAAATCTTGAACCAGAAACCATTCTCAATACATTTTTTAAATAATGAGCTGGTTCGTCTGAGATAAAAATTTTGTTGCCAATTCTTAAATGGTTGTAGAGATATATTCGTCTCATAATACTATTTCAATAATCTTGTTCCTGCTTTTAATCCCGGAAATGATTTTTACTGCAGATTTTGGAATCTTTAAATATTCTGCAATCAGTTTTATGACTTGATTATTTGCTTTTCCATCAGAAGGTGGCGCCTTTACATATACAATCCATTGTTTGGGTCCACTCCTGACAATCTTTTCTTCCTTTGATAGAATTTTCACCTTAACAGTTATTTTCATTAGAATCGGATAATTTCTATCTTGAAGCACAGTTTTGCAAGGCTTGTCGAACTGTAGCAATTTTTTTTTTAACCATCTTTGCAGAAAACATCAGAACCCTGCATTTTATAACTTTTTTCTGACTTTTTTCATTAACTATTATACAACTTTAAAAAATAAAAATAAATCATGTGTAACAACTGTAGACAAATCCTGGTATGTATCACAGAACCTTTGAATAAAAAAATTTTTGAAACTTAAAAAGCAAAAAATAATGTTAAGTCGATAGGTTCGTTATATTTCATTGTCAGTGGCAAAATATAGAGATAAGCCTTTTGAAAAAGTTTTTGTAAAACATTATAATGAAACAACAAAGGAGAAAAATGAAAAAATTAATTTTTCTGTTCTTTTTCTTCTTTCTTCCAGAAGTTTTAATGGGCGATAATTTTTCTGTTAACCCGGTTATTTTTTCTCCATATGAAAGTCCTGGAATAAATGATACAACTATAATCAGTGGATATATGAACCAAACGTTGCCTGTTAATTTAAATATATATCTCCAGGGTTCTAACAATCTTTTCCGCACAATACCTTATTCAGAATTTAATTATCATTACGATAATGTAATTGGTAGAACTTTCTGGAATGGAAAGGATAATAATGGTAGTTTCCTTCCCGATGGTATTTATGAAATTAAATTTAAGACATTTGTGAATAAAATATGGTCGAAGGGGAATTCCTATGGAGATCTTCGTGAAATTTTAATAAGCCCCGTTGATGTAGGTATTGGTTCCGATGGAAAAATTTATATTCTTGATGGTCAGAGAATTCAGGTTTTTGATAGTAACAGGAATTTTCTTTTCTCAATAAATAGTCCTGAATATAATCAACCTGGTCATTGGTCGTATGGATGTTCAATAGCAGTCTATGTAAATAAAATTTATTTGATGGACTATGATGACCAGAATATTAAGATTTTTGATACAAATGGAAATTATAAAAAAAGTTTTGGAGAAAGTGGTTCTGGTGATGGAAAGTTTAATTTTTTACCCTTAAATAATTTAGCAGTTGATAGCAATGGAAGGATATGGGTTGTTGATGGTGAAAATTCAAGGGTTCAGGTATTTGATTCAGAAGGAAATTTTTTGTTTAAGTTTGGTAGTTATGGAACAGGAAACGGACAATTTAAATTTAGTGCGGTTGCTGGAAATATTGCTATTGATTTAAATGGTAATGCTTATGTTACTGATGATGGAACTATGGCAGGAAGAATTCAGATTTTTAATTCAAGTGGTATATATCAAAGAACGATTAAAAGTGCTTATGAAGGTGGCCCAACTCAACTTGTTGGAATAAATGGACCAATTGCAATACTTGGCTCTACAAATAAAATATGTGTTTCTTCCTTCAACAGATGGAAAATAGTTATCTTAAATAATGATGGGACTTATTATACGCAAATTGGGGCTGCTTCTGGTCCTGGTCGAGGTAATGGAGAATTTGACTTCTTTCTGAGAAGCATAAGGGCAACAGCTAATAATTTATACACAGTTGAAAATTATGATAATAAAAGGGTTCAGGTTTTTAATACATCAGGAAGTTTCATAACAAAAATAGGTATGAAAGAAGGTGAATTTTTATTTCCAAGAGGTATAACGATAGGACCAAATGGAAACATTTATGTATGTGATTATGAAAATGCAAGCATTCAGATATTTAATCCTTCAGGATTATTTCAATCTCAGATTCTTATTCCCTATTCAAATCTTACGGTTTTAAAGCCATCCTGTATTGCTGTTGATACTGATGGAAAGATTTATATAACATCCTCTGGATATGATGTTTCCGGAAAATTGTTTGTTCTTAGTAGTTCTGGAAATATTCTTTATAATGTTTTGCTAAAGGACTCCCAGGATAAGAATATTTTTATTACAGGAATTACTATAATTGGGAACTATCTTTATATATCAGGTGGCTATTATGAAGATGTAACTAAAGGAAAGATTTTTGTATTTGATAAAACAGGTGTTTATCAGAACTCTTTTGGTTCTTTTGATTATTTTGAGCATCCTTTATCTTATCTTTCTACAGAAAATCATCTTGCTTCTTATTCAGGGAAAATTTATGCACTTGATGTAACTGGTGTTAAAATTTATCAGACAGACGGTACTTTTATTTCATCGTTTCAGATAGAAAATCCACCAACTTCTATATCTATTGATAGCACTGGGAAAATTTATGTTTCTAATTCCAATATTGTTGAGGTTTATAATCCTGATGGTTCGTTTCTTTATGAATTTGGTAAGGCAAACTATGGAACTGAATTCTTCATAGAAAGTAGAAGTATCGTTGTTGATAGCAATTTTAATGTTTATGTTACAGATAGTGAGAACCGTAGAATTCATAAATATTCAACAACTGCAGATATTATTCTTGGAACAGCTACCTGTGAAATAGATAACACAAAACCAAGTTCAATAATAACATATCCTTCTCACACACCCACAAATATAACAGCCAATTTTCATGTAACAGGAACAGCAAGTGATAAAAATTTTGAAAAATATGAAGTTTACAGAGATACTAATTTAATTTATTCAGGAACAAATCCTGTTTTAAACAATATCCTTGCAAATATTGATATTTCAGGTTTATCAAAAGGAACACATACAATTTCCCTTACTGTTTATGACCTTGCAGGAAACAAAAATACTGACTCTATAACTTTTTACATTGACAATAATCCACCTGTTTCTTATGTGAATCCATTAAATACTTATACTAATAACTTATCTTTTGAAGTTTCCTGGACAGGATATGACCTTGAAACAGGAGTTTCTTGTTATAATATACAGGTTAAAGATGGTATTGATGGACAATGGATTGACTGGTTGAGTTCAACAACTCAAACATCAGCAACTTTTACAGGAGAAAATGGACATACTTATTACTTCAGAAGCAGGGCAAAAGATAATGCTGGAAACTGGGAGAGTTTTTCAGACACACCCGATACTTATACAAAAGTTGATATAACAAAACCAGTTGTTTTAAAGGTCACACCAATAAATAATTCTTTTGTAGGAGGCAATCCTACAATAAAAATTGAGATTTTAGATCCCAATAATGGAACTGGAATAAAGACATCAAGTATAAGTGTAAAAATAGATGATGCTTCCAGTTCCTTTATATTTTTAGATAACATTATTACAATAAGACCGAATTTCTCAAAAGGAATTCATAATCTTGAAGTTAAATTTTCTGATAACGCAGGAAACTGGGCTGATACACTGAATTTGACCTACAATGCTTTAAATTTTGAAGGTTCAGTTACAACTCTTTCTCCAGATATAAATCCAAGCACTTCAGAGGTAATGATTGGTGGTAAGGTTGTAAGATATTATAAAGTGATTGATAAAAATGGTATCCCTGCTTCTGGAGTAAGTTTGTCAATACAATGGGCAGGAGGAACAAAATCAATAAATACAGATGCTTCTGATGAAAATGGGGTGGTCGAATGTGTAATACCAAGTAAAGAACTGGGTTCTGTAAATCAAATCATTACCTGCTCAATTACTGATGCAGGTGGTTATAGTATAAATCCACCTTTAACATTTAATGTTAAAATTTTATCAAGAGAATCTGAATCATCTTTTTCATTTGGAAGTGGTATAAATTTGGAGGCAGCAGTAGGTATTGGAGGAAAATTCGGAGAAAAAAGAGGGATGTCTTATAGGATTATAAATACAAATTTACAAACAAACGCAGATGATAAGATTGAAGTTGAAAGGGAGTTTGAAATTGAAGCAGGAGTTGTTGCAAAAGCGTCTGTTGGTGGTGGAGTTAAAAATGCCTGCTATGCAAGTGCTGATGCAGGAGTTTATGCATCTTTAGTTCTTATGAATAATAATACTTACCTTTTTGAACAACCATATTCATCAGATGAACAAAAGATATTAAGGTCAGGACTTCTGATTGCTTCTTTACTTGAACTAACAAACCAGCCAATTGTTTCTGATATGTTGAATTTTATTATTTCTGAGTTTAATTTCCTTTATCCAAAATATCAGGATAAGCAGGAACTTACAATTGGTTTAAGAGCAGGAGGAGATGCATCAGCAGGAACAGGTTTTGGTCTTGGAAATGATGATAATGTTTTTCTTGGGATTGGCGTTGGAGCAGGAATTGAAGGAGAGATAGAAGTTCTTGGGCAACTTTCATTTGACTATACATTTGAAGATGATGACCTAAAGTTAGAAGAAATGGGTGCTGGTTTTTCTGTATCAGGTGAACTTGATTTATTTGGTGGAATTCAGGGCAATGTTATAAATGAAGAAATAAAGGCTGGAATAGGCGGAGACCTTGCTGGCAAAATCTCAATTACTCTTTATTCAGATAAAAATGGAAATATAACAAAAGGAGAAGTTGAGATAGAAAGTAAAAGTGAATGGGGAATAAAGTACCCAGGGAAAGAAGGCACTACAAAAAAAGTTATCATTACTCTCACAGCAGAACAGATAGAAGCAATTGTTAATCAACTTGTGGACCTTTTGAATTTAAAAGCATATCTTGGAGGAAATACTCCTTCAGGAGCAATAATTTTAGGACCAACTGAAGTAGCATCAAGATTTGTCAGTTTCTGCCAGAAACTTTCTAATCATTTGATAGAATCAGGTATGCCCTTAACATATAAAATTAAAGAAGAAATTGGTTCCTCATTTTCCTTTGAACCATCTATTCAGATTGCTCTTGGTGCAAAAATAGAAATTGGTATATCAATAGATTTTGAAAAGTCAGTTTCATATACAAAAGAAGAGGGAATTTTTGGTAAAGGTGGTTATATCTTAAAAAAATATCCATTATATCTGTATGAAAAAGATGATTATGTTCCTTCTGTAAGCGATTTAAGTTTTGGAACCATTTTTGATGATTGTGTTGATGGAGTAATCACAG
>JBMFLH010000041.1:0-16260 GCA_049971295.1 Candidatus Ratteibacteria bacterium | reverse complement strand
GGAACTGCCGGTGTAGCGGTGAAATGCGTAGATATCGGCAGGAACACCAGTGGCGAAGGCGGCTCTCTATTCCGGTACTGACACTGAAACACGAAAGCGTGGGGAGCGATCGGGATTAGATACCCCGGTAGTCCACGCCGTAAACGATGGATGCTGGGTGTCGGTCCGTTTATCGGATCGGTGCCGAAGCAAACGCGTTAAGCATCCCGCCTGGGGACTACGACCGCAAGGTTGAAACCCAAAGGAATTGACGGGGGCCCGCACAACCGGTGGAGCATGTGGTTTAATTCGATGGTACGCGAAGAACCTTACCTGGGCTTGACATGCCGGTAGTACAGACCCGAAAGGGAAAGGATCCTGACTTTGTCAGGAAGCCGGCACAGGTGGTGCATGGCTGTCGTCAGCTCGTGCCGTGAGGTGTTGGGTTAAGTCCCGGAACGAGCGCAACCCTTACCTGCAGTTACTCGCTTTTCAAAGCAGCACTCTGCAGGGACTGCCGTGGTTAACACGGAGGAAGGTGGGGATGACGTCAAGTCATCACGCCCCTTATGTCCAGGGCTACACACGTGTTACAATGGTCGGTACAAAGGGAAGCGAAGCCGTGAGGCGGAGCAAATCCCAAAAAGCCGGCCCCAGTTCGGATTGCAGGCTGCAACCCGCCTGCATGAAGCTGGAATCGGTAGTAATCGCGGATCAGCCACGCCGCGGTGAATACGTTCTCGGGCCTTGTACACACCGCCCGTCACGTCAGCTGAGTCGGGGGCGCCTGAAGATGTCTTATAGGCATCCAGGGCGAAACCGGCAAGGAGGACGAAGTCGTAACAAGGCAGCCGTACCGGAAGGTGCGGCTGGATCACCTCCTTTCTTCGGAGAAAAAATTTAAACCAGGGACACTGATCTCATTTGAAAAGGCAGGGGTAAAACCCTGCCTTTTTTTATGGTCATCAATGAAATTTTGACAGCAGTTTGATTATGTGATATAAATTTATCCTGTTCGGGCGCATAGCTCAAGGGCAGAGCACTGTGCTGATAACGCAGGGGTTCGTGGTTCGAATCCACGTGCGCCCAATTCTATCAAATTCACCCCCTCCTATTTTGAGATTTTTAGTATCTCAAAGTTTTTTAAAAGTGGAAGAACCAATTCAATATTACGAGGCGTCTTCTTCATTTTTATTTTGTGACCTGAATTCAAGGCAATCACATCCTTTGCCATTATATTTATTCTAATTTTCACTTTTTCAAGTGGCTGAAAATCAATGAGAGGCCTTTTTATCCCTGATGTTTGATTTACCAGAAAGAGAAACATATCCTTTTCATTTGCCCTTAAAAAGACCTCAATATGATTTACATTTTCAAATTCTACCAGTGGGTTTGAAAGATGAGCACAGAAATTTTCTATCAGAAGGAAATACTCTCGAAATCTGAAGTTTGCGATTGTTGAGCCAAATGTGCCTGCGATATAAATGGTCTTTCCTTTTCCGTATCGATTTTCCACTACCGCGGGTTTTTGTGATTTCTCTGGAGTATGGTCATATCTTCCTTTTAATTTTTCACAATAAAAAATCAAAGGTTTTCCAGTGATATTTTCTATACTGATTCCATACTCAGGAGCAGGGAAATACTTTTTTATAATATTTTTCAAAAGTCCATTTTTCATCTTTACAGGGGAAACATAGTCGTGTTTCATTGGGCCAAAAATGGTTCCAGCAAAATTCACTCCAAAAACGTCTGAAAGTTCAAAATTCCTTCTTTGCCTTCCGTTTTCATCGTAGAGAGAAGTTTCAAAATTTGCTACAACATTTCCACCTTTTTTCACATACTCTCTTATTTGCTGGCAGTCCTGTTTAGAAAGACAGGCAGCATTGGGTAGTATCACGAGTTCGTAATCATATAGATGGTCAAAATTATATTCATCAATAACATCAAAAATTGCCTTTGAGTTTACCAGTGATTCATAGAAACCATAAAATTCCATCAAAAGATTACCAATTTCCTGTCCCTTTATTTCTTCTGTGAAATCCGTAAGAGGTACAGAGGAACCGTTATAATGCTCAGCTGATTTTGACGGCCACAAAAGAGCAATGTTTGCCGCAGATTTTGTTTGAACAAATGGCTCTGGATGTTTTTTGATAAAATTCCCAAATTCTGAAATGGCTTTCATTTCTGGTTGATTGATATCATCAGGAAATACTGCAATCCACCATTGAGCACCAGAAAAACTTGTTTCGTACAGAAGAAGTGATATTTCAGTTTCTGGCAGGAGATACCAGCTCCAATTTTTGTGTCCTGCGCAATCAAATACAACAGCAATTTTTCCTTTTGCCTGCGATGAGAGAAGTTTTCCTGTAAGAGCTGGTTTGAAAATTGGAGTTTGATTTAAATCCCCATAAAGAAAACCACCTTCAGCTCCCAGGATATCTGTGTGTTTGATAATACGATGATTGTCCCTTCCTGTGGGCCAGTAAGGCCAGTTGCTATTACCGTTCATGTAAAACAAAATCTGTGGGTTAATGTTTTTGATGATATTATTTGATTGTTCAAGAAATCTTTCCATGCTTTCTGCCTGAAACTCAACAAATTTTTTCCACAGAGGGTGATTTCTGTCAGATTTTGGTGGGAGAGGATATCCTGTTTTTTGTTCAAAAAGTTTCTGGCAGTATTTGCAATAACAGGTGTTTGAAAAAAAGATTGGCCCGTCATAGAAAATACCGTCTATGTTATAACTGCACAGATCCCTTAAAATCTGAAATACCCATTCTCTGTAGGGGCTATTGATGCAGAATGATGTTCCTGTTCCATAAACTTCCTGAATTGGATTTCCGTCTTGTTTTATTTGAACCCAGTTAGGATGCCGTTTGCCAAAATCAATCGTATACCAGTGTACATTGAAATAAACGACCACTCTGATACCATATTTTTTTGCATGCGGCAAATATTCGCCAAGCCTGTCTGGATTCTGCTTTTCTGCCAGAGAAGTACGAAAATAAAGAGACCTGTCGTCAAGCCCGGGACCGTACTGTTTTGTGGAAAGTTCCATGCAGTGAAAATGCTGGACATTACCGCCTAATTTTTTTACAGTTTTTGCAAGAACTTCAACGGGTAATTTTTTCAGGTCAAACCCATCACATATTTCAATAATCCTTAAAGGTTCTTTTTCCCACCAGTTCATATTCAAGCAATTATTCATGCCATTGATCTTGCTTTTTCAAGCAATTTTTCAAGCGTTTTCAATTTTTTTTGAATTAAAGGCGCTGAAAGATAATCATCTGGCTCACTCATGTGATCGATATCAGAAGGTGTTTTAATGATCGAAAGTGGTCTTGGCTCTTCTGCGTCCTCTGGAAATAGTATATTGCATCCGAGTGATGCCACATGGGGATATGCAAAGCCTGCGAGATGAGGTACTGGTGGTGGAATTTTTAGTTCTTCTGCGATGCTTTGTGCCCTTCTATAAGCTGACACAATAGCATCAGCGTCAAAATGCAATTGATGCATGGTAATACCGGCATTTTTTGCTATCAGGTGTTCACCAATGCCACAGTAGTAGTGCTGTCCCATATGTTTCCTTTGTGAAGGAATGATAAACTGTGGCTATTGAAATGTCAAATTTTGATTCTATTTTCCAAGAATATCTTTGAGGTCATTTTCAACAGTGGTAATTGGTTTTATCTGAAAATTTTCCACAAGTACCTTTAATACATTTTCGGATATAAACGCAGGAAGAGTTGGTCCGAGTCTGATGTTTTTTACTCCGAGAGAAAAAAGTGTAAGAAGAATACAAACTGCTTTTTGTTCATACCAGGAAAGAATAAGGGAAAGCGGAAGTTCATTGACAGAACACCCAGATGCATCTGCAAGTGATTTTGCAATGACAATGGCTGAATAGGCGTCATTGCACTGGCCGCAATCAAGAAGTCTTGGAATACCGTTAATCTGTCCGAAATCCAGTGTATTGAATCGAAACTTACCGCAAGCAAGCGTTATTATTACGCAATCCTGGGGAATGGATTGCGCAAATTCTGTGTAGTAGTTTCTTCCAGGTTTTGCTCCATCGCATCCTCCAACAAGAAAAAATCTTCTGATATGACCTTTTTTCACAGCATCAATTACTTTATCTGCAATTCCAAGAACTGTATTGTGCGCAAATCCAACTGTTATCTCTTTTCCAGGCACATCCTGAGTAAACCCTCCTGCTTTGATCGCGGCTTCAATCACAGGTGTAAAGTCCTTTTTGCCATTTTTGGAATGGATATGTTTGATACCTGTCCAGCCAACAAGTCCTGTTGTAAAGATTCTTTCAGAATACGTTTGTCTGGGTTTTTGAATGCAGTTTGTTGTCATTAAAATTGCTCCAGGAAACAGATCAAATTCTTTCTGTTGGTTCTGCCAGGCTGTTCCGTAATGACCAGCCAAATGTTTGTATTTTTTCAATCCAGGATAACCGTGTGCGGGGAGCATTTCGCCATGAGTGTAAATATTAATTCCTGTATTTTCTGTTTGCTGCAAAAGTTGTTCAAGGTCAAAAAGATCATGGCCTGAAATCACAATTGCATATCCCTTTTTTGCTCCGAGAAAGACCTTTGTTGGTACTGGGTGTCCATATCTTTCTGTATGTGCCTGATCAAGCATTTCCATACACTTAAGATTAATATTTCCAAACTCAAGGATTAAATTTATTAGATTTTCTGCAGAGATGGACTTTTCTGCTATTGCAGATAGTCCTTTATAAAAAAACGAATTTACCTGCTGGTCAGTTTTTCCTAAAATCCATGCGTGGTCAGCGTATGCAGCCATTCCTTTCATTCCATAAAGAAGGATTTCTTTTAAACTTCGTATATCTTCATTCATTCCATTAAAAATGCCTGCTTTAGGAATGCTATTATTGATGTCCTGCTGTTCGGTATTCCAATGTGCTGGCTCAGGAAGTTGTGAAATATTGTATCCTGGATACGCTTTTGCAAACTCTTTTTTAATCTTATCAAGATGTTGAGCTGCTATTATGAGAAACTCTTTTATTCTTTCAGGGTCAAAATCAACATTTGTGACGGTAATGAAAAGCGCCTCAATGATAAATTTATCTGTGTCAGGGAACGAAATATCTTTTTCTCTTAATTTATTTCCGTATATCGCAATGCCCTGCAGCGCATAAATAAGTACATCCATCAATGCCGCTGCTTCAGGACTTTTTCCGCAAACACCCAGGGTCGTGCATGCCTGTCCTCGTGCTGCCTGTTCACATTGCCTGCAAAACATTTTTTCTTTCATTTTTGCTCCTTTTCTGGATAAAAGAAACTATTGTAATTTTTTCAAATTCATTTCCAAGAATCTTTTCTATTTTTATCAATTTTTTTCTCAGTGGACAGTTCTATCTATTGGGACAGAGTTTTTTTCTGAACAGGCACTCTGAAATTTGTATCCCGCCCTGAAATAATTTAATAATTTCTGTAAGTGTAATTTGAGACGGATTTCTACTGAGTTTGATGCCTCCTTCTATACCCTCTTTTGTTTGAACGATACCTGCTCTTGCAAGTGTGCTCAGTATCCTCCGTAAATAAAAGAGTGGAACTACTGCTTTTTCAGCCAGGGTCCTGGTTGAGTAAAATCTCTTTCTTCTGCTAATTTACAAAGAGCCCTTATTGCATAATCTGAATTTTTTGTAATTATTTTCATAACTTATACTATTTTAGTGTAATTTTTTTTCTTATCAAATATTGAGGCCGACTTTTTATTTATCCATCATTTCAAACAGTTGAAGAACGCTTTTTTCAAACCAATCAAGATGTTTTTTTAATTCAGGAGTATCATAATTGTCAACAAATGGTTGACCGTATTTGTTCATTTCTGTGCCGCATATCACTGGAATATTTTTTTTCTTACAGGTTACAAGGAATTCTTCAAGGTTTTTTACTTTCCTTGCCTTTTCTTCAGGATTTGATATGTTCCAGTTTCTTTCGGGGATAATGTTCATAATTTTTATTTCCAATGAGATCATAAAGTCAAGAAATTCTTCGGGGTTTTTTTCTACCTCTGTTGTTCCATCAAGCCAGTTTCCAACAACAATACCACCACAATCTTCTGTCATTCTGATAAAATCGGTTATCGCGGGAAATGTCTCGGGTTCTGGCTGGACATATCCTGGTCCGCCATTTTTCACCAGAACAGAGCGCAATTTTTCCATAAAATCACCTGGTTTTTGTTCTTTCATTTTTTCTACATCTACAGCAGGTATTTTCAGAACATCAGCCCAGAATTTATTTTCCTGTTTTCCCAAAATGTTTTCTGCCTTTTCGACATATGCCTTGATGATATGTCTTTCAGTGGGATTGTGAGATGGGCTCAGGGGAAGTACATCTTTTTCATAATCTATTTTTACTGGCGAAAGAAACTGATTAAGTTTATCAACCACAATTTTGTTTCTTCTACTGGCAATCAGATGTAAATTTTTGTATATTTTTTCTGCTTCTGTGCCTGGTGGAGGAAATTTTGTAAAACCAAGTCCATTGATATAGCAAATTCCTGGTTCACCAGGTGAATTAATCACCTTTCCTGAAAAAAATGAAACATAGACCCTTGTCTCAAGTCCCGTGACGGTGGGAACACCAATTTTTGTTGATGCAATATGCGCTTCTTCAGTGGCAGCAATAGTATCAAAATCAACAATTCCAATGTGTTTCAATCCATATCTGTATGCCTCCAGTACAATTCTTGATGGAGACCAATTTTTGTAATTGAACGAATGGAAGGAATGAATGTGCATGTTGTCGTAAGGAAACTGTTCTTTGTATTTTGCAATGGTTTGATTGTGAATCAGATACACGACTTTTTCCAGTGCTTCCATCCTTTCTTCAAGATTAAATGATGACAGTTTATTTATGATTTTTTCCATTGTTTTATTTCTTTTTCATTTTTTTAATGGTTTCTTCTATAAAACGATTTGCCTTTCGTATCAGATTGTCTGTCCAGAATTTTGGTGGTTGTGATAGGTAAAGGTCTATGTTTGCATAAACACCCTGGTCTTCCACGACAAACCTTTTATCAAGAGATACATCTGAGTGTCCATCCCAGCAGGTATGAGACCATGCGCCTGAATGGATATAGAAACATTCAAACATTTCACGATCAACAGTGGCATCAAGGTTAATCCATCTATTATGAATGAAAATTTTTGCAAAGACATGAATAGTAGGCTGATTGACCAGAAGGTAAATATCTGGTGGAAGAATGGGCTTCAAAATTTCCTTGTTAACAAGATAAACACCATACCCCGCAGGAATACCTGCCTTTCTCAAAAGCGCTATTTGAAGATTTGCCTTATTAAAACAGTTTCCAGTCTTTTTTCGCAAGGTTTCAGACGCTTTAACCCATGAATAGTCAAATCTGTATTTGATACTGTCCCGTACAAAGTTGAATATGAAATTTGCAATTTCACCTGTATCACCAGCCCCGATGGTTCTGTAAAAATTGTCAATTTCCTGCGAGTGGATGTCGCAATACCGTGTTTCTTTTAAGTATTCGTCCAGAGAATCAGTACTCATTTTTCATTTGTGGTATAATGGTTTTGAATTAATATTTTACTTCAGGAGGCTGTATGAGTAAAATTTATATGATTATCATCACTGTTGTCCTTGCCTGTGGCTGTGCCCATTATTCTGCTTATGAAAATTTTCAGCGCAATAAAAAGGCGCGGCTGGATTTTGCAATGAAACATACTGAACTTGCCCCAGAAGTGAGACAGGCCATCGTTGAAGGAAAGATTTTACCAGGAATGGACCAGAAATTAATAAGAGACCTTTTTGGAGAACCAGATGAAACATACCTTTCAGAAACAGGAATGTTTGAGATGTGGTACTATGACAACTTTGCATTTGGTTTTGATAGTGAGGGAATACTGGTGAAATTTTTTGGTCCTGATGAAATGAAGATAAAGAAAAAAATATGGAGGTAAAAGATGAGAAAACTGAAATGGGGTGTGATCGGTTCTGGCGGAATAGCATTCAGACGCACAATTCCAGAAGGTATTATTCCTGCAGACAACGCTGAACTTGTTGCAGTCTGTGATGTAAACGAGGAAATGGCAAGAAAATCAGGAGAAAAATTCCATGTGAGATATTACACCGATGAGGACCAATTAATTGGTGATCCAGAGGTTGAAGCAGTTTATATTGCCACGCCTGCTTATCTACATTTCAAACAGGCAGAAAAGATTCTCAAAGCAAAGAAACATGCTCTTGTTGAAAAACCAATTACTTTAAAGGTGGAAGAAGGAAAAAAACTCGTTTCACTTGCAAAAAGAAACAAGGTGAAACTGGGTGTGGATTTTATGATGAGATTCAACACCATCAACAGGAAAATTCGTGAAATGGTTTTAAGCGGAGAACTTGGAACAATTGTAATGGCAAGGGCGCAATTGTCTTGCTGGTATCCTCCTATCAAAGGTGCTTGGCGACAGATTCCATCTCTTGGTGGTGGAGGGTCCTTTATTGATATGGGTTGCCATTGTATGGACCTACTTGAATTTATTCTTGATAGCAGGATTAAGGAGATTACCTGTATGATTGATACGCTCGTTCATAAGTATCCGGTGGAAGATACAGCGATTGCGCTGGCAAGATTTGCAAATGGAGCAATTGGCGTGATAGATAGTTGTTTCAGCATTCCAGACAATTCCTCAAAGAATGTTCTTGAAATTTATGGAAGTAGAGGCAGTGTGATAGCGATGGGTACAATCGGGCAATCCCCTGATGGTGATGCCACTGCATATCTTGAGACAGAAACAAGAGGGTATGATGCCCAACAACAGCGTCAGCTGGTTTCCACAAGCAAAAAAATTGAAGCAGAGCCCTTTAATACTTACAGAGCTCAAATTGAAAGTTTTTCAAGATCCGTTATTGAAGACACAGAAGTGTTCAATTCAGGAACAGACGGAGTCAGAAATCAGGCTCTTATTTTAGCAGCATACAAATCTGCAAAAACCGGCAGGGTTCAGAAAGTACCCTTAAAATAAAGCACCTCTATTTTTTAATATTAGGGTCGGTTTGTATCTGAACCCGGACTGTTGACTTATCTTTTGATTTTCTTATCATATCCTGTAGGAAAGCATCATATTCATCTCTGTCAACAGGAGTTTCAACCGGTTTTCCTTTATATCCTGAAAGCAATATCGCATTAATGAATTCCACTGAATTGATTCCTTCAATTCCTGGAGAAACAAGTGTTTCACCCTTAATGATTGCCCTGCAGAAGTTTCTAATAATCGCGGCATGTGATGTTTCTTTTTTTGGGATGCGTAAAGTTTTCTCTTTTGTTTCAACACCAGCCCACATACTTTTATTCTTGAAAGTGAATTCACTGATAGGTTGTTTTGTTGCAAAAAATCTTAAAGACTCCCCATTATAAATAATTTTTCCTTTATCCCCGGCTATTTCAAGATAGGTAATAGACGGACATTCATTCGTGGTTGTGTAATAGTATCCCCAGGCACCATTTTCGTATTCAAGTAAAGCGCTTGCTTCATCCTCAACCTCAATATTATGCAATCTTGTCCTCACTTTTGCTTCAAATTTTTTAGGAAGTCCTGCAAGCCAGGTAAAAATGTCGATCATGTGCGGCGCCTGATTAATAAGCACGCCACCACCTTCGCCTTTCCATGTTGCGCGCCATGAGCCACTATCATAGTATGCCTGAGACCTGTACCATGGGTTCACAAGAAGGGTTCTTTTTATTTCACCAAGTTTCCCCTCCTGAATCAGTTTTTTAGCAGCAATAAATATTCCACTGTTTCTCATTTGATACATCACAGCAAATACTTTTCCTGTTTTTTTTGCTGCCTCAACCATTGTATCTGCTTGTCTCACAGTTACTGCAATGGGTTTTTCACTGAGAACATGTAGTCCTTTTTCCATCGCATATACACTGATTTCCGGATGAAAATAATGTGGGGTTGCCACAATTATTGCATCAGCGATACCACTATCAATGAGTTCCTTATAATCTACAAACCACTTCACTCCATGTTTTTCACCAACTTCCTTTGCCCTGTCTGCTTCGTTATCACACACTGCAACAAGCTGGGCTTCTTTTACCTTTTTCATAGATTCTGCATGGCCCTGACCCATTCCACCTACACCGATAATGCCAATTTTTACCTTTTTCATATTTTCCCCTGGTTTTGTTATAACCCTTGACAGATTTTATTGTTATAAGTATAATAAAATTTTTGAAAAAATCAAAAATCCTTTTTTTCCGATTTTTGAAACCATTTTTGCTTTGGGTTCATCTAATAGTTTTGGAAGTAGGGTTAGGGAACAGTAAAATCAGTTTTTCATGTTTTTTCACAAGGAGGATGGTATGGCAGAATTCAAAATTAAGCCATTGGGCGATAGGGTCGTGGTAAAGCCAATGGAGCCAGAGGAAAAGACAAAAGGAGGCATAATCCTTCCTGACACAGCAAAAGAAAAGCCGCAGGAAGGAAAGGTTGTTGCTGTTGGAAAAGGACGGCTTGATGATGATGGAAAACCCATCAAGATGGAAGTTAAGGTTGGAGATGTGGTGTTGTACGGTAAGTATGCAGGTACAGAAGTTACAGTTGATAACGAAACATATATGATCCTTCGTGAGGAGGACATACTTGGCATTGTTGTAAAATAACACGAGGAGGGAAATATGGCCAAGCAGATGATTTTTAGTGAAGAAGCAAGAAGAAAAATGCTTGAGGGAATGGAAGTTGTTGCAGAAGCGCTCAAACCAACACTCGGACCAAAAGGAAGATGCGCTGTTATTGAAAAGAAATTTGGCTCACCCACAGTCATCAATGATGGTGTGACAATTGCAAAGGAAATCGAACTTGAAGATCCGTATGCAAACCTTGGCGCGCAATTATTGAGAGAAGTTGCCTCAAAGACCAATGATATTGCAGGCGATGGCACAACAACAGCGACTCTTCTTGCCCTTGCCATTGCAAAGGAAGGGTTCAAGAATGTTGCGGCAGGAGCAAATCCAGTGCATCTCAGACACGGTATTGAAAAAGCCGCAAAAGCTGTGGTTGAGAAGTTGAAAAGTATGAGTAAACCCACCAAAGACAAGCAGGAAATACAGCAGGTCGCAACAATTGCAGCTGCCAATGACCCCGAAATCGGAAAAATCATTGCTGATGCAATGGAGAAAGTGGGCAATGAAGGCGTGATTACTGTTGAGGAAGCAAAAGGAACTGAGACAGAGCTGAAAGTTGTTGAAGGAATGCAGTTTGACCGTGGGTATCTTTCTCCATATTTTGTTACTGATTCAGAAAGAATGGAAGCTGTTCTTGAAGACGCATACATCCTGATTCATGACAAGAAAATATCAGCGATAAAAGATTTGCTTCCACTTCTTGAAAAGATAGCCCAGAGCGGAAGACCACTGCTTATTATTGCTGAAGAGGTTGAAGGTGAAGCCCTTGCAACACTTGTTGTGAACAAGCTTCGCGGAACTCTTGCCTGCTGTGCTGTGAAGGCGCCGGGATTTGGTGACAGAAGAAAGGCAATGCTTGAGGATATCGCGATTCTTACTGGCGGAAAAGTCATTGCCGAAGAGCTTGGTATGAAACTTGAAAACGTTGACATCAGCATGCTTGGCCGCGCCAAAAGAATAATTGTTGACAAGGAAAATACGACAATCGTTGAAGGCGCTGGCAAAAAGTCCGACATCGAAGGAAGAATCAACCAGATAAAGAAAGAAATTGAAAAATCTACCTCAGATTACGACAAAGAAAAATTGCAGGAACGACTTGCGAAACTTGCTGGTGGAGTTGCTGTGGTGAATGTGGGAGCGCCCACAGAATCAGATATGAAGGAAAGAAAGGCTCGTGTTGAAGACGCGCTGAGTGCAACAAGGGCTGCAGTTCAGGAAGGTATTGTTCCTGGTGGTGGAGTGGCTCTACTTCGCTGCCAGAGTGAAATTGAAAAAGTGGAATATATTGATGAGGATGAAAAGACAGGCGGAAAGATTGTTTATAAAGCCCTTGAAGCGCCTTTGAGGCAAATTGCAGAAAATTCTGGCATGGATGGAGCAGTTGTCGTTGACAAGGTTCGCTCTGCTGACAAAGAAAGTTTTGGTTTCAATGCAGAAACAGATCAATTTGAGGACCTTGTCAAGGCAGGTATTATTGATCCGACAAAGGTAACAAGAACTGCTCTTGAAAACGCTGTCAGTGTTGCTGCGCTACTTCTGACAACAGAAACCCTGATTACAGAAAAGCCAGAAAAGAAAGAGAAGGCACCTGCAGCACCGCCATATCCTGAATATTGATAACTGATAAAGTTAATGAGCCCCGCCTTCAAGGCGGGGCTTAATCTTTAATATGGAAAGATGGCATATCCATATTATAGGGCAGGTTCAAGGAGTAGGGTTTCGCTGGTATGCGACAAGTATTGCAAAAGAACTTGGCGTTTGTGGTTGGGTGAAAAACCTTCCGGATGGAAGAGTTGAAATTGTTGCAGAAGCAGAACCTGACGTACTTGAATCTTTTATAAGAAAAATGAAAAAAGGTTATTTGGGGCTGAATATTCATTACATCAATATTGATAAAGAGAAAGCGACCGGTGAATTTAAGGAATTTAAGATTTTATTTTTCTAACAATGGCAAAACAATATAGAGATGTTGCCTCTGAAGGGCTTGATGCAAAACTTCCTCAGATCGATTGGTTTAAAAATTTTCACAAGAGATACACAATTACCATTGTAATTCCTGAATATACTTCTCTATGTCCGAAGACAGGAAATCCTGATTTTGGGAAAATTACCATTCAATATCAGCCAAAAGACAGAATTATTGAACTGAAATCATTAAAAGAATACATTTTTGCGTACAGAAATCTTGGAATATTTTACGAAAACGCTGTGAACAGAATTCTGAAAGACATCGTTTCAGCAATCAAACCTGTCTGGATTTCTGTAAAGGGTGAATTTACTCCAAGGGGTGGAATTTACTCCATTATTGAATCGCACTGGCCTGAAAGAAAAAAATCCTGAAAAATTTTATAATCCTGCTTTTTTCTTCCTCCTCTTGACAAAATTGTTAAAATGATTTAAAACATTCTAAACAAATGGGACTATGGAAGAATCAAAAGATCGTTTGATTGAGGCAGCAGTCAATCTGGGCGAAAGCCTTGGATTGAACAGGGCAGTGTGTCAGATATATGCCCTTTTATATCTTTCAGACAAACCTCTTTCTCCAACAGAAATTGGAAAATTCCTTGAGATGAGCAAGGGCAATGTCAGCATAAATCTCAGAACCCTTGAACAATGGAATGCAGTAAAAAAGGTGTGGAGAAAAGGTTATTCAAGAGCTCTTTACACTGCCAACGAAAACATAGAAGAAATTATCCTCAATAAATTGAAAACCGGGCTTGAAAAAAGACTTTCTTATGCAAAACCTTTAATTGAACAGGTAAAGCAGAAGAATAAAGTGAAATCCAATGACGACCATTTTACAAAGAAAATCAACCAGATTGAAAAACTGATTTCAAAGATTGAATTTTTTCTTGACAACTTTGAGACAATCAAATCAATGACAGTGGAGTGAAGAATGAAAGATGTTGCCTGCTACCTCTGTGGAAATACGGGTATTGAAACAATTCAGAACGGCGTCAGACACGATAATACGAGCAAAGTGAAAAAATGTGATCATTGTGGACTTGTTTTTCTCTTTCCCCTTCCTGATGAAAAGGAGTTGAATAACTACTACGCAATTCAATACAGAAATGAATACCATGACCCGCCTGCGTCTGAAAGATTTGTCTCTGACCTCCCTGAGGCAAAAATTAGGTTAAAAAGAATTAAAAGATATCTAAATTTCGACACAAGTATTCTTGAAGTTGGTTGTGGTACAGGTGCATTTCTCAGTCAGGTAAAACCTCTTGTGAAAAAAGTGGTAGGGATAGAGGTTGACGAAGAATCAAGAACCTGGATACAGAAAAATTTCAAAATCGATGTTTATTCTGACATAAAAAAACAGGATGATAAATTAAAATTTGATATTATTGTAATGTTCCATGTGCTCGAACACCTGCTAAATCCTGTTGAATATCTTAGTAACCTTAAAAAAATATTGAAAGATAATGGCAGAATTTTTATTGAAGTTCCAAATATTAATGATGCCCTTCTTTCACTTTATAATATTGATACATTCAAAAAATTTTATTTTCAGAAGGCGCACCTTTGCTACTTTTCTAAAGAAACACTGACCAAGGTATGTGAAAAAGCGGGTTTGAGCACTAGTGTCAGGGGTATCCAGCGTTATGATTTCAACAATCATATTCATTGGATGATTACAGGGAAACCTGGCGGGCAGGGCTTCTTTCAGAGCATTTTCCCTGACAGTTTTTGCAAACAATATGCCAGAATTTTGATAGAGAAAGGTTATTCAGATACACTGTGGGCAGTAGCAAAAAAACAAAATACAGGAGAAGAACATGAGTGATAATTTTTCTTTTGCGACAGACTTGATTCAGAAAGAACCCTGGCCCATAGCCAGACACGTTATGATTATCGCAGAAATAGGTATCAACCATAATGGAGACGTGGAGATTGCAAAAAGATTGATTGATATGGCAAAGGAATGTGGTTGCGATGCAGTGAAGTTTCAAAAAAGAACCGTAGAGATTGTTTATACAAAAGAATTTCTTGACTCCCCGAGAGAAAGTCCGTGGGGTAATACCCAGAGAGCCCAGAAAGAAGCCTTAGAATTTGGACAGAAAGAATATGAAGAGATCGACGCTTATTGTAAGCAAATTGGTATGGAATGGTTTGCTTCTGCCTGGGATACCCAGAGCCAGTTATTTTTGAGACAGTTCAATTTGAAGTACAATAAAATTGCGTCAGCAATGATTAAACACCTTGAACTGGTAAAAATGGTGGCTGAAGAAGGGAAGCCTACTTTCATTTCGACTGGTATGAGCACGTATGAAGACATTGATATTGTTGTTGAAATATTCAGGAAACATAGTTGTCCTTTTGTTTTGATGCACTGCGTATCAGAATACCCAGCACAAGAAAGCATTTTGAACCTTCGTTGTATTGTTGAACTATACAGAAGATACAGATGCCCTGTTGGGTATAGCGGGCATGAGGTTACAATGATACCCGGAGTTCTTGCTGCAATGATGGGAGCATGTGCAGTGGAAAGGCATATTACCCTTGACAGGGCGATGTATGGTACTGATCAGGCTGCGTCCCTGGAAAAACGAGGCCTTCAGCTATTGGTCAGTTACATCAGAACGATCCCAATTGTAATGGGAGATGGAGTAAAAAGAATCACGTCGAACGAGACAAAAATTGCTGAGAAATTAAGGTACTATCTTAAACCTCTTTACGGACCTGCTGAAGAAAAATGAACAGGAAAGCAAACATTGTAGCCATTATTCCTGCAAGGGGTGGGTCAAAAGGAATTCCAAAGAAAAACATCATTAATTTCTGTGGGAAACCTTTAATCGCATGGACTATAATTCAATCTTTGATCACAGCTGAAATTGATGATGTTTTTGTAAGTTCTGATAGTGATGAAATCCTTAATATTGCAAAAAACTATGGTGCAAAAGGGATTAAACGTCCAATAGACATATCAGATGATACATCCCCTTCAGAGCTTGCGGTGGCGCATGCATTAAAGGTAATAGGGTTTTCTGGTGAAATAGTAATAATGCTTCAAGCGACTAGCCCACTACGCAAACCTCATGATCTTTCACGCGCCCTTGCGCAATTTAAAAACAATAAATGGGATTCTCTTTTTTCTGCTGCTATCCTTGAAGATTTCTTGATCTGGAAGAGAGATAACAACGGTATGTTATACAGTTTTAATTATGATTATAAAAATCGAAGAATGCGGCAGTCTGCGGAACCTCAGTTTGTTGAGAATGGCTCATTTTATATTTTCAAACCGGACATACTTTTAAACCAAGAAAACAGACTCGGTGGAAAGATTGGTATGTATTTTATGGAGTTCTGGCAATCTTTTGAAATAGATAATTTAACAGACCTGGATCTTGTAGAGATGTTGTTTGAAAAAAAACTCAAGGAGATATATTTAGATGTCATCAAAAAAGACAAATAAGATGGTGGAGATAAACTTAACAGTTCCACATCCAGAAATTATTATTAAATGGTTCAGCCTTTTTGGGGCTCTTAAAACAATATGGTTGAACGGTTGAAAAATCCAGGGTAATTATGATTAATTCATTGCCTTTTCACAAGGGAATTAGAGATGGTAGAGAGGGTTGTTTATAT
>JBMFLH010000040.1:0-16424 GCA_049971295.1 Candidatus Ratteibacteria bacterium | reverse complement strand
ATTGCGGTGGATTGCTTTACATAGTTATTAAAAAAGGCGGGATTTTAGGTTATTACATTTTACATTTGTATTATACTGGTGTCAACCACATTGATGTGTGAAAAATTTTTCAACTTTTGACAGAAAAGTCATGATAAATCAAAATTTAATCCTGAAATATATTGTCTGCGTCTAATTTTTGCAAACTGTGTTATTATAAAAGAAAATTTTTAGCAAAAATGATGATAGACGATGCCAGAATCACTCTTGACCAGAGACAGAAGCGCACAGGAATTATTTTGCTTGGTGTGTGTTTGTGCTGTTCTGTCTATTATGGAAAAACCTTCTTTATTACTGTAAATCTTCTCATAAGCGTCTTCTACCTTGTGACAATTCTTTACAAGTTTTTTATGGTGCTTGTGGGATTTATGCAGAAACAGGAAATCATCGTTGATAGTTCTGAAATACAAAATCTTGACGAAAATTCTCTTCCTGTCTACACAATTCTTCTTCCTGTGTTCAGAGAAACAAACATCCTTTCACAACTGATTACGGCAATCAATCAAATTGATTATCCACAGGACAAACTTGATGTGAAACTACTTGTTGAACAAACAGATCAAACAATGCAGGAAGCATTAAGCAAAATGAAAATTCCATATTTTTTTGATATTGTTATTGTCCCTGATTCTTTTCCGAGGACAAAACCAAAGGCATGCAATATCGGGCTTTCCAGAGCAACCGGAGAATATCTTGTGATATATGATGCAGAGGATATTCCTGATGCTGACCAGTTGAAAAAAAGTGTCATTGCGTTCAGACGGATTGATGACCAATCCATAGCATGTCTTCAGGCAAAATTGAACTATTACAATCCAAGGCAAAACTTAATTACAAGATGGTTTACTTCTGAATATTCAATGTGGTTTGACCTGTATCTGCCCGGGCTTGATGGATTGAATGCGCCCATTCCACTTGGTGGTACATCCAATCATTTCAAAACTGAATACCTGAAAAAGGTCGGCGGATGGGATCCATATAATGTTGCTGAAGATTGTGATCTTGGGATACGGCTTTTCAGGGAAGGGTACAGAACACGCGTTCTTGATAGCACCACATGGGAAGAAGCCAACAGCAAACTTTCTAACTGGTTGAGGCAGCGTTCACGATGGGTGAAGGGCTATATTCAGACATGGTGTGTGCACATGCGAAGACCATATTTTCTTATCAAAAGAATGGGACTGATTAATTTTTTCAGCTTTCAACTTACTGTGGCAGGACTTTTTATTACACTTCTTTTCAATCCAGTATACTGGATTATCACAGGAATGTGGTTTGTACGCAGTGAAGGAAAATTTCTTTCTGGGTTTTTCTATCCAACAGCAGATCTGATTACATGGGTACTGCTGATAAGCAATGGAATTTTTGTTTTGCTAAATGTGCTGGGATGCCTTCGCCGTTCTTACAGATACCTGATTCCAGAGACATTGATATCTCCGTTATACTGGGTGCTAATCAGCGCAGGTGCATGGAAAGGATTTTTTCAGTTATTTACAAAACCCCACTTCTGGGAAAAGACAGAGCACGGTCTTTCTTTTAGATTTCAGGGTAAATCAGAACAAACCATAATATAATGTTCACGTAATTTTTGTACCTGGTTTCAGATTTCTGTCAATAGTGAGAACTGCCAGTGTTGTGTCGTCAAGTCCTGCAAGAAGCATTCCGTTACTCTCAACACCGCGTATTGCGCGACTCTGTAAATTGGCGACAATAATAATGGTTTTACCGACAAGTTCTTCTTTACTGTAATAGGGCTTAATACCAGCAACAATCTGTCTTTTTTCTGCTCCAAGGTCCACCTGCAAAATATAAAGTTTGTCAGCAGCAGGATGGTCGTCAACCGAAATAATTTTGCCTGTCCTCATATCAATTTTCTTGAAATCGTCAAACGAAATAATCTCCATTTTTTTCCTCCCCTTTATCAGGTTTGTTATATCAAAAACCTCAATTGGTTGTTCATTTTTTCCTTTATCTCACTATTTCTACACCCTCTCCCATTGAAAAGCAGGATTGAGTAAGTGGACTTTCTTGAAGGAATACATTGGAACAAGGAAATTGCACTCAATTTCATAACTACCATCATACCTGATTAAGAAGGTGTTTTTTGAAAAATTTTAATGTATCAAATACCATTTCAGCAGTTAATCTGTGTCCCACTGGATATCTTTTCAATTCCCAGTTTTCATCCGCATTCCATTCTGCATAAACTTTTCTTAAATTTCTGTCGATTTTATCAAGTCCCTTTGCAGGTGTAAGCGGATCATACTCTCCAGCCAGAGAAAGATGGGGTCTTGGAGCAATAAGAGCATTGATGGAAGAAGTATCAAAATATTCAAGTAAAGATGGAACATAGTAATAAATGCCATGTCCATTCAGTCTTCCTGTTTCTATCAATGCCTCAAAATCAGTCAGACAGCAGATGTCCACGCATACTTTTACTCTTGTATCAAGGGCAGAAACCCACCAGCTCATCGTACTTCCCATAGAAATGCCCATCATGCCCAGTTTATTTATGTCAATATCGTTTCTTGTTAACAGATAATCTATTGCCTTGATGGTATCAAACACCATCAATCCCCACAAAACCCTTCCTTTCCATAAAAGTTCTTTAAATAGTGCACTTTCATCCCTTCCACTTCTATCTCCAAAATTCCAGCAATCAATCGTTAACACAGCAAAACCCTGTGAAGTAAGAATCTCTGCCCAGGATTTCCCTGAAAGCGCATTTTGTTTTAATAATAATTCATCCTTACCAACTTCGTACCTGCCTCCATGAGCGTGATTAAAAACAATGACAGGAAATTTCTTAACAGGAGAAATCGGTTTTACAAAATATGCGGGCACTGGTTCTATTCCATTAAGGTCAAGAACAAGTTGTTCCAATATGAAGTTTTCGCATTTTTGAGTGTTTAACACTCTTCCAGAAACCTGCCTGTTTCTATCCGGTAGTTTCCCCAACAGTCTATAAAGACGTATGCGCGCTTTTTCCTGATTTTTCATATATTTTTATACTTTATATTTCACAAAAAAATATACCTTTGTACCAGAAATATGGGTAAAAATATCTCTATTATTCCTGTCAGAAGGTGCACCTGTATGAGTATAAAACGCAGTCATTATACATCCGTCTTCAACCTCTATTGAACCGGGGTATCCAATATCTCCGTGAGCACCATCAGAACATAAGATAATCTCACCTTTTATGTTCCATGTTTTACCATCATCAAAAAAATAGTTTGACCAGAGAAACCCACTTTTATCGTCTCTCATTACAGTGAGAATTTTCCTGTTTTTGTTATGCACAGGATTGTCTCCTCAAAAAATATGTTTCCGAATGTATCACTTACTACAATTGAAAATTCATTCCAATTATATCCTTTGTCGAGTATAAAAAATTCTTGCAAGTGAGGCGTCTGATATCTGAAAAATGAACAACTGCAATAGTGTCTTTTATTTCTGTGGGTTGTTCAATAATAAATCTCACTGCATTTTGAGGCCCACTGGTTTGAACGTAAGAATGTCGGTAATCAATAAAATCCATGGTTAACCTGTTGTATGGAATTTGATTTTCAGCAAATTTTTCATCACACTGTAAAGATTTCCCTGATATGACGCAAGGCCAAATGCGTCGTGCAATTTTTTGTATTCCTGGTATATCTGATTGTAAATTTCGTGATTTTTTTCACCGGGAATATATGAAATTGGTTTGAACCTGCATAACGCTTCCTGCGCCTGTCTTATGTCTGAGAATCCAGATTTTTCCTTTCCTGCAGCAATTGCGCCAAACATTGCTGCTCCAAGGGCGCATGTTTGTTTGGATGCCGCAATTTTGATTTCCTTTCCTGTAATGTCGGCATATATTTGCATCAACAGTGAATTCTTTTCAGCAATTCCTCCACAGGCAACAATTGATTCTGCCTTTACCCCATACTCATCAAGTCTATCAATAATAATCCTTGCACCAAAACCCGTGGCTTCAATAAGAGATCTGTAAACTTCTTCTGGCTTTGTATTGAGAGTTAATCCCACAATAAGACCTGTGAGTTTCTGGTCAACAAGAATTGTCCTGTTTCCATTATGCCAGTCTAACGCAAGAAGTCCGGAACTGCCAGGTTTAATATTTTTTGCGAGACGGCTGTAATAGTCGTAAATGTTCTTTCTCTTTTCAGGAAGAAATGTTTTCAGAAACCAGTAAAAAATATCTCCAACAGCAGATTGACCTGCTTCAAGTCCAATGAATCCAGGAACCACAGAATCAGGTACAATTCCACATAGCCCGGGGATATCAGGGAGATTCTTCTCCTTTGGAAAAATCATGATGTCACAGGTAGATGTGCCAATGATTTTAACAAGCACATTTTCTCTTATTCCTGCGCCCACTGCTCCCATGTGAGCATCAAAGGCACCAACGCTTACAGCCGTTCCCTCGCAAAGACCAAGTTTTTTTGCCCAATATTTAGAAAGACCACCTGCCTTCACACCCGCAGGGTATGCTTGCTGATAAAGCTTGCTTCTCAAGTTTTTGAATGAAGGATCAAGCATTTCAAGAAATTCTTCGTCTGGAAGTCCACCCCACTGCTGGCTGTACATTGCCTTATGTCCAGCAGCGCAGATACTTCTAAAAATTTGAGAAGAACTGGTACAACCAGTAAGTATGGCAGGTATAAAATCACACAGTTCCACAAAACTTGCGCTTGCCTCAAAAACTTTTCTATCTGTTCTTGCAAGATGAAGAATTTTTGAGAAAAACCACTCTGAAGAATACACGCCACCAATTTTTGAGAGGTATTCTGGTCTTACTTTTTTTGCAAGATTTGTAATTTCTTCAGCTTCATCCGCAGAAGTATGGTCTTTCCACAACCACGCCATCGCATTCTTGTTGTTTCTGAATTCTTTTTTCATTGCAAGGGGAACAAGATTTTCGTCAACTGGTATGGGAGTGCTGCCTGTGGTATCAACACCAATGCCAATCACTTCTTCACTCTTGATACCCTTTCTCTTCATGAGTTTTGTAAGTTTTCTTCCGATTTTTTCAAGACAATATAAATAATCAGCGGGATTCTGCCGAGCAAGATGGGCATTTTTATGGTCAACAATTACTCCGTCCTTACCTGATGGGTAATTTTCAACCAGTTCAATAATCTCTCTGGCTGTCTGAAGATTGACAATCACTGCCCTCATAGAATTTGTTCCATAATCAAGGCCCAGTGCGTATCGCTTCATAACTGCTCCTTTTTTGTCTGTTATTTTAACAAAGCAAGTTCAAAAAGTAAAATCAAGAGATTGGGAAATTCGTATTTTAGTGTAAAATATACCAATGAAAACATTTCATATTCAATGGCACATTACAAATTTCTGTAATTTGAGATGCAGGCATTGTTATCATGAATCATATAATGCGTCGGATGATCTGCAATTTTCTCAAATTCAAAGAGTTTTGGATGGACTTCTTGAATTTTTGAAAAAAAACAAATATTATCTAACAGTCGACATCACTGGAGGTGAACCCTTCCTTCATCCTGATTTCTGGAAAATCATCGAGATGCTTGAAAACTGTAACAATGTATTTCAATGTGGTATTATTACCAATGGAACAATTCTAACAGATAAAATCCTCAATCAATTAGCGTGTTTTTCAAAAATTAAAGTGATAAAAATATCCTGTGAAGGAAGTGAAAAACGAAGTTTTGAAAACATCAGACCATTTTCTTATGAAAAATTTTTGAAGATTCTGGAGCTGGTTTCACAATTCAGATTTGAAAAACTTTTGATGTTTACATTGCTGGAAACAAATTCAGACCAAATCCCGGGTCTATTCAATCTTGTTTCTCGCTTCAATCTTGATGGATTTGTCATAGAAAGATTTTTTCCGATGGGAGCAGGCAAACAACTGAATAATCTTTTTCTTGTAGGTGAGACATGGCGATCAACTGTCAAACAACTTCTCGTTTCGTGCGGAATGCCTGATGATTTGGCGCTTGTAATAGAGTATCGAGGCTTCAAGGTATTGAGAAAAAAAGCCGGGTGGGAATTGTTTGGGGCGCCGTGCATTGTTGGTAAAAATGGCTGCGCCATTATGCACGATGGAAATGTATTTCCTTGTAGAAGGTTTGTTTTGAATATTGGGAATGCATCAATTGAATCATTTGAAAAAATTTGGAAGAAAAATCCTTTCAGAACCATCAGCAGGAAGAATTTGAAGGGTATGTGTGGTGTTTGCAGAATCAAACAATGTTATGGTTGCAGGGCGCTTGCCTATTGTATTTACAACGACTATTTTGCTCAAGACCCTTTATGTTATGTTTTTTAAATTCTTGAACCCTTTTGTCAATGATGGCATCTAAACGAAAAGAACAATTTACATGGAGGACATATGAAGGTATTGAATGATGAGAATTTTGATGCTGTGCTGAAAGAGAATGCTGTGGTGCTTGTCGATTTTTACGCTGACTGGTGTGGTCCATGCAGAATGATGGCGCCTGTGGTTGAAGAGCTTGCTAAAGAAATGGAAGGGAAAATTGTTGTCGCGAAACTCAATGTTGATGAAAATCCTGACATTGCGGCACGATTTCAGATTTTTTCAATCCCGACCTTTATAATTTTTAAAAATGGCAAGCCGGACCAGAAAATTATCGGTGCTGTCGGAAAGGCAGGATTGCTTGAAAAAATCAGGGCTTATGTAGAGGGTTGACAGCCAAAAGTATGTCAGGTATAATTACCCTAAAGGTATAAAAACTTCCGGAGAAATATGGGAAGAAGAAGAATACTGGTAGACCGTGAAATTCAGCTCAGGGCAGTCTTGTATGTTCTATTATTCATGGTGTTAACCAGTATATTTGTCAGTCTTGCAACATTTAATAGTGTCTGGTCTTTGCTTGTTAACTATCTCACTGCCGCCAATGAAAAAAATCTCACGCATATCTTTGATGTCACATTCAAAACATTCGCCATTCGTATTACACTTCTCACGATATTTCTTGCGATTCTTGCCACGCTTGGAATGCTTCTTGTTTCTCACCGTATAGCAGGACCTGTATATCGCATCAGGCAGATTTTGAAAGAACTTCAGGAAGGAAAGAGCCCTGTATTCACTCTGAGAAAAGGAGACAGCCTCAGCACGCTGATGGATGAAATGAGGAATTTTGGGCTTACTCACATGCATCTTGTTCAGGCGAGCAAAAGAGTCCTTGAAATCTGGAATAGAACTCAGGTTCAGGACATGAGTTTAAATCTAGCCCTCAAAGATTTAGAAGAATGTTTCCAGGAAAAAATCAAAAAAGAACAGATACCGGTTGAAAAAAATTCAAACAAGGAGGGAACATGAAAAAAGGATTTAGTCTAATTGAAGGTATTATTATATCATTCATCATTGTGTCTCTCGCTGCCATGGTATTAGGGCTTGTTTCAAGGTCAAGGGCACTTTCCAGGTCTATGGTTTGTCTTAATAACCTTCGTCAGATTTCTATGGCAATTGAAAACTATCAGGCAGACTGGAAAAACAGTCCCACCCAGCTTTATAATCTTTTCCCAAACTATATCAAGGATAAGTATTCCTTCAAATGCCCTGAGGATAAAGAAGTTCTTTCTGGAGATCTTCCGAACAAAAATAGTTATGGAAACTTTTATGTGAATCGTTCGTTTAATGACGAAGATACAAGCAAACTTTATCTTTTCTGTCCACGACATTTCAATGGAACAAAAGGAGTTGGTGCTTTTCTTTCGTATGCTGCAAACATTATGACCAATAATCCAGTTACATGGAATGGTGAAAGGATGTTGCCAGGACAAATCAAGCAGGGCGGTACTTATAAATTTGTGGATGGTACAATAGTCACAGTAGACCCATCATTGAATGTAGGTCTCTGTGGATCTTTTGTCAGTCCTGATGATAAGCACTACAGCATCATTTTTGTGCCTGAAGGTGCAAGTGGTTCATTAACTGTTGACCATCAGGGCGATTCAAGGTTTGAAGTTGTTACACCCGGGCTTATCGCGGGTGTCAGCGGAACAAAATTCACTGTGAATAATATCTATGACAATACCACGAATCAGGCGATAACGACTGTTTCAGTTTCTGAAGGCAATGTGCAAAGCGAAGACAGAACAGATGGTACGAAAGATATCATCAAACCCGGCAAAACGATTTCTATCACAGTTGTCTGCCAGAAACCAGACAGTACTTCTGAAAAAACCAGGAGCGTGCCTGTCAGGCCACTCAAAAAAATAAAGATTGTGAAATTCTGAGTGGCTGAATGATGTCAAAAAAACGGATTGCTGCTGTAATAGTTATAATTTTCAGCATTTTGAGTTTTCTATACTCAATCAATGTTTTCAATCGTTTTACACATCTCGCCTATGATTTATTAATCAGAAGAGTTTTTCCTGAACCGTCGAAGAATGCAGATATTGTTCTTGTTACTGCCACTGAAAAATTTGTTTCTGAAATAGGACATGAACCCAATAGGGCTGATTACGCAAATGTAATTCGCCTGCTTGGTGAATCAAAGCTTGTGGTATCTGACATTTTCTTTCCATCTGTGCAATCAGAAACAATGGATAAACAACTCAGAGATGCCTTCGCTGCCTATTCTGACAAAATTGTTCTTCCTGTTTTTACTCCTTATAAACTTGATAAGAACAAGGCATTTGACACAGGATATACAGTTAGCGCATTAAATGAAAATCATCCTTACTTTCAGTCCGCAGTAAAACATATTGGCCACATCAATGTTTTTCCAGATTCTGATACAATTGTGCGGAAGTGTCCTGCGTTTATTTTTTATAAAGGCCATCTTTATCCACATGTTGCCATAAAAGCATTGAGCATCCAAGATAAAAACTCTCACATTAAGGTGTCGAAATTTTCTGGTTTCAGGAAATTACAGGACACAATACCTGTTGATAGAGAAGGTTGTTTTGCAATCAGATATGTTCCTCCTGCAAATCTTGTTAGCTCAATCTACACAATGGAAGATGTCCTGAAAGGCAGATTTTCTCCAGAAACATTCAAAGACAGAATCATAATTATCGGTCATACCATTATGGGTTCAAAAAATGCTGATTTGATTCCAACGCCATTTGGAGTCCAGTTTGGTGCTCTTGTTCAAATGCAGGCACTATACACTGTTTTCAATGAAAATTACATCTGGTTTATAGACCAGAAAATTGTTATTCTATTTACATTCCTCATTATGCTTGTTTTGATGTTTGCCTTTTCATCTTATTTCTGGAATGGCACCAGGTTTTTTATTCTTTGTATTTTCGCATTGTTATATGGAACGTTTATTCTTTTTAAAAATAATGTCTTTTTTGACCCTGTTTTAGGTCTGGTATCGTCAACATTTGCATATGTCACCTTCGTTGTAGTGAATTTTTTTGAAGCAAAAAAGGAACTTTCAAAAGGGCACCAACTTCTTACTGTTCTTGAAACAACTCAGAGGGAAATTGCAGCACTTGTTAAACCTCAGGAAATGCCAGGGATGCAAAAACGGGTCTATTTACCCACGATACACGATACTTTTTTTTACAGGACGCCCGTCATTACATTGAAAACCATCAATTCTCTGCTCGGGATTTCTGATGGAGTCGTATTCAGCCAGGACAGAAGCACAGCCAGTATCAACATTCTCGTGGGCACAGAACAAACCAGGATTAACAAAGACATGATTTATGCTGCATTGAAAATGATTCAAAATGACAGGGTCAAAATATTCAACAAGCACCTTCCAGAAGATTTAAAAGCATTTGGCCTTTCAAATATACTGGTTTTGCAGATTCTTGAAGAACCCATGATGAACATATATGGTATTTTTGTAAATAAAAAAGCAGGACCCGTATCCTCAGTGAAAGCTTTTACAAAAAATGATTATCAATGGATTGCATCGTTCTGTTTGCAGATTGTGGTTGCATTATTCAATACACAACTGAACGACGCTCTCAAAAAATCTCAGCTTGAAACAATTCTGAGATTGGCAACTGCCATAGAATACAGAGACCGTGAAACAGGTATGCATATTTCACGGGTGAGCGAGTACTGTGCGTTGATAGCCACTGAAATGAATCTTCCAAAAATTGAGGTTGAATTAATCAGGTCCGCTGTACCGCTTCATGACCTGGGCAAAATTGCGATACCTGATAGTGTGCTATTGAAGCCATCGGCATTAACAGAGGAAGAAAAAGAAATCATTAAAAGTCATACCATCATAGGCGCAAAAATGCTTGAAGGTTCTGATTCTTTTATTCTCCAGGCAGCATATCTCATTGCACTATACCATCACGAAAAATTTGATGGTACTGGTTATCCATATGGATTAAAGGGTACAGCAATTCCTCTTTATGGTCGCATTGCCTCCCTGGCAGACGTTTTTGATGCTATCAGTTCGAAAAGGATATACAAAGAGGCATCTTCATTTGAATTATCTATTCAGAAAATCAGTGAACTTGCAGGGAAGGATTTTGACCCACAAATTGTTGAAGCATTTGTGAAAAATAAACAGCTTGCGTTTGAAATTTATAAAAAATACAAGGAAAATCCGCAATGATTCAGGTTTTTATCCTTGGGCTGGTTAGTTTTTTTGTGGATATAAGCACTGAAATGGTTTATCCTCTGCTACCAATATTTGTAACAGGCGTTCTTGGCGCAAGTGTTGCTGTACTGGGCGTTATAGAAGGGCTGGCAGAAAGTACTGCGAGTATTTTGAAGGTTTTTTCTGGATACATTTCAGACAGGGTTCAAAAACGAAAGTTTCTTGCAATTTTTGGGTATGGGTTTTCATGGGCAGGGAAAATATTTTTTGCGATTGCCACATCCTGGCAATATGTTTTTACAGGCAGATTTTTTGACAGAATAGGAAAGGGTATAAGAACAGCGCCAAGAGATGCTCTCATTGCTGATTATTCGGAGCATAGCAAAAGAGGATATGCCTATGGAATTCACAGAACCCTTGATACACTTGGCGCATTTACCGGTGTGTTCATTGTTTTGTTAATTGTTTCAAAAACTTCTTTTGATTTTTACAATGCGCAGATTTATAGAAATATTTTCTTGCTTTCCATCATACCGGCAATTACTGGCTGGTTTATACTTTTTGCAATCAAAGATAAACCAGGTGTGTCCTCAAACAAGCAGAAAATTTCTCTATCTTTCAGAAACCTTCCTCGTAAATTAAAAATGTTTCTTGTTTTTCCATTTGTTTTTGCTCTTGGTAATTCTTCTAACCAGTTTCTACTGCTCAAAATTCAAAAAGATACTGGTTCATTGATTACTACCCTGGAGGCATATCTGATTTTTAATCTGGTGTATGCTGCATTGTCCACGCCATGCGGCAGAATTTCTGATTTAATAGGGCAAAAAACAGTTCTTGTTGTCGGTTATCTCGTGTACGGTATTGTCTACTGGCTTTTCGCTGGAACCGGTGGAGTTTCTTTTTATTTTCTCGCCCTTGGTTTATACGGATTTTACATGGCGCTGACAGAGGGCGTTGAAAAGTCTCTTGTAAGCCAGATTGCTCCTTCAGATATAAAAGCATCCATGCTTGGCCTGCATGCAACCCTTGTAGGCATTGGATTACTGCCGGCTTCCATTATCACAGGCATTTTATGGCAGAAATTTGGCTACTCTGTTGCTTTTGGCTTTGGTGGAAGCCTCGGTATTATCGCAGCTATCGGGTTGATGATTATTCTTTAACACCTGCGCCAATATTGCGTGACCTGTATCTATCCTTAAATTCTTCTCGTTTCCCCTTGTTCCAGGAATTAATCTTTGAAAAGTATCCTGTGACCCTGCTAATCCATTCAACATTTTTCCCCTGGTGTGTCTGTTTCAACAGTTCAACAAGTTCTCCTTCTCTGATGGCTTCATCAGTAAAAAATGTTAGGGTGTTATACTCCTTATCCTGAACAAGAATCCCTGAATAACCATCATCATTTTTTTCCTCAACCTGGTAAAGGTGAGGATACTTCTTCAGATGCTCGATAAATTTACTTCTTTCCATCTTCCCTCCTCATTAAGTGTAAAAATTGTTCAACTGTTTTGTTGTGCATTTATTTTTATTACACCTTTATTTACCGTGGAACACCATGGACATTCTTTTGAAATGCCTCTGTAAACCCTTCCACAGTCAAGACACGAGGTAAATTCTGGACTGAAAGCAATCTGAGCATTTTTCGTATGCTGAAATACCTTGACGACAAAGTTTGATAGTGCCTTTGCGTCTGGTTTACTCTCACCAAGCCATATGTGAGTAAGAGCGCCTGCTTCAATAAGAGGATGAAAAATTCCTTCTTTTTTAACCCTTTCTATAGGAGATAGTGGCTCAGAAATATTCAGATATGTGGAATTTGTGTAATAAACCTTATCCGGCATGGTTCCTTTTAATACCTGGGCACTCTGTGAAGGAAAGTGTTCATAATCCAATCTTGCAAGTCGGTGTGCGGTTGATTCTGCTGGTGTTTGTTCCAGTACAAATCTCAATCCTGTTTCTTTTGTCTTGCGGTCACACAAAATTTTTAGGAACGACACTACCTTCAGCCCAAACTTAAAGGCATCGTCAGATTCATGCAGTTGATTGCCTGTGTGATATTGAACCATTTCATTGAGACCAAGAAGTCCTATCAGATGAGTCACTCTGTGCATTCTCAAATATGGTTCGCCGTCAAGGTTCATGGTTAGAAGCGCAAGAGGTCCGTTTTGACCGTACGATAGAAGTGTCTCTATGAAGCGCCGCTTCGCCATATGAGCTTTGACTGCAAGATTCATCAGGTTCTCAAGATTTTGAAAAAGTTTGGAATCATCGTGATTGGAGTTGTATGCAACCCTCGGTAAATTCAATGTTACATTCTGCAGGGCTGAAAACCTCATTTTCCATGGGGTTTTAGCGTCTTCTATATCGGATGCTTCAAGCTTGAATGACAATCTACAACATTCACTGATTCTTGCGGTATTATCCCTGTCAAAAACAAAATAGGTATTGCCCTTTTCTGCTGCCACAAGGCTGACAAATTCAAGAAATTCCTCGTGACCAGGTGTTTGAAAAAATCTGTTTGTGATGTGAAGAAGCGGCTTGGGAAAGAAAAACGGTCTCCCTATGCCGTCTCCTTCAAGGTAAACCTCAAAAAGCGCCTTTGCGAATCTTTGCGCGGTTTGCTGATATTCCCCATATTTCTTCCTGGTTTCTTTTCCCCCAGGACCTATCGCAGGCACATCAATGAAATGGTCCGGTATTTCCCAGTACAGATTGATATCGCTGAAAATTGCCTGTCCACCTCTTGCAACTGCCTGCTGGCTGTATTCATAGATAAGCATTTGAGCCAGCTGTCTCATTTCTTTGTCAGATGCACCTTCAAGGAATGGAGCGAAAAATATGTTGACAGCATCCCATCCAATTGCGCCATTGAAATGTCCCTGAAGAGCAGCGGAAAATTTCACCATGTGCGCAAGAAGGGTTTCAGGATGCTTTGCTGGTTTTGCAATTGAAAGGGCGTTGGGAAGATGTAGCCCGAATTTTTTCACGTATTCAAGGGATTGCCCTGAACAATATGGCCTATCAATAAATCCAAGGTCATGCAGGTGTAAATCTCCACTCAGATGTGCATCTGAAATTTCCGGAGAAAAAACCTCAAGTAGTGCAAACTCTTTTTTTATCTGCTCTGCCAATGTCAGGTTGGTTGCTTCAGGATTATGAGGAATATTTGCATTTTCTTTGTTCGGACTGAAAATAATGTTTTTTACATCATACAATGGCAATCCAAGCCTGGTATATTTTCTTCTTGCCTCTTCCATGCCAAATTCAACCAGTTTAGCATTTACCATCTCTCTGATTAAAGGAGCTGTAAGATTTTTCACCTTTGATGCGATAATCTCCTTTTTCACCTCTGTGGCTATAAAAGTAGCAACATTTCGTTCAATACCTGTCTCTTTTACCAGTGAATCCACAATTTTCTCAATATCCCATAAAACGATATCCTCACCACTGGTCCTTACAAAAAGACTCAGGTCTGTAGATTCCTTTATTTTTGCAATTTCCTGTTGTTCTTCAAGAATGGCTTTTTCAATGATTCCCTGCTTAATCTGTCTTATTCTTGCTCTTTTCTCCCTGTAAAGAATGTATGCCTTGGCTGTTTTCGCATGTCCTGTTTTTATCAAAACCTTTTCCACGATATCCTGAATTTCTTCAACAGTTGGAATTTTCCCTTTAAATTCTTTGTTCAGATAAACCGTGACTGCTTCTGCAAGGTCTTCAGCAAGATACCTGTCCTGGCCTCCAACACTCTGTGCTGCTTTAAAAATCGCTTCTGCTATTTTTGCCTTTTCAAAAGGAACAATTCTGCCATCTCTTTTTTGAATGAATTCAATTTTACTGGTGTTTATTCCCTGGGTCATGATAAGCCCCTTTTATGTTTTCTACTTCTTTTTGAAATTCTGAAACATCTTTAAACTGTCTATATACTGAAGCAAAACGGACATATGCAACCTCATCAAGTTTACGAAGTTTTTCAATAATCATTTCACCAATATCCTTTGATGACACTTCTTTTTCAAACCTCTGCTTCAATTCCTGTTCAAGTTCGTCAACAATCGTTGTAATTTGTTCTGTACTGATTGGCCTTTTTTCACATGCTCGCTGGATTCCATTAAAAACTTTTTCTCTATTGAATTTTTCTCTTCTTCCATCTTTTTTGACTACAATCAATGGTTTTTCTTCAATTTCTTCATAAGTGGTAAATCTTTTTTCACAACGCAAACATTCCCTTCTTCTACGTATTTGCAAACCATCCTCACTTTCTCTCGAGTCAATTACACGGTCTTCCATGAAACCGCAATATGGGCATTTCATCGCAATATATTGTATTTTTTCATATTCTAATACACTATATTTAGTTTGTCAAGTGGTATGTGTGATGAGATGGAAAATCCATGTTTCAATCAAACTCATATTCCATTTCGTCAAGCCTGTATATGCGCCATTTGAAATCTTCCTTGCGCATTTTCAGTACAAATCTACCAGCTTCTTTATATCGTTCTCCATCGGTAGTTTCAATATAAGCGGTGGCAAAAAATTTCACTATTGCATGTGATTTTTCCCTTTCAATTTCCAGCTGGCTTATATTTATATCAAGATACTTGCACATATTGATGTTGTTTTTCAAAAAGATGTAAAGAGTGCCATAGGTGTTATCAAAACCGTCTCTGTAATCAAGAGTAAAGTGCCTGATAAATTCATTTATTTGTTTATTTTCAAGTTCTTCTATTGTCATTGAAAGGGTCTTTTTAATTTTTGCATTTTCATCAGGAAAAAATATCAATTTCACAGCAATGCCTGCCGTAGTGGCTAGTATCAGAAACAAAAACACTCTGATTATTAATTTTGCTATTTTCATCTGTAACCAATGGCTTTGCCAATAATATTTTTGGTTGAAATTTGAGGATGAAAGTGGGCATCCCAGTCAGTCAATCTATTATCTCCGCATACAAAGATATGATGTTGTTTCACAGTAAATGGTTTCACATCCCAGTTTCCTTTTTCGGCAAGATAGATCTCAGATACTTCATGTCCATTGATATAGAGTTGTCCATTTTTGAACTCAACAATTTCTCCTGAAAAGGCAATTACTCTTTTGATAAAATAAACATAGGGTCTATTCGAGGTCCTGAAAATGACAATATCGCCTCTTTTCACAGAATGGAATCTGTAAGCAAGTTTATTAACAAGGACTATTGAACCATCTTTTATTGTGGGTTCCATGCTCATGCCAAATGCACGAAACCACTGGATAAAATAGATTCTTGTTACAATCAACAATATTATTACGCAAGTTGTTCTCAGTAAAGCAACACGCCAATTTTCAGGAAAAATTTTCATAAATTTCTATTCGCCTGAATGATATATGGATTGTACTAAAACATACGATTACGCATCGATTTCAAGAATAGTTTACAGTTTTTTTTGACCTGGTCAAATTAAATTTTGGAAAGTCCTCAGCATCCATTTTGTTAGCGAAAACAAAAACATGTTGCAAAACTTCAAGATAATGGTTTCTTCAAAGACACCCATCACATGTATCCTCTCCAGCAAGGATAGAAAAAACTTGGGAAGGTCACCGATGAGGGATTTGAGCGCCCTCGGGCCCACTACGGCTCGGGTCGATCCGGCCTGCCTCACCTTCTCGGCAGGCTTGCCAATCAGTGCTCTTTCTCCATCGCACTGGCAACCAGCCGCATAAGTCCTCGCTTGCTCGGACTTATACATCGTCTTGCACACTACGCTTCGGTCAACGGGCTCACCTTCTCGCCCTTTGTGCTATACAGTGCTCGTTCTTCCTCGCACCAGCACCGCTCCAGTTCAAATCCCTTTCAAAGAAGAAAAAACGGAGGGTGAGGGATTTGA
>JBMFLH010000039.1:0-16576 GCA_049971295.1 Candidatus Ratteibacteria bacterium | reverse complement strand
CCAATACCAGAAGGAATTCCAAATCTTGAAAACCCCATCACTACGATTGAAAAAGAAGGTGTACTTTCGTCTGTGAGAATTCTGAAGGTAGAAGATCCTGAACATATGCCTGACGGAACAAGGTGTCATATCTATTTTACAGAGTCAGGCAACGCAAAGTCCTATGATGTGTGGGCATCTGTTTATCCTGATGGCACTGGAGCAATAAAAATTGCATCAGGTATTGCAAAGTCAGGTGCTCTGATTCAGGGATTAAAGCCAGATACTGATTTCTACCTTTTTGTAACCTACACAGATAGTGAAGGAAAAATGTCAAAACCATCGCAGCCACTCAAAGTGAATTTAAAAAACAAGTTTTTATATCAGTGAGCAAAAATAGGTTTTTTCATTTGATTGATGATGGCTTTGTATTTCAGACAGAGCCAGGCACCAATTACGCTGTAGCATGTGGACCACGTTGTGTTGTTCTTGATAATGGTGAAATTGTTTGCTCTTTTATGGTTCAATCAGCTCTTGGAATAAATGATTTCAAGCCACTTCTTACGTATTCAAAAGATGGCAGGTTCTGGCAGAAACCGGTTTTATTGTGGAAAGAATATCTGAATCAATACAGTATTTTTGGCTCCATCAGCAAAAGCCCTGACGGGAAATTATTTTTTTATGGGACGCGTACAAAAATTGATGAGCACAACGAGAGTTTCTGGTGTGAGGCGACACAGGGATTAAAAGAAAATGAACTTGTTTACGCGATTTCAGAAGATCACGGAAACACATGGTCTGACCTGTTTGTAATACCAAAGCCCTTTCGGTGTGCTGCAGAAGCACCAGGTGCAATGTGTATTACTACAAAAAACTCCTGGCATGCCTGTTTCAGTCCCTATAATACATTTAATCCTGATCTTATTGTACAGCGAAATCAGGTCGTAGTTTTAACCAGCAGAGATAGTGGTAAATCATGGCAACACACACCCATGATTGAATTTCCTGAAACATACGCTACTACTGCTGAAGCATGGGTCATTGAACTTGCTGATGGAAGGTTGCTTGGCACTTGCTGGAAGATGAATCAAAAGGATGGGACAGATTTCCCGAATGCCTATGCGTTATCCAGTGATGATGGAAAAACATGGAAAACAGGTTGTACCGGAATTATGGGACAGTCTACGGCACTTACACCACTTGATGATGGAAGGGCCCTTTTTATTTACAATCAGAGAAAAATCAAACCATATGGAGTAAGATTGGCAGTCATAAAACCAGAAGAAACCAGTTTTGGCGTATTGTGTGATGAGCCAGTGTACATTGCTGAAAAACCTGCTATGAAAAATTCAGCATCAGGTCATTCTGACTGGACTTTATTTAGTTTTGGAGAACCTCATGTTGTTGTGCTTGATGATAGAACAATCCTTGTTGCTTTATGGTGTATTGAACCACAGCAGGCAGGCATCAGATACCTGAGGTTTGAAGCCAGCAAATTATCATAGTCACAATTTTGTGGCAATCGTCACATGAAACACTGGCTGACGTTTTTCATAAATTACATAGCAAAAACCCTCTTTTTGTAAATCCAGTAATGTCTTTGCCAGTATTATTTTTAGGTATTGTCCGTACTTAATTGCAAGGTCGTCAAATTCCTTTTTCTTGAATTCTTTCTTTTCTTTGTATCTATTGAGGCAGGCAAATGTCAATTGATGACCTGCTGTGTACTCAAAATCTGTAAAAAGAATGTCAACAGTAGTTCCAAACTGATGACTGGATATGTTTCTCGTCGCATTTCTATTTTTTTTTGCAAGTGCCTCCTGGGCTTTTTGAGTTCTTAACACTGAACTAATTGTAAAGCGATATAAAGGGAGATTTTGTTCTTTCAATTTTTCCTGGAATCTTTCACCAATGATTTTAAGCAATTTCAAGGTATCAGGCGTGACATAGGCAAGAGAATCCTTTAATTCTTTTATTCTCCAGTACCTGGTTTCTTTCAATGGTACAAGTTTTCCTTCTTTTAATGCCTGATACACTGATTCATCGTCAATCAGTCCAGGTACCCCGAGTTTTTGAGCAATCTCAACATGGTAGTCATTCACCATTACCCTCAAATCTTTTAATTCGGTGGCATTAAGAAAAAAATGATTTTCATCAAAGTTTTTTTTGTAATCCTGGTATTTTGCGGCTTCTTTTTTCAGATCGGAGACAGGCAATGAAATCCTGTAATATGTGAATATACAAAGAAAAGCTATCATCGAAATCAGTACCACCACCACACCAAGGATCACGATTCTTTGTTTTGTCATTTATTGCCTATTTACAAAAATTTAATGAAATTCTACACAAAAAACAAAAAATTCGCAAAAACTACTCTTGATTTTTTTTCATTAGAAAGGTATTATTTTTGTATATGGGGGGATAATGAAAAAGCAAAGTAAAAAAAATTCAAATGTAATATACAGAAAGTCCTCAATCTTCGGAAAAATCAGAAAAGAATACCTTGTTGAAGAAACAATCATAAAAGAACTCAATGACCCGCAGTTTTGTTTTAACTTTGTCGATACAATGCTTATTGTTCTGGGAAAAGACCAGTCAGTTTTAAAAATCAATAAAAAGGGATGTGAAATACTCGGCTATCCAGAAAAAGAAATTATTGGCAAAAAATACTTTGAAACCTTTATTCCTGAAAGATTTAGAAAAGAGATGAAAGAATTTTTCAATGAACTTGTTTCAGGAAAAAAGATATTGAGAAGGTATTTTGAAAATCCTGTGTTGACAAGAACCGGAGAACGATTGATTTCCTGGCGCAATATGGTATTAAAGGATAAGACAGGTCAAATTATTGGGACAATCAGTGAAGGAAGGGATATCACAGAAGAAAGGAAAAAAGAACAGGAACTTATTCAAAAAGAAAAAAGGGCAAGAGCTCTTTTTGAAACAGCGCCTGCTGGATACATTTGTTGCAGTATCCAAGGGAAAATATGTGATGTTAATAAAACCTTCACTGATATGTCAGGTTTTTGTAAAGAAGAACTTATCGGCAAATTTTTCAGCAGTTTGATACCACAACATGATAGAAAATCGTTCAATCGTATGGTTGAAATACTTGATAATACAGGCCATACTGGTATTGCGGAATTCAAATTGAACAAAAAAGATGGGACAACTTTTGATGTCTATTGCACGGCAAGAATTCCTGGTTCTGGCATGATTCAGGTACTGGTTTATGACATCAGCCATCGTACAATATTGAATATTTTTCAGAAAGTGGAAGCACAAATGAACGATGCCCTGAATCAGTCAATGGATGTTTCATCTATTGTTTCTTCTGTATCCAGAATCTTGAGAAAAAATTTCAATTTTTACGATTGTTTTATCAGATTAAAACAGGAAACAAGAAAACCAGGAAAATCACGCATTGAAAGACAGATTGCAGAATTTTTTTCTGGCCATTTACAGGGTGATAGCCATGTTGCCACAAGTACCATTATAAAAACCAAAAAAGACCAGAAAGAATTATTTGCAGCTCTTGTACCAGTGAAAAGTCCACAAGATTTAGTTGGCGTCATCGTTTGTCTTGATAAAAGAAAATCAACGTTCTCTTCTGAGATAATAAAATTTCTCGAGAATTCTGCAAAGGCAATTTCAATAGCCTTTAGCAGGTGCGAAGCATACAAACTGTTACAAGATACCCTCGCAAATCAAAATGCATTTCTTGATGCGACAGATAGTATGGCTTTTGTTAAAGATGCAGATTTCAGATATATCAGTCTGAACACGGCATATGCGAAATTTTTCAAAAAATCGCCTGATGAAATTCTTGGCAAAACCGACTTTGAATTGATGGAATACGGCACAGCAAAACGGTGTCGTGAAACAGACCAGCAGGCGAAAAAAGAAGAAAAACTGGTAATTAATGAAGAAATCGTTGGTAATAGAATTTACGAAACAAGAAAATTTCCTGTAAAACTTGCGACAGGACAGACAGGCGTAGGTGCTTTTGTCAGGGATATTACGGAAATAAAGAAGGCGCAACAGAAAATAGAAAATCTTATGTGGATGTATTCAATGCTTTATCAGGTCAATCAGGCTATTGTACGGGTAAAAAATTCTGATGATTTATTTAAAACAATCTGCGAAATTGCCTGCAGGGAGGGAAAATTTACTTTAGCCTGGATTGGTATTGTAGATTATGAAAAAAACATTGTTATTCCTGTGGCAGGGTCAAGACAAAAGAGAAGCTACTATGAGAATATCAAAATTTCTCTTGACCCGTTCGTTCCAGAAGGTAATGGACCAACCGGTCGGGCGATACGGACAGGAAGAATCTGCATATGCAATAATATTCTTGAAGATGAAAGAATGAAAGCGTGGTGGCAAAAAGCAAAAAAATATGGATTTTGTTTTTCTGCTGCTGTTCCCATCAGGGTTAGAAACAACATTATAGGAACATTGAATCTTTATTCAGCCCAGCCACATTTTTTTAACAGGGATGTAAAAAAACTTTTGCTTGAAGTGTCTTCTGATATTGCACTTTGTATTGAAAAGTTGAATGCTGAAGAGATACGAAAAAAGACAGAAGACAAACTTCGTGAAAACGAATTGCATCTTCGAGCAATTTTCGATTACTCGCCATATCCTGCTGTAGAAATAGATGGTTCCCAGTTAAAAACGAAACTTAAAAAGATAAATTTGCAAGAGATCGAAAAATATTTTGCTGAAAATCCTGAGATTATTGATTCATTAAAAAACTCCATCAAAATTTTAAACAGCAACAGGCAAATTTTTGAGTTCTTTAATACCACTGACAATGAAAAGTTATCAGAATTACTGTCAACAGTTATTGTTAAACCAGAAATTATTAAAGGCCTGTTTTCTGAAGGTAAATGCGAGCGAATTCAGACAAAGATTGATATTGGCGGAAACATCAGGAAGGAATTTTTTATCAATGCCATAATTTTACCGAAGCATGAAAAAGATTGGTCAAGATTACTTGTCTGTCTGATTGATATCACAGACCTGGTGTATATGGAGCAAAATCTCAGGGCAACTCTCAGTAGATTTCAGGGATTTTTTGATACAGCAGTAACTGGGATGGGTATTCTTGACCTTGAAGGTAAACCCATTGCATTGAACAAACGAATTTGTGAAATCCTTGGATACGAGCACGAAGAACTGATGAAAATGAAACTTGTTGATGTTGTGCCACCAGAAGATAGACAATCTATCAAGGAATTATATGAAAAACTGGCAAAGGGTGAAATCACAAGTTATGAAACAAGAGAAAGAAAGTATGTAAAAAAGGATGGTTCAATTGTTTGGGCGTATGTTTCTGGAGGATTGATTTTTGACCATATTTTGAAAAAACATTGTGTTACAGCAGTTGTTGTTGATAGAACAAAACAGGAACAGTATCTCCGGCAGCTTGAAAGAATTCAAAATCTTTTGAAAGCATGCGCAAATTGCAATGAAATTATTGCAAAAACGCGACAGGAAGAAAGAGAAATGCTGGTTTCAATTTGTAAAGAACTGGGAAAAGCAAGTCGTGGTTTTTCTTTTGTTATCTTAAAAGATGGCTCTGATTTTGATGTTATTACATATTCAGAAGCTGATGCAGAGTTTCTGTCAGAATTAAAAAAATTATTTGTTGAACAATTGAGGTGTCCCACAGTTAATGCATTGCATGAAAAAAGAACCCTGATTGTTGATGATATTGCTGGTTCTGATTATTCAGAGGGCTGGAAAAAACTGGTGTCTCAACATGGTTTTCGTTCTGTTGCGGCATTTCCAATTATTTTTGAAGGTAGTACCATAGGTTCATTAAGCATATACTCATCTGACGAAAACATATTCAGAGAAGAAAATGAAGTCGCTATTATACGTACCATTGCTGAGAACATTGGATACGGAGTCACACTGGTAAGAGCGAGAAAAGAAAAAGAAATTGCTTCAAACAGCCTTCAGCGAAGTTATCAACAACTTCAAGAAGCAATGGAGGGTATAGCATCCGCGATTGCAAAAATCACTGAAACCAAAGATCCTTATACAGCAGGTCATCAGATTCGAGTTGCAAAGTTGTCAATAGCCATAGCAAGAGAAATGGGGCTTGCAGAAAATATAATTGAGGGAATAAGAATTGCAGGGATTCTTCATGACATTGGAAAGATTAATGTGCCTGTGGAAATTCTTGTTAAACCAGGTAAACTTAGCGATGATGAGTTCAGTATTATCAAACTTCATTCAGTTGTGGGCTATGAAATTTTAAGGCAGATTCCTTTTCCATGGAATGTTGCGAAAATTGTTTTACAGCACCACGAAAGATTAAATGGTTCTGGTTACCCGGATGGAATTGTGGAAAATGATATTTTGCAGGAAGCAAAAATTATTGCTGTTGCTGATGTGGTTGAAGCGATGGCTTATGACAGACCTTACAGACCTGCCCTGGGTATTGATGTAGCTCTTGCAGAAATAAAAAATAAAAGTGGAATTCTTTTTGACCCAGAAGTCGTTGACATCTGTATCAGGTTATTCAAGGAAAAAGATTTTTCTTTTGATTGAAAGGAGGTGGACTTATGTTTTTTAGAAAAAGAGCAAGGTTCAAGTCAGGTGATATTGTTTATCATCGCAATACTTTTGAAAAGGGGAAAATTTTAAGGCAGGATGCTCTTGACCCTAAAAAAATGGGTGGTTGAGTGGAGTACGAGTGTGAAAACTCACCCGGAAGAAGAACTAATGTCTCACGGCGAATTTGTATCTTCTGAAATTGATAAAAAAACAAAAATTTAGTTTTTATGAAGGATGACAATAAGTAATCTGGTAAGATTTCTGTATCAACTTGCAAGGACAGTTAATGACATTGAAAAGTTTTCAAGCGGTGATCCGAAAAAATCGCGAGAAGAATAAAGAACAGAATTATTGAAAAAAATAGGGATATCGTTGACCTAAAATATGGGTGTATTACTCTTTTTCAGCAAGGGAATCAAAAAACTCCACAATATCTTTCCAGTTTTCTCCTGACATAAATTTCATTGCCGCCCGGGGATGTTGATTTAGTTGACCTGTGAGCATATAAGGAATGTCGAATCCCCATCGCAGTTGAGAACGAAGTGGTTCAATCCAGTCCCTGATACATTGCAGTACCGGTCGTAGATGAAATTTTGGATTATGCAGGAAACCAAGAAGTAATTCAATCTGACAGTTGCCAGCACCCCTGCCAAGACCTGCCATACTTGCATCAAGCCAGCTTGCACCAAGAATCAGGGCTTCAATAGTATTGGCATAAGCAAGTTGCTGATTATTGTGAGTGTGTATGCCTACTTCTTTTCCTGTTGTTTTCGCGTATTTTAAGTATTTTTTTGTCAGGTCTCTTATTTGCTCACTGTACAGGGCACCGAAACTGTCAACAAGATAAATGACCCTTACCTCTGATTTTGCAATGGCTTCCAGTGCCTCATTCAATTCCCTGTCCTGCACTGTGGAAATTGCCATTAGGTTTAATGTTGTTTCATATCCTTTGTCATGGGCGTCTTTAATCATATCAAGAGCAGCCGGTATCTGGTGAATATATGTTGCGACGCGCACCAGGTCAATTACGCTGTCTTTTTTGGGAAGAATATCCTGGTGATAATCAGTTCTTTCAGCGTCAGCCATTACAGAAAGTTTCAAAGGTGTATCATTATCGCCAACAATTTTTTTTATGTCATCCTCGTCGCAGAACTTCCACGGACCGAATTCAGCAGGTGCAAAAATTTTTTTTGATGCTTTATAACCGAGTTCCATATAGTCAATGCCTGCTTCCACGCATGCCGTGTACACTGCCTTTACGAATTCATCGTCAAACCTGTGGTCATTCATCAATCCACCATCTCTGATAGTACAATCAAGAACCTTAATATCAGGCCTGTATGTGACCCAATCACCCTGTTTTGTGATTCTCACTGGATTTCCTTTTTGTTGCTTTGCCATGCTATTCTCCTTCCCTGATTGAATATTTTATGAAATATTATACCATATCTCAAACTTTTTTGGCGGGTTTATGAACAAAATCTTTACAATTTTTTCTATTTCGGATAGAATTTATTTCACGGACCCGTAGCTCAAGGGCAGAGCAGCGGACTCATAATCCGTTGGTTGCTGGTTCGAATCCGGCCGGGTCCACCATAAATTCGCTTGAGGTTTTTACGTTTTTCACCATAGTATATCTTCCTTCTCAGATTGCCATAATCGAGAAAATAAAGTGATGTGCCCCTTTCCTTTATAAAACTTCGACTTTCAAAAAAAATGTACAGGAGAATTTCAAAGGAAACTTTAACTCAAATTTTTTTCAGGGGCCCGCTCATTTTTTCTGATGTTGACATCCTTTCGGGTTTTCTCCTGAATCATGGAATAATCTGTAAACATTTCCTGTGAGGGTGCGACAGTATCTAATGGCAGTATCAATAATGTTTATGGGAAAGATGTATCAACTATTGACATTTTGCACATATGTGGGTATAATAAATACGGAAAACTTGAAAATAGGAGAAAAAATGAGATGGAGACATGGTTGTAAATGGATGTTATTCGGTTCAGGAGATTTACTTGGAGTGTTGATGCTGACAGTTATGCTGGAAAAACCGACTTATGGATATTCCTTAATGGAAAAACTTAAAAATCTTGGTGTTGATATTACATTTTTGCACCATACGATTGTTTATAGGGTTTTAAGGATGATGGAGATTTCAGGTTTTGTTTTTTCATCCTGGGATACTACTGGTTCTGGTCCTGCAAGAAGAATTTACAGTATTACTGATGCAGGAAGAGAATATTTGAAAAACTGGTATGAATTTGCAAAAAGGGATTTAAAAATTATTGAAAACATTATAAATGAAATAGAAAAAACACTGAAAGGAGGTGAGTAAAATGTGGAGACGAGGATTTCGCGGTTATATTCCTCCCTATCCTTATACTGGAATAGGTAGAGGAGGACTTCCAAGATGTGCATGGCCTGGTTGGTGGTTTGGATATATTCCACCTGATGTTTCAGAAATAACACCTGAGGAAGAAATTAAATATTTAAAAGAAGAGGCAGAATTTTTGAAAAAACAACTTGCTGAAATAGAAAAAAGGATTAGTGATTTTCAATCACAGAAATAAAGTGATGGAATTTATATAGAAAATAAACAAAAAACATTAAAATTCTAAGGGAAGAAACATCTCGCAAACCCTTATTCCGGTAAATTAGCAAACGAGATCCTCCCAGTATTATTCTGTTTATTCTTGCCGGCGATAGCATACTTGCAATACCATTGATGTTTTGTATGCTATAATATTATAAACAATCAATCAAATACAAAAAATAATGGAAGCAAATTGCACATTTGAAAAGTTAGATTAAACAAAATTTTTTAGCAAGGACTAAGATGAAAAAATTGTCAGAAGTTGAAAAGGGGAAGTATAAAATCGTGGATATTACCAAACCAGGTAAACTTAGAAGACTCTGCAACATAGGCATACTGGTAGGAGATACCATTGAAGTGATTAAATCCCGCCCGGGACCAATCATAATAAAAAAGGGAAACATAACGGTTGGCATCGGACATGGTATGGCAATGGATATAATAGTGGAAAAGGTTAAATGAAGATGGAAGAAAAAGTTATCGCTATTGCTGGAAATCCCAACACAGGAAAAACCACGACATTTAATGCATTAACAGGAACAAGACAGCAGGTTGGCAATTGGCCTGGTGTTACTGTGGAAAAAAAGGAAGGATACTACATTTATAAAGGAGTAAAATTTAAGGTGGTAGACCTTCCTGGAACTTATACATTGACAGGAGAAAGTGAAGACCAGAAAATAGCAATTGACTTTCTTACACAGAATCAGGTGGATGTTTTGCTTCTAATGGCAGATGCTTTAAATCTTGAAAGAAGTATGTATTTTCTAATTATACTTTCTGAATTAAATAAGAATATCATTGTTGATTTAAATATGGTAGACCTTGCAGAAAAAGAGGGTATTGACTATGACATCAAGCATCTTGAGAAATTACTTAAGGTTAAATTTGTAAAAACAATAGGGAATAAGAATATTGGATTTGAAGATTTGAAGGAAGCAATTTATAGAAAATGCAAGGAACCTGTTTCTTCAGAGGGTTTTATTTTTAACTATGGAGATGAAATTGAAAGCGCTATTTCCGAAATTATCAATCACTTGAAAAGCTTCAATCTCCCTTACCCTGAACGATTTGTGGCACTGAAAATTTTAGAAAAGGATGATTATTTTATTAATTTAATCGTCAATAGTGTTGAATATGAAAGGGTAAACGGTTTGATATCCCAACTGGAAAAATTTTTTAATAAACCGATTGAAAGAGTTCTAATAGAAAAAAGGTATGGAATTATCCATGGAGTCGTTCAGGAAGCCCTGATTGAAAAAAAGAAGGAGCTGAAACTGGAAATTACAGAAAAACTTGACAGAATTTTGACTAATAATTTTTTGGGACCTATGGCTTTTCTTTTCATAATGTTTTTAACTTTTACTTTTGTCTTTAGTATTGGCAAACCCGCAACAAAGTTTTTAGAATTGATATTTGAAAAATTTGGAAACATTGCTGCCAATTTTCCTTTTCCTTTCTGGATCAACTCATTGATAAAAGATGGAATAGTTTCAGGGGTAGGTTCAGTGATATTGTTTCTGCCAAATATTTTTCTGTTTTTTTTCTTTTTTTCAATTCTGGAGGATACCGGATATATGTCAAGGGCAGCAATAGTTGCAGATAGATTAATGCATAAAATAGGACTTCATGGTAAAAGTGCTATTCCTTTGATTTTAGGTTTCGGGTGTAATGTGCCAGCAATAATGGGAACGAGAATTCTGGAAAATAAAAGGGATAAAATCCTAACTTCTCTTTCAATACCTTTTATGAGTTGTTCGGCGCGGCTTCCTGTATATCTTTTATTTACAGGCGTTTTTTTTCAGGAAAATCAAGGGCTTGTAATTTTTTCACTATACCTGTTTGGAATTATTGTCGGGATTTTGAGCATTAAACTTTTTGGTTCAACTTTTTTCAAAAAGGAATCATCACCATTGATAATAGAACTACCTCCTTTCAGATTTCCATACTGGCAGAGTGTGTTAATTGATAGCTGGACAAAAACAAAATATTTTTTAAGAAAAGCAGGAACTATCATATTTTTGGGAGCTCTAATTCTATGGTTTTTGAGTTATTTCCCGGATCCTTCTAAATATGGATCGCAGTCAAATTTTATAGGACGACTGGGAAGTATTATCTCTCCATTATTTAAGTTTTCTGGTTTTGGTTTCTGGCAGGTCGGTGTTGCACTGATCTTTGGGATTTATGCAAAGGAACTTGTTGTTGGAACATTCGGGATCCTATTTGGCGTTGGAAATCTTGGGGATTCTTTAAAAATTTATTTTACGACGGCTTCAGCTTATTCCTTTATGATTATGAGTTTATTGTATATGCCATGTCTTGCGGCATTTCTCGTATTAAAAAAAGAAATAGGAATGAAATGGGCAATAATTTCTCTTTTCTGGTCTTTGTTTGTTGGCTGGTTATTTTCAATATTCTTTTATCAAATCTTGAATTTTTGAAGCGGAGGAGATCTTGTTAACCAGAAGTTTAGAAGATTATCTTGAGACAATCAAAATTCTAATGGATACAGGCAGGATTGTAAGGGTTAAGGAAATAAGCAAATTTTTACGTGTCAAAGAACCTTCTGTAGTAAATGCGTTAAATATTTTGAAAGAGAAGGGGTATATTGAACAAGAAAAATACGGACACGTTGAGTTAACAGAATTGGGTGATAAGGAAGCCAGAAAAATTCTAAAAAAGCATAAAATCGTGTTTGGATTTTTAACAAATATTCTCAATGTTTCTCCAAAGGTTGCTCAAAACGACGCATGTAGAATGGAACATGTAATCAGCGATGAAACAATTGAAAAAATCCTGAAGTTTCTGGGAGATTATAAGAAGTAAGCATATTCTTGTTCATAGAGCCATCGTTTTCTAATTGATTGCTCGTCGGACAGATTCAAGTGCAAATATTTTTATCATGGAATTTTTCATGGAAAAGAAAATAATATTATTTCTTTTGCTGTTTGGTTCTTTTGTTTTTTCCTCTGATGTGATTTCTGTTCAAGATTATTTTGATGTGCTGGGTGAGGTGTATTTCAGGTTTGAAAATTCCAGCCAGAATCGTGTTAATGAGATTTCAAAAATTGTTTCCATCTCACGGCTGACAGACCAATGGATTTATGCTTATGCAAACGAAAAAGAATTTAACCAGTTCAAATCTTTAAGCATACCATTTGAAATACTTCAACATCCTGGCTTTGCTGTAAATGTTGAATCTGCTTTGAAATTTTCATTGATAGCGACAATCGGGCAGTATTACCCCACATATCAAGAATATATGGAAATGATGCAACAGTTTGAGACTGATTATCCACATATTTGCAGTTTACACGAAATTGGGACAAGTGTTCAGGGACGAAAAATTCTTGCTGTGAAAATTACAGGTTTATCTGAATCGTTTTTCAAACCCAGGATTTTTCTTACTTCCACCATTCATGGCAATGAGTTAACCGGTTATGTGATGCTGCTTTATTTCATTGATTACCTTGTTTCTCAATACGGTAATAATCCTGTTATTACAAGAATTCTGGATGGATGCGAAATATGGATTAATCCGCTGGCAAATCCTGATGGTACATACTGGGCTGGAGACGAAAATGTATTCGGTGCAAGAAGATACAATGCCAACAATATTGACTTAAACCGCAATTTTCCAGACCCTGCAGAAGGAAATCATCCTGACGGCAATATGTATCAACCAGAAACAATCGCGATGATGGACTTTGCATCTACTGTAAAACCAGTGCTATCTGCTAATTTTCACTCTGGCGCTGAAGTTGTTAATTATCCCTGGGACACATGGAAAAAATTGCATCCTGACAATAACTGGTTTGTTTCTATCAGTAGAAAATACGCTGATACGGTTCATCTGAATTCACCCGGTACATATTTTGATGACCTTGAAAATGGGATCACCAATGGCTATGCCTGGTATAGAATTACTGGGGGAAGACAGGATTATATGAATTATTTTCAGCATTGCAGAGAAGTGACAATTGAATTGAGTGAAGATTTTTTGCCTCCAGTACCTTCTATTTACTGGGAGTATAATAGGGATGCGCTGGTTCAATTTATTTCACACAGTTTGACAGGTGTATGTGGAACTGTTTTTAGCGAAAATGGAATGCCATCAGATGCAAAAATTGAGATTCCAGGACATGACACAGACAATTCATTTGTTTTTTCTGAATCGCAAACAGGAAGATTTTTCAGGTTACTTCTTCCAGGTATTTACAATTTTCTGTTTTCAGCCCCTTACCATTATTCACAGGAAATTGATGACGTTGAAGTATCAGAAAATAATCTTACGCAAATCAGTGTTGTGATGAAACACGCAGAAAAGGCAGACCCATCAGCAGACAGAGTCATTGACATTACTGACGTGATAATGTGTTTGAAAATGGCAATAGGTCTCCAACCAAATGACTACCAGAGTTGCGATATGAACAATGATGGTTTTATTGACATCAGCGATGTGATATTGGTTTTGAGAGCCGCGATTGGCTTGTGAAAAATTATTCACAGTAAAATGCGTACACGCAGGATATTTTTGCTCCATAGGTTTTTTCAAGAACAAATCTTATGGCGCTGACTTTCTGTTTTATTTCACATTTGAAAAGTCGTTGATTATTGTTTTTTATTCTGTATAATAACTTCCAGTTTCCATGTTGTTTAATGTCGATTCTGAATTTTCGTGGCATTGTGTCAGGCAGGGTAACCAGTTGATTATCCTTTTGCAGATGGCTCATCGCAATCAATTTGTTCAGACCACTGTCAAGAATTAATGTGACTTTTTTTACCAGTGTTTCTCTCGAAAAAGTGTAGGATACCCAGTCCCTTTCCTGGCAGTGCCAATTATGTGTCTGTTCGCCAACCGGCCTGTTGATACCATCTCTTAAAGGTTCAGGATTTCCTCTTGATGCATCCATCCGCGCCAATTGTGTCAGTTTTGGCATTTGTTGTTTAATGTAAGGAATATAAGCATCGTCATAAAGAAGTGTTTGTTGCAAAAGATGAATATATTTCAATACATCTTTGGGCATTATGCTTTTTTTATGGCGATTGCTGCTGTGCCTGCTGCCTGACCCATACTGGAACATGTTCCCATTACTCGGGTGGAACTCATTGCGATATGAGTACAACTTGCGTTTCTTCCTGCAAACATCAAATTTCTGATATTCTTTGAGAAAAGGCAGCGATAGGGTATGCCGTAGGGTGAAGGCGAAGGATAAAAAATCGTAGAGGGCGCCTTTATTTTTATGGAAAAAAATCCTGCGGGATGATGGTCATCCATGGGCCAGCTGCCATACGCAACAATATCATGAAATTTTCCTTCTGATTCAATGTCATTCTGGGTGAGGATATATTCGCCAATGTATCTTCTGCTTTCTCTTTTTGCAGGTAAAAACTGCAACCATTCAAGTGCCCAGTTTTTTGCTTTGTGTTTCAGGGGACACCAGTTTTTATGTGGTCCCACACCCCAAGAACAATTTTCATCAGTTCATCCCGCAATTTTTCTGTATCGTATATTGAATGATATTCTCCACCAAGTTCAATCCACCAGTATCCCATTTCAAACCAGGAATGTCCCTGTTTTCCATAAGGCAGCTGATCGCATGTTTCAAAGCGATACGCATAAGAAGGCGGCTCAAATTTTTGAGCGGTTTCATATTCTCTTGCCATAAACATGCAACTCATTCCCATAGTTTTACTGTCGGCGTTTTCTGGGGCGTGCGATTCATTAAATTCATTTCTGGCTTCTCTTCCCATTCTGTAAAGTGCGCCAGTCAATGGGGCAAAAATGGCATCACCAGAACAATCTATTAAAATTTTTGCATAAACCTGATGAACAATCTGGGTTGTTGTCTACCATCCAGAAATAGAAACAATAATATTTCCATCTATTTTCTGCATCAAAGCACGAGCAGTTCAGAAGAAGAGTGATATTTTGTTCTGCTTTTACCTTTTCAAAAAGAACAAGATCCCAGATTGAATAACTTCTATCTGGATTACGACTGAGATTTTCAAGTCAAAGTTCTTCAAGAACGCCTGTCTCCCTCATGTTTTTATCCTTGTATTTCTATCTGCTCCACAGATATGGACGCGGCATTCACTTGATGAATTTCCACCCAGTACAGGTCTATCGTGCATCAGAACCACGCGACTGCCATTTCTTGCAGCAGATATTGCAGCGCATATCCCAGCCATACCGCCACCAACAACACATATGTCAACATTATGTTTTTCAATCTTCAGTTTTTCTTTCATTTTTCCATTTCCTTTAATTTTTCTTTTGCCATTTCTGATATTTGAGATTGTGGAAAGTTCTCAATGATACTATGGAAATTTTGTCTTGCCTTTTCCTTTTCCCCTTTTTCAAAATATATTTCACCCTTCAAGTAGGTTGCCCATCCTGAATAAGGATTGTCAGGTTTGTCACATATTTTTTGGTATGTTTCAAGTTCCCTGAATGCGTTTTCGTAATCCTTTTTCAATAAATATGCTCTTGCAGTCAGGATGGACCAATCGCCTTTAAGTTTGCAGGTGGGAATTTCATCTGCCCATACTGAAAGTTTTTCTAAGGCAGTGGAAAAATCCTTCCTCTTCAGGTAAAAAAGCACCTGCTGTGAATAAATACCTGATTTTTTTTCAATAGATGTATCTGAAAGAGCACTTTCATATAATTTTAGTGCAGTTTTTGTATCTGCTCTATATCTTGCAACATCACCAAGACCGATTATGGCAGATCTTTTCACTTTTGTATCCACGGCATTATCCGGGATAACAATTTTGAACTGTTGTTCAGCGCTGTCAATGTCGTTTGCTGCAAGATACACAAATCCAAGTTTAACTCTTGCTTCAGGAATGTTTTTTGTTTCAATCAAATGTTTATAAATTCTTTCTGCGTCAGAATATTTTTTTAATTGTGCGGCAATTTCGGCTGCAGTAAAAGCAACCTTGATATGCTGGTTGGTTTCAAGATTTCTATTAAGCAGTTCATCGTAACATTGAAATTCAATCTCTTTGTTATCATAACTATTGCAGATTCCGGCAAGTGCAAAGAGTTCTTCATCAGGAAGTTTTGAAAGGGTAAATGAGTTAAACTCATTCACATATTCATTTAAAGACCGTGGATACAGGGCTGAAATACTGTAATCCTGTTCTGCCTTTATATTCATTGACACAGTGTCTGAATTACCGTTTCTGTCAGTGATTGTAAGACTGACAGTGTACATTTTTTGCAAAAGATATGTGTGTACAGGATGTTGTTCATCACTGGTTTGTCCATCTCCAAAATCCCAGTGCCAGGATACAATGTCGTTTTTCCCTCTGGACGTATCAGTAAACTTAAATGTGACCAGTTCCCATTGGTCCCTGTAAAGATAATTGATATTCTGCCAGAAAAATGATGCGCATATGTCAGAATGATTTTTTTCAATTCCTGTGATTTTTGC
>JBMFLH010000038.1:0-16998 GCA_049971295.1 Candidatus Ratteibacteria bacterium | reverse complement strand
CCCTTGGCATCGATCTGGATAAAAATGATGTTGTTTTCCGCTGTAATACGATATTTGTGAAGGATGGCGCCATCGTTAGTCACTCTGCAGGGCATATTTCATCTGAGAAAGCAGACAGTTGATAGAGGCGCTTAATGATAAACTTTCGACTGAATTTATTCAATTTCACCACGGGTTTGATTACAGGCATATTCTTGTTCTTAAAAAGAAATTTTCTTCAGACATAGAGTGTTTTCCACCCCATGATTTTATTGGTGAAAAAGTAATTAATCTTTTGCCCCGCTGCAGGAATATCAACGCACAGAAAACCGTGGAGATATTAAAAAAACTTATGGAACAATCAGAACAAATATTAAAAGCGCATCCTATCAATTTAAGAAGAATAAAGGAAAACAAACATCCTGCAAATTTGATCTGGCCCTGGTCACCTGGTAAAAAACCCATCATGAAACCTGTAACAGAAAGATTTAAAATTTCTGGCGCGGTTATTTCAGCTGTTGACCTTATTAAGGGTATCGGAATTTACGCTGGTTTTGATATTATCAATGTCAAAGGTGCCACAGGTCTTTATAATACAAATTATGAAGGTAAGGCAGACGCAGCGGTTGGTGCTATTGAAAAATATGACCTTGTCTATTTACATGTCGAAGCGCCCGATGAAGCCTCGCACGAAGGAAACGTATATCTTAAGGTTAAATGTATTGAGAATTTTGACAGAAAAGTTGTTGGAAGAATTATTAAAAAAGTCAATCTCAGCGATATATCAATTGCTATAATTCCAGACCATTATACTCCGGCTTCTATAAGAGGACATACAAACCAAAAAGTTCCATTTCTTGTATATCACCCCTACAGTCAACCGGACTGTGTAGAATCATTTAATGAGCGGGCGTGCGCCAATGGCAGTTTCGGTATCATTAAAGGCGAGGAATTCATAAAAATTGTCCTTCAGAAATAACTTTTCTTGTCACTTTTGTGATTTGTGTTAAAATTATCTGCATCATTAAACCCACTAACAGGAGGTAAAATGTCTATCAGTTTTAAAGAATTGGGACTTGTTAATACAAGGGAAATGTTTAAGAAAGCAATGAAAGGTGGATATGCCATTGGTGCATTTAATTTCAATAACATGGAGCAATTGCAGGCGATTATTACTGCATGCGTAGAAGTAAAGTCACCTGTAATTCTTCAGGTTTCAAAAGGAGCAAGACAATATGCGAATCAAACAATGTTAAGATATATGGCACAGGGAGCTGTGCAGATGGCAAGAGAAATGGGGTCAAACATCCCCATAGCTCTGCATCTTGACCATGGAGATAGCTATGAATTATGCGTTTCCTGTATCGAAAATGGTTTTTCTTCTGTGATGATTGATGGTTCCCATTTGCCTTATGAAGAGAACGTTAAACTGACAAGAAAGGTTGTTGACTACGCGCACAGATTTGATGTGACTGTGGAGGGTGAGCTCGGGGTCCTTGCTGGCATTGAAGAGCATGTATCATCTGAAAAATCCCATTATACAAAACCAGAAGAAGTACAGGATTTTGTATCAAGAACAGGCGTTGACAGTTTGGCAATCTCAATTGGCACCTCACACGGAGCGTACAAGTTTAAGCTGAAGCCAGGAGAAAAAGTTCCACCACTCAGATTCGATATTCTTGAAGAATGTGAAAAAAGACTTCCTGGTTTCCCGATTGTTCTTCATGGAGCATCCTCAGTACTTCCTGAATATGTTGACATGATCAACAGGTACGGAGGAAAAATAGAGAATGCTGCTGGCGTTCCTGAGGAGCAACTGCGTCGCGCAGCAAGATCTGCTGTTTGCAAAATAAATATTGATTCAGATGGGCGTCTGGTAATGACCGCGATGATACGAAAGTACCTCAGTGAACACCCTTCCGAATTCGACCCGAGGAAATATCTCGGACCCGCAAGAGATGCCTTAAAAAATATGTACGCTGACAAATGTAAAAATGTCCTTGGGTGCGCAGGGAAAGCTGAATAGTATCAAAACAAGGAGGTTTCATGGACCTGATTAACACAATCAAAGGTTCATTGCTTGAAGACTTTTTTCCATCTGGTTGGGATTTGAAAAAAATCGACAGGTGCTGCTCCAATCCACCCGATAAAATTCTTGAAAGACAGAAATGGTGGAACAAAGATTTTAAACCTGTTCCATGTGATTCTCTTGAGGAATTTGATATCAGGATGGGTCATGAAATAGCATTCGAAATTGCTTCTGCCTATAAAGAGGGAAGAAAGATCATTTTGATTCTCCCAGTCGGTCCTATGGGTATGTATAAATGGGCTGTGTACTTTCTGAAAGAATGGAATATTTCCTGTCAGCATGTATATGGTTTCAATATGGATGAATGGAGTGATGCAAATGGCAATACGCTTCCAGCAAGTAATCCTGGAGCATTTCAAAATGCAATGGAACAGGCATTTTATGGGCCTCTTGGAAAACTAACAATACCAAAAAATCAGAGGAATTTTGCTACCAAAAAATTGCTACCAGCGTATCCTGAAAAAATTGAAAAACTGAGAAAACAGGGTGCAAAACTTGTCGTGATTTTTGGTATTGGAAGAGTATTTCATATCGCTTTCTGGGAGCCGCATTTCGCTGCAGAATTTAAGACCATTGACGAATGGAAAAAACAGCAATATCGTCTCGGTGCCAGATTACATCCTTTGACAATTGAACAAAATGCTATTACAAGCTTCAAAAGTAGAACCACACTTGTTCCTTGCTTTGCCAATACTATTGGGCCAGGTATTTTTCTGAAAGCGGATAAAATCATTGGTGGTTGCGATGGTGTACTGGGAAGAGGAATGATGTGGCAGGGAATGAGTTTATGGGTTACCCTCAGATATGGTCCTGATATCTGGGTTCCAAGCAGCTTTATGCCAACACTGCCTGGAAAACTTTTCTTTCTGAAGGAACTTGCCGGACCGCTGGTGGCTGAATGTAATTGAATAAAAGCGGGGAGGATGCATCCTCCCCGCTCATCACATTATTTTGCAGGCTGTTCAGATGGTTTATTTTCTTTAATTTTTTCCTGATGCTGTCTCAATCTTTCCCTCATCTGTTCTCTTAATTGGTCAAGTTTCTGCTTCTGTTCAGGAGTTAGGATTTCATCCATCTGTTTCTGAGTGCTTTCCATGATGGTTCTCATTTTTTCTCTTTTCTGTTCGTGACTCAGTGTGGTATCTTCTTTCAAAGCCGAAAGTTGGTCACGCCTGCTTTTCTGTATTTCCTGTATCTTTGCCTTCTGCTCTTCTGTGAGATTAAGTTGTGAATAAAGGCCAAGTCCTATTTCACCTGGACCTCTTTTCATTTCCTGACCGGACTTTCCTTTGTTCCATAGGCCTTTTCCTGCTGGCAGGTCAGCAGCAAGTACCATGTAAGCTTTTGTTAGCATCAACGCTGCTGCGATGAGTATTATTTTTTTCATTTCGTTCACCTCCTTTCGCAAGTTTGTGATATTGAGACGAAATAGTTAAAGAATGGTTTAGTCAAACCTTTTGACGCATAATATGCTTTTGTCTTAAAATTTAATTATGGGAGAAACATTTGGCTTTTTTCTGGCCGCATTTATAATAATATGTTTTGCCAGGCCTGTGGCAGCGATATTAAAAATTCCAACGCTTGTTGTTTATATTGTTGCCGGGATATTTTTTGGTCCATCGGGTTTGAATCTGGTAAAAAATGTTTCATCATTAAGTTATTTTTATGAACTTGGAATTATTCTCCTGATGTTTTCCGCAGGTCTGGAATTAAAAATCACACCATCAAAAGATAGAACATCAATATTTCGTTTATTCTTGTTTAATATGGTGATTCCGGCTTTGGCTGGCTTTATTTACGGCTTTTTAATATCAGGATATGCAGGATACGATAACAGGTTATTTTTATCTTTCTATATGCTCACTCTCGTTGGCTCTCCTGCTTCAGAAGTTGTGGTACAGCTGTTCAGGGAGTTTACTGGCAAAATCAGTCATGTGAGAAAGAAATTTTTTGAGCAGCTTATTGTCAGTTCTGTGTTTTCAGACCTTGTCAGCCTTTTTATTTTTACGATTATTTTTGCCTTCCATATCTCAAATGAATTGTACGGCATTTTGAAATTTTTCTTTTTTTCATCCGGCTTTTTTATCGTTGTTTTCAAAGGCCTGCCACTTCTTCAGGAAAAACTCTTAAGGCGACTTAGAGGTATTAATACTCCTGAGGATGAAACGACGATTTTGTTAATGCTGGTAGTTATCGTTGTGGCTATTGGCGCATTTCTTCAGGTACCTGCAGTCGTTTGTGCCTTCTTTGCAGGGATTTCTCTTGCCAATATTGATATAAACAGGATGGTCAGAAATAATATCAACTTAATTTCTTCAGCAATTTTTGTGCCGATTGTTTTTATCATCATAGGCGCAAGGGTAGACTTAAATATTTTTAGGTATCTGGATAACTTTGTAGTCGCTGTGACCACAATCGCTGTACTGATGTTTGTGAGAATTTTTTCTATTTACATTGCTTCAAGAAATGCAATGTTCTCAATTAGAGAATCCCTTGGCTTTGGTTTTTTTTCAGTACCCCAGTTGACTGGCGCTCTTGCTATTGGTGTAGTTTTTTACGATGCAGGACTTCTTCCAGGGGTTCTTTTCAATGCTGTCATAATTTTGTGCATCATCACAACAATTGTAAGTCCCGTCATGACGAGAGTTCTTTTGTTTCCCGGCATTCCACAACAAGGACAACGTTCATTTATTGAGGACTTTATTCACTATGATATCAAACCTTTTGATCTCCTTACCTCAATATGCGACATTGCCAGAAAACTAAAAAATACTGAGTTTTCAATTTATCCTGTTGTTGACGAAAGCTATGCGTACAAAGGAGTTGTACATCTTGAAGATGTTCGAGATATACTTTTCAGCGAGGATATGGCATGCCTAATTATATCAGCAGATTTGCTTGACTCCCAATATCCTTTTATTGAAAAGGATTCCTCAGTCGAAGATGCCGTCAAGACATTTTCAAAAACCGGCGCCCATATTATTCCTGTTGTGGAAACAATCGATGGAAAACCATTTTATACAGGCATGCTTTTCTTACAGGATATTTTGCCTGAAATCAGTTATACCAGAAGTTAATTCTTTACAAAAATTTCTTTATTTCGTCAATATTACCAACGGTTTTTTTGGGATTGTGCGCAAAATATTCACGGATAAGTTTTTCAAGTAGTTCTTCTCTTTTATAATATAACTTTTTCAGTGGTCTTGGTTTGTGTTTTGCAAGAGCATAGTGAGTAATTATTGGTAATGCCACTGTAGAATCAAGATAACATACAATTGCGTCAGGCAGCATATTAGGGTCAACCTTTCCCCACGAAACTGCTTCATGGGGTGTGGCGCCGGATAAGCCACCAGTGTCGGGTCTGGCATCGGTTATTTGAAAGAAGTAATCATGTCCAACTTCCCTGATAAGAAGGATTTCCTGTATCTGGGGTTCTGTCTGAAGCATAAAATTTTTGGGGCTTCCGCCACCTACCAGAAACACAGCAGATTTTCCTCCTGACCTTTTTGCGTTGAGAACAATAGCAGTTGTTTCGTTCACGTCAATACTCGGATTAATTTTCAGTTTATTCCCCTCAATTTCTAACCCGGCCATATTCATTCCTATCGTTGAATCCCCTGGAGAACTTGTAAAAAGCGGTACCCCTGTTCTGTATGCAGCAGCAAGAATCGATACTCCGTGACACTTATTCTTTTTTTCAAATTCATTCGCATATTTTCCAAGAAGGTGATAAAATTCGCTTGTTCCCATTTCTTTTTGAAATTCTGGTTGAACAAGAATCGATCTTAAAATTTTGTCGGTTTCCATCAAACAGTCAGTGTACCCAAGAAATATATCATAAATTCTTACAACATCATTTTTTCTCAGGTCCGCATCATCAACAAGATGTGTACCAACATAAAGAGGAAGGTTGAATGCATAGTGAAGGTCATGATATAGATTAGCGCCTGTTGCGACAATCCAGTCAACAAATCCTGCCTCAATAAGAGACACGATGGAACTTGGTCCAAGTCCAGCAGGGGTTAAGGCACCAGCAAGACTCATTCCAATAGTCACATCATCTGCAAGCATTCTTTCGGTAAACAACCTGCAACCTTCTTTTAATCTGGCTGCATTATAAGCCAGAAAAGCATTGTCAATAATTTCTTCAAGCGTTTCTTTACCGGTTATTTTTCTGGGCAGTATTCTTAAGCCAGAAAGATATTTCGCTTTGTGGGGACATTTCTTTTTTCTCATCCAGTCGGGTAGTTCATTTAGATTTATTCTTGTTCTATGTTCACGTTTCATATCAACCTCCCGTGTTAAGAAAAATTGTCTTTGCTGGTGGAATACTGTTAAAGTGAGTCGCAGAAGCAAGTGAATATGCACCTATGTTTTCAATGTATACAATGTCCCCGAACTCAAGTTCCGGTAACTCTTCACTGATTGAAATTACATCAAAGGAATCACATGTCGGACCGGCAAGCGTTGAAATCTGGGTGGGCCCTTTTTTGAACACCTTGTACTGGTATTTACAGTGGTCATAAACAATTCCTGACAGACATCCATATACTCCATCATCAAGATAATACCAGTGCTTATTATTCCTGATGGATTTGCCTATAACACGGGTAACGAGAATACAGGCAGGACCCACAAGAAATCTTCCTGGTTCTGCAATAATCTTTATATTTTTATCAAATAATCTATCAATTTCTGTTGAAATTCGTCCAGCCATTTGTGGAAAAATATCTGGCTCAGAATCAGAATGAACAATTGGGAAACCACCTCCTATATCAAGAATTTCAAGCGGAATTTTTTTCAAGAGTGCGTCGTGAAAAATAATAGAAGAAATTTCGAGTGCTTCCACAAAATTTGAAATCTCCAGACACTGAGAACCAACATGAAAACTCACACCTGCTGGCCTCAATCCCATTTTATACGCCTTTATCAAAAGCGGAATTGCATCTGCAGGTTCAGCGCCGAATTTTAGGGATAACTCAACGACAGAACCAACATTGGGAACCTTAATTCTTACCACAACACGAGCGTCAGGACAAAACTTTGCAATCTTGGCAAGCTCGTACTCAGAATCAAAAGTCATCAACATCACCTGGTTTTTTTGCGCAAATTTCAATGATTCAGGTGACTTCACGGTATTCGCAAAAATCATTTTTTCAGGATTTCCTCCGAGTTTCAAAACTGTCTCTATTTCATTTTTTGAAGCAACATCAAAGCCAAAACCATTTTTCAAAAAAAATTTTAATATTGAGGGATGTGGATTTGCTTTCACGGCATAAAATGGTTCTATTCGTGGAAGCAATTCTCGGAAAAGTTTCACGCGTTCTTTTAATCTGGAAGAATAAATCAAAAACAGTGGTGAACCGTATTTTTTCACCAGGGCCCTGATCATTTTCTCGTTCAATTTTACGTTTTTATCCATTGTTATGTTTCCTGCTATAAGGAACCCAGATTATCATTTTTGAAAGTCCCTGTTTGCCCGGGCAAAATATGGAATCATCTTAAGCTTTACATTTTTATAAAAAATTCATCGTGGCTACGAATCTGCTAAATACAGATGTTTTTCATTTCCAGTAGTGCGATATAACTCAACCAAAGCCATTTCAACTTCAAGGATGTCCATCATTTTTCAAAATCTGCTTTGATTCATACTTTCTGCTGATGAAATTTGCCCATTTTACGGCAATATCAAGAAAATGATTTTTTCCGGTAGACCTGCAATGGGCAACAGCAGATTGAATCAGGTGGCCGCCACAATAAAGTTTGTGGCCATTATCAAGGTCTGTAAATCTCAATTTCTTGAACGTGTCAGTATAGAATGTATCAATATAGCCGGATGATTCCTGGATTTTTGAGATGAGTTCTACAGGATTATCAAGAAGATTTGCAAGTTCCTCATGATAATCGTTCTGTAAATCCCGGGATGCCGCCTCCATCCATTTGTAAAGGTCAAAGTCAGTGGCAAGACGTCTGGTGATTTCTTTTTTAAGACCTGAGGCAACTCTAAAATTATCAATGGCTCCGTACTTCTCAAACAATCTGTACAAAAAAGGGATACTGATTCTTCTACTGTTTTTAAGATAACAACTGAAAAATCCTGTAATCTCCACGCTATTAATTGGAACAGGAAAAGATCTAAATTTTGCCTGCTTGCCCGGGTATATTATCATCTTTTACCAGTTAAAAATTCTTTTACAATTTTTCAAGTGTCATATTAATCCAGAGTACCTTTTCTTAAATTCTTCAATATTACACTTTGCTGCGGATGCAATCTTTTCCAGTTTTTCCCTGTCTTCAAAATCGGATTTTTCAAGCCTGATCATCAGATCCCGAGCAGCCAAATAATAATCCGCAGAAACATCAACCTTTCTTACAGCAGTCTTACCCGTTTTCGGATCAAGTATGTCATCAAAAGCAATAGGAACGATCCTGCCTGCTTGAATTGATATCAGGGCTCCGGATTTATATCCTCCTTCTGTTTTATCAAGCAAGTATTTCACGGCTCCACACCCGAGTTGATGTGTATATTCAATATCAAATGGTATTGGTTTTGCACATCTTAATTCATATCCTATCGTAATATCTACAAATTGCGCCTTTTCACCTCTACTCTGAAATCTCTGATTCAGGGTCCTCTTGATAATTAAGCACAATGGCACTTCAGCCATTCTAAAATGTCCGTGCTCATCATATTCAACCATTACAAGAGGATTATCTTTTAATTCCTCTTTTAAGAGGTCTCCGATTCCTTCAGCAATCACGACTACACCATAATCCTGCCCCAGTGCCTTTGCTTTATAAATGGAGCCCTCAATAATACTGCAGACATCATCAATGGTAGGCGTTTTCCTAAATTCTTCAGGAATAAGGGTTACTGTGGCACCACCACCAATGCCCATGCCAAGTGCAAGGTGTCCGGCAGTTCTTCCCATGGCAACCACAAGATACCATCTATGTGTGGTTCGTGCGTCTTCAAGAAGATTTGCGACAAGTTCTGCACCAACATGTCTGGCTGTTTGAAATCCGAAGGTGGGCATATTTGCAGGAAGTGGTAAATCATTATCAATAGTTTTTGGCACATGAGCTACACGAATACTTTCATTCGCAAATTTATATGTTTGACTGGCACTAAACGCGGTATCATCCCCACCAATAGTAACCAGCCAGTTGATGCCAAGTTTCTTCAGTGAATCAACAACATTCTTCATCTTTTCTTCACTTTTTGTGGGATTTTCACGCGAAGTATTCAGAATTGAACCACCATCAAAACGGCTTTTTATTACATCATTAATCGTAAGTTTCTTTGTATGGGCAATGTCTCCCTGAGATAGCCACTTAAATCCATCGTAGATACCCACAACTTCAATACCATGATTGATTGTCTCAATTGTTGCAGCACCAATAACGCCATTGATTCCAGGCGCAGGACCTCCTCCAACAAGAATTCCCATTCTTTTACCCTGTATATTCATTGTTCCTCCCGGTCAAATCAGATAACTGTGGGCAATTATATTAACACAAAATTCACTGTAACTCAATATTCAGATGCCTTACCGACTTATTAACCAAATAGTCAGGTCCTACTGAAATTTTTCTTGGCATAGTAAATGAAAAAACGCTGTCAGGACTTATCTTATGTCTCACACCAACAAACTCATTGTCGTTTGTGAGACAAATCCTTCTACATCCTTTTCCAGCAACGATTCCATAAAGTGAATTTTTTCCACCCTGAATTTTATTCTTCTTAAACCAAATATCCTCGGTTATATCTTCTATAAAAACCTCTGCCCTACCTTCTTTCTGACAATTGCTATCAATGGTGTTGAAATTAATCAAATTCCTGTGTCCACCCATAACTCTGTCTGCCTTTCTAAAATAGATACCATACCCGTGATTTTTTGTTATCAAATTGTTTCTGATAATATGGTCTGTATCTCTTGCGCCAATAGAAATACCATCATTCCTATTTTCTAATACTTCACAATTTTCAAGTAATGTGTAGGTAACTCGCAAGCAGTAAAAGACACCATCTTTTCTATTACCTTTAATTTTACAGTTCCTCATAATCACGCCTGCAGACCCACTTCCAGGATGAAGCCCTGAGCCATAATTATTTAGGACTTCACATTCTTCTATTGTAAGTTTTGTGCACTGTTGAAAACTGATACCATCTCCATTATAATTTTTTACAGTGACGCCTTTTATCTCGACCCCATGACACTGCAAAAGAAAAATTCCACCACCACGGCAGCCGTCTATAAAATCATTTTCCTTTCCATTTCCATCAATTGTAATGTCTTCTATCCCCAGGTTATTGACATAGTATCCACTGACAACAGGAAAAACTGTTGAAACCGTCGCATTCCTTATTCTCGCATAATCGTGGTTTAACATTCTATTTATACCAATTCTATCCCCTTCTTTCCATGTCACAGTTGCCACTGTGCCGTAAAAACCCAGACCGTTTGTATCTCTGATATATATACCCATTCCGGGCTTAAACAAGTGTGGTTTTTCTACTGACACATCGTAATGTCCGTGGCCGAGATCTGCCGACAATTTTGAGGAAAAGGTTCTGCATTTTTTCAAAACGGTTTTACCTTTGGTTCCAATAATATTCACATTGCTGCGAAGATGGAGAGAATCAAACATAAAAAATGTACCCGCAGAAATTTTGACGGTTCCCCCACCAGCCTGATAACAATCATCAACCTCCTTTTTGTAAAGTTCTGTTTGTTCCTGTTTTCACTTTGATTTCTGTTGTTTTCATTGCATTTTCTTTTCTCTTATTTCTTTATATCTCATCTCATATTTTTTTAACGCGTCTATTAAAGGTCTGGCAGCATCAGGCATTTCTACAGTATTTGCAAACAAAATATCCTGAACCGTAATACCTTTAATACCATAGAATTGCTCATTTGCTTTGTCATCATTGATTATTAGCCCACCTTCAATTGTTGCTCCTGCGTATAGGCCTTTGGCGCGAGAATATACCAAAATTGCGGTTCCTGGACCGAGCTTTGCAGACGCATCTCTTCCAACCGGACCTGCTGCCACAGAACCATCAACTCCGAGTTTAAACTTTGTTTTCATTAACATTTCCATTCCTTCCTTATTCATTATCAGTAAAATGGAGTCAACAGCCTGGCCACCTATTTGAACACCGTAACTGCCTTCTCCTGATTTTACAAATGCCGGTGGACTCCACTTGCCTGTTTTTTCATCCTTCGCAAGGGCAACTCCAAAACCACCCTTGATACCAAAAATAAAGCCCGCTTTGTATTGTTTCATAATGATGATACCTTTACAATTTTCAAACAGGGCTGCAGGTATTTCAGTGTCAGGAGCTTCCATAATATCGTCAAGAAATTCCTTTGCCTCGTTAATTCTTTTGATTAGTGATTTTGGCGGTGCAGCAAAAACACATACAGAAGAAAAAAGAAAAACCATCAAACACTCTACTGCGATTTTTGCTTTCATAGAACTCTCCCTTTTATTTATATTTTCTAATCTCATCAAGAGATTTTCTTTTCTTTTCCCTGATTTCACTGTTTGCTGGATAACCCACAGTAACAAGTATATCTATTTTTCTTCTCGAAGGAATGTTTAAAATTTTGTGAATTTCCTTTTCGTTAAACCAGCCAATCCAGCATGTACCAAGCCCTTCTTCTGTTGCCTGAAGTATAAAGTGTTCAACAGCAATTCCAATGTCAATAAGATTATACTGGGTGCCGCGAAAATATCCGCCAAGACACGCTGAATAACGCGAGCGTTCAGTAATAACAACCACAATAACCGGAGCACTTTTTGCAAAACTGTTAAGGCTGTATATGCCAGAAAATGCCCTATCTGCAATCTGAGTAATCAATTCTTTATCTGTAACCGCAATAAAACTCCATGGCTGGGAATTGCATGCAGAAGGAGCAAGTCTCGCAGCTTCAAAACATCGTTCAAGTACCTCTTGTGGCACAGAGTCCTGTCTATACTCTCTGACACTCTGTCTGTTTTTTACCAGTTCAAGAAAATCCATAATATTAGTATATCACATTTTCAATAAATTCAGCAGAATAGAAATAAATTTTTTGCTTGCAATTTTTCATTGCTTGTTTATAATTTATTTTCATATAAACAGAGGGGGATAGATGGAAAAATATACAACAGCCCAGCATTTAGAAAAATGTTTTGAGACGCAGGAGAGACCACTTTCCCTTCGCGCAAGGAATAAAGAAGAATTTATTCAATGGGAGAAAAAAACAAGAAGAAAACTCAAACAATTGATTGGCTATCACCTGTTCCAGAAATGCAAGCCCGAACCCAAAATCAATGAAACTGCTGAGTTTCCAGAATTTTACAGGATACACATGGAAATAAAAACAGAACCAGATGTCGTAATGCCTTTTTATTTGTTAAAGCCAAAACAAGAAAATGAAAAATTTCCTGTAGTTATAGCATTGCATGGCCATGGAAGTGGCGGTAAATATTCAGTTGCCGGGAGAACCGATATACCTGAAATTGCCGATGCCATCAAACACTATAACTATGATTATGGTGTGCAATTTGCAAAACAAGGATTTATGGTATTCTGTCCTGATGCCAGGGGCTTTGGTGAAAGACAGGAAAAATGGGCAAAGGGAAACATCCTTTCATCTTCATGCCTCTGGCTAAACAATATGGCAATTCCTCTCGGAATGACCGTAACAGGAATGTGGGCATGGGATGTGCACAGGTTGATTGATTACATAAGAACGAGAAAGGATACAGAAAAAAATAATATTGCATGCGTGGGTCTTTCAGGTGGAGGGTTACAAACCTTGTGGGCAGGTGCTCTTGATGACAGAATAAAGTGCAGTGTCATTAGTGGTTACATGTATGGGTACAAAGAATCTCTCCTTCAAATGTGTACAAACTGTTCCTGTAATTATGTACCCAATTTGTATCGATACCTTGATATGGGCGACATCGCGGCATTGATTGCACCGCGAGCATTGCTGGTTGAAACCGGTACAAAAGACCCCCTTAATGGAAAAAGCGGCTTGAATAATGTATACTCGCAAATTAAAACAATCAAAAGGGCTTACAGAATCCTTGTAAAAGAAAAATTTTTTAAACACATCGTCTTTGACGGTGAACATCGATGGCACGGTATCGAAGCAATGACGTGGGTTAGAAAACACTTAACAAAAGGATAGCTAAAATGAATTCACAATTAAATGCGGGTATTATTGGATTGGGTGGGTTTGCAGTAGCACATCACAAAGCCGTTTATGAACTCGAACGTAAGAAAAAAATTAAACTTCTCTGTACCTGCGATATAGAAGTGGAAAAATTTACTCAGACAATTAAAGAATTGAAAATTCATAAGCGGGGCGTTGAACTTTTTGATAACTATATTAAAATGCTTGACAATTTTTCCTCAAGGCTAAATTTTGTTACAATTCCCACTCCTATTCATCTTCATGCTGAAATGCATAATCAGGCAGTGATACGCAAATTGCCAGTTTATCTTGAAAAACCACCAACTCTCGACTATTTTGAACTCCAGAAGATGCTGATCAATGAAAAAAATGCCATCAGGCAGACAACTGTTGGCTTTAACTTCATTATTCAAAAATTAAGACATAAAATAAAAGAAAGGATTATTTCAGGCGAATTTGGTAAAGTAAAGAAAATTACTTTTATTGGACATTGGCCAAGGTATGCATCATATTTTAGGCGGTCTCCATGGGCTGGTAAGCTTATCCTCGACGGCAAGTTTGTCCTTGACTCGTGTTTTGGCAATGCAATCAGTCATTATATCCATAACATTTTATTCTGGTGTGGTATAACAGATCTTTTTTCCTGGGACACGGTGGAGGAAGTTCAATCTGAATTATACAGAGTGCATGATATTCAAGGAATGGATACTGTTTTCGTTCTCGCCTCCACAAAACATGTAGAGGATATCAGGCTCATATTAACACATGCCTGTTCAAAAAAGACCAAAGATATTGAAAAAATTTATTGCGACAATGCAGAAATTCAATTTGAAGGTAATGCATCGAATGATAAAGGGTTCTATGCACAATGTAAAATACGCTGGAATAATGGAAAGCAGGAAATGCTGGAAGAATCGTATGAAAATCTCTTGAGGGATAATATAGAGTATTATGCTGATTACCTACTCGGCATCCATCAAAGGCCTCTGACACTTCTTTCTGATACAGAATCTTTTGTAATGTTTAATGGACTTATTTATGTTGCAGCAAAGAAAATTGCTCAGATACCAGAAGAATTTATAGAGCGCATCAATGTTGATAATAATGAATATCTTCTGTCTATAAAAGATATTCAAAAAATTTCAGAAGTATTTATTGAAACTGGAAAGTTTCCTTCAGAACAAAAAATCAAATGGGCAAAGCCAGGTGGTTATGCAAAATATGATCAAATCAAGGATTTACATGAAATCATATTGAACATGGCATCTTGATTCAACCAATTAAAATTGCCATTCCGATAAATCCAAATGTATATCCCCAGCCAAATGTTGCAAATTGAGGATTGTAGTGGCTCAGTATAAAGCCAGTAATTGTGATTACAAGGAAAATCACAAGCCGGATAAACTTCCAGACAGTCATCTCAATTTTCCCAAATTTTTTCGCCATAATTCCCCCTCCTTTTGAATAATAATAACCCGATAGAACGACTTTGACAAACAAAGCATTGCAAAATTTCCCAACATAATTAAAATAAAAATCATGTACAGAGGAATTTTTGATTATCAAAAAACTGATGAGTTCCATGTCACGCTGATCAGGAAAGCAACAAATTACGATGTTTTTCTGGTGAAGTTTCGATCCGGCCGACCAACTGGCTTAGAAATATGTGATAAAGTGTCTGGCTTCTATTATAGAATACACAATTGCAGGAAAGTTATCATAGTAATACACGGCCTCTCAATGATATTTATGACAAAATGTCTCTGTAGGTATCTTGCGAAAAAGGGATTTTCATCTTTTCTCCTGGTAATGCCTTATGCACCTGCAAGAATTTCCAAAAAAAGACCAATTACACGATTGCCACAAGATTTAGATTGGCCTGAAATTTTCAAAAATGGCTTAATACAGGCAGTGGTTGATGTAAGAAAAGCGATTGACTTTTTAGAAAAGGAAAATGAAAAAATCGGAATTCTTGGTATCAGCCTTGGAGCAACCATTGCAAACCTTGTCCACTTAATTGATTTGCGAATTTCTTCTGGAATTTATATCGTCGGTGGTGGAGATCTGGCAAACATGCTATGGGATTCACGAGATTTTATTGCAAGAATTTATAAAAGAAAATTATTTGGTCTCATTGACAAACAAACGCTTATTTCGCGATGGAAAAGCATTGACCCCCTAACCTATGCCAGAAAATTGAACAATGTTTTGATGATTAATGCTAAATACGATACATCTGTCAAGCCAGTGTATACTTTGAAATTGTGGGAATCCATTGGGAAACCAGAAATATACTGGTTAAGATGCGCTCACTTTTTTCTCACTCACATCTTTTTTGTAAGAAAGCTGATCCTCAGCCATTTCAGGAAAACTTTATTATAATGAAGCCAGAAAACCGCCATCAACAAATACAGTATGGCCTGTAATAAACGATGCTTCATCCGAACATAGAAAAACCGCTAAAGGTCCAATGTCCTCAGGTGTTCCCCACCTTCCAAGAGGAGTTCTTTTGATTATCCAATTGGAAAATTCAGAATCGTTGTAGAGTGGTTCAGTGAGCTCTGTTTTTATATATCCCGGGGAAATGCCATTTATACGAATATTAAATTTTCCCCAGTCAACCGCAAAGGACCGTACAAGTTGCTTCAAGGCTGCTTTTGATGCTCCATAGGCAGAGGTCGTAGGTCTTGCTACCTCTGACATCAACGACAAAACAATCACACAGGAACCGCTTTGATTTTTTTTGATTAAAGATCTCGCCCATTGAGTTGTCAGTACAAAACAACTCGTAAGGTTCACAGCAATAATCTTTTCCCACTCATCAATTGATAACAGGTCTGCCCTTTTTCGTATGGTAATTCCCGCGCAATTAATAAGAATATCAAAAGCATCAAATTTAACTATGAGATTTTTAAAAAATTCTGGAATTTTTCTATAATTTTGTAAATCAAATTGAAATGCATCACAAGCATCATTGATTTTCTTTAATTCAAATAGTGCATTTTTATTTTTTTTATTGTCTTTTCCAACAATGATAACTGTTACTCCAGATTGAACAAGTGCCTTTGCAATTCCAAAACCAATTCCAGAATTACCTCCTGTTACAAGCGCCTTTTTCCCTTTAAGATCAAACATTTGACTAATCCTTCACAATCCTTATTTTATACACTATAGTTTTCGCAGGAAGCTTATCTTTTTCCCAGTACCTTTTATATGTAAATTCAATATTTGTTTCACCATTTTTCACGGCATTAAAAACAAAGATCTGTTTTCCTGGACTTCCAACTAACTTTTGAGAAACAGGCGAAACATATTCACTTTTTTTGAGATTTAAAAACTTATGGTCGTACTTAACAAACCATTGATAACCAGTTGTAGCATTGGATTCAAGTTCAATCTTGAATACATCGCCTGTTTTTACGCTCAGTTCTGTTTCCATTTTATTTTCCTCTGATAAGGAAACTGAAAAGGCAATTTCTTTTTGAACACATCCTGAAATGATGAACATACCCAGTATCCCTGCGAGACAAAGTTGATATAATATTTTCATGAACCATCCCTTTTGCGGAAAAGTTATAATTTATTTTACTCAATTCAGATTTTGTGTAAAATAATATGTCTGATGGTGGGTGTAGCTCAGCGGATAGAGCGCCAGACTGTGGCTCTGGATGCCGGGGGTTCAAATCCCCTCACCCACCCTTTTTCTTTCCATGATAGGGGATTTGAATTGGAGCG
>JBMFLH010000037.1:0-18566 GCA_049971295.1 Candidatus Ratteibacteria bacterium | reverse complement strand
GCATACGGCGTCACAGCAGGACTGATGAATAAATACGGCGAAGACAGAGTCAGAGATACACCAATATCTGAGGCAGCAATCGTCGGCACCGGACTTGGCGCTGCGCTGCTCGGGATGAGGCCTGTGGTTGAAATTATGTACATTGACTTTATTGGTCTGTGTATGGACCAGTTAAACAACCAGGTTGCCAAAATTAGGTATATGTTCGGAGGAAAGTGTAAAGTTCCCCTGACAATCAGAACAGAGGGCGGTGCAGGAAGAACTCTTGGCGCGCATCATTCACAAAGCCTTGAAGCATGGTTGATGCATATCCCTGGTATCAAAGTTGTAATGCCTGCTACGCCCGCAGATGCAAAAGGTCTTTTGAAAAGCTCCATACGTGAGGATAATCCTATTGTCTTCATTGAACATAAAATGCTCTACAATACAAAAGGACCTGTGCCTGAAGGAGATTATTTAACACCTATCGGGATTGCTGACATAAAAAAACAGGGAAGTGATGTTACGATTCTCACGTATTCAAGAATGCTCCTGTTTTCGCTTCAGGCAGCAGAAATTCTTGAAAAGGAAGGTATTAGCGTGGAAGTTGTGGATTTAAGAACGCTCCTTCCACTTGATAAGCAAACCATAAAAAAATCCGTCATGAAAACAAATAGAGTCGTAATCGTTGAGGAAGACACAAAAACAGCAGGTGCAGGAGCAGAAATAGGAATGACCATTGTGGAAGAATGCTTCGATTATCTTGATGCACCAATAAAAAGGGTGGCAGGCGCAGACGTACCAATGCCAAAAGCACCAAATCTCGAAAAACTCGCAATACCATCTGTTGAAAGCATTATTGATGGAGTCAGGGAGGTCTTAAAATGATTCATGAAATTATTATGCCAAAGCTTGGTGAGACAATGGAAGAAGGCTATGTTAGCAAATGGCTGAAAAAGGAAGGCGATAGAGTTAACAAAGGGGAAGTTTTACTTGAAGTTATGAGCGATAAAACAAACTTTGAGATTGAATCACAGTATGATGGCTATTTGAGAAAAATCCTTTATGAACCATCAGATAAACCAGTGCCTGTCACAACTGTGATTGGGTATATTTCAGATACCCCCGATGAAGCAATCCCCGAGATTGCAGGTGTTCAGCAAATGCCAGAAATTGAAAAAGAGTCAGAAACAAAGTCCGTTGAAAAAATTGAACAGACAGTAGAAAAAGAAAGAATCAAAGCAAGTCCTGCAGCAAAGCGATTGGCAAGCGAACTTGGCATAGATATAGAAAAAGTAAAAGGAACCGGTGAAGGAGGAAGAATAGAAAAAAAAGATGTTGAAGCCTATGCGCAACAACAGAGGCAAGCCGCCACTTCTGGAAAAATTGAGCAACTATCTCCTGTGAGAAAAATCATTGCTGAAAGATTGTCATGGAGTAAACAGAATATTCCGCATTACTACCTTTCAACAAAGGTTCTGATGAACAACATAGAAAAGTTGAAAAATATCTCTCAATCAAACGGTAAAAAATTCACTTATACTGATTTTCTTATCTTCTACGTTTCCAGAATCATTTCTGATTTTCCCTTGCTCAATGCCTCGTTTATCAACAATGAAATACATTATCATGATACTGTAGACATAGGTATTGCGGTGAATACAGATCATGGATTGGTTGTGCCTGTTATGAAAAATGTGAAAGATAAAACCATAGATGAAATATCAGCAATCAGGTCTGGACTTGTAGAGAAAGCCAGAAGCGGGAAAATTACAAAGGAAGACACAGAAAACTGTAGATTTGTAATCACAAATCTTGGCATGTTCGGCGTAGTTCAATTTCAGGCAATCATCAATCCTCCAGGTACCGCAATCATGGCTGTGGGTTCTGTTGAAGCAGAACCGGTTGCTGAAAATGATAACATCGTCATCGGAAAAACAATGTGGATTACTTTATCCCTTGACCATAGGGTTGTTGACGGCGCATATGGTGGAGCATTTTTACAAAAATTAAAAATTGCGCTGGAAAACCCTGGTATTCTGAACTTATGATAACAAAAATAAAAGAAGATATTCAAACAGTATTTAGAGAAGATCCTGCTGCAAGAAATTTGATTGAAGTCCTGCTGTGTTATCCAGGACTTCACGCCATATGGATGTATCGCATATCACATTACTTCTGGACACACAGAGCAAAAACATTTGCAAGATTTATTTCCCACATTGCACGGTTCCTTACAGGAATTGAAATTCATCCCGGGGCAACCATTGGAAGAAGATTTTTCATTGACCATGGAATGGGTGTTGTCATTGGCGAAACTTCAGAAATTGGCGATGATGTGTTAATATATCAGGGGGTCGTGCTTGGTGGAACTTCTCTTGAAAAAAAAAAGAGACACCCAACGATTCGGAATAATGTCGTCATAGGAGCAGGAGCGATTGTGCTGGGAGCAATAGAAATAGGGGAGGGTGCAAAAATCGGGGCAGGTTCTGTGGTAATAAAAGATGTACCCGCAGGTTCCACGGTTGTGGGAGTACCTGCAAGAGTCGCTGGCACGCATCCTGTCAGAAAGGTTGACCTTGACCATGGTCAACTACCAGATCCTCTGGCAAAGGCACTTTCCATTATCATTGAACAACAAGAAAAATTGGCGGAGAGAATCTCAATTCTTGAGGGAATGGAAGGATTAAAATCACGAATTGACACATATTTTGAAGAAAAGAAAAAGGAAATAGCAAAAATGTTTGAGCTTCTTGAAAAGGAGGAAAAGTGAAAAAATCCTTACTCTTTTTAGCCGTTGTAATATTCACAGTTGTAAATATGACTTATGCTAATACTATTATCCAGCGTCATACTATAAAAAAAGGAGAAACACTGTCGTCTGTCGCACAAAAATATAATACAACTCCAGAGCAATTGAAAAAGTGGAACAATCTCACTTCAAACAAAATATATCCCGGGCAGACCCTCATTGTGAATAAGTATGAAACAGCACAAAAAACTGCTGATTCCAATTACTATATTGTGAAAAAGGGTGATACTCTTTCATCCATCAGCAATAAAACAGGCGTATCAGTTGAAAAATTAAAGGCGTTCAATAACTTAAAAACAAATGCCCTTTTCCCTGGACAGAAACTTGCGCTCGTCCAGCAGGAAAAGGTACAAAAGTCCTATGTAGAAATAAAAAAAGTCAATACCTCTTCGGATTCAAATGTGTACTTTGTGAAAAAGGGAGATACTCTTTTTTCCATCAGCAAAAAAACAGGAATACCGATAGAAGAATTGAAAAGATTGAATAACTTAGAAAATTCAAAACTTGCGCTGGGACAAAAAATCATTCTAAAAACAGAAGATAAACTAACAGATTCTGGTACACAGCAGGTGATTGCAATTACAGAAAATAAATCCCAGAACGCTTCAAATGAAGATACACCAGCAACACCGCAGACAACAACAATTTCCATCAATAAATATCATACTGTAAAAAAGGGAGAAACACTGAACAAAATTGCAAGTAAATATCGCACCACTGTTGCCAGCATAAAACGGCTCAACGGATTAAAAACAAATACGATCCAACCAGGTAGAACGCTCATTGTTGCCAGAATAGTAAAAGAAATTCCTCCTTTAGTAAACCCAACTCCTATTGCTCCGGTTTCCTCAAAGGTTTATTATAGGGTAAAACTTGGAGACACCCTTGAATCTATTGCCGAAAAATTTGGGATCAGCGTTTCGGCGCTCAAAGAAACAAACTTATTAACTGATGGAAAAATAAAAATTGGTCAAACACTGGTAATACCTGAAATGGCGAGTTATAAAGAAACAACAGAAAGAGAAACATCTCTGTCAGGTCAAGGGACAATCGAAAATATTGGTTCTAACCTTTTTGCCTCAAAAATCATTGAAAACGCCTTAAACTTTCTCAATACCCCTTATCGCTACGGCGGACTGTCTGAAAGAGGAATAGATTGTTCTGGCCTGACGAAAAAGTCCTACGAGGCAGCAGGAATTTTCATTCCGAGAACATCAAGAGAACAAGCGAAGGCAGGCGAAATAATTCCAGTAAGCGCATTAAAACCAGGCGATCTCCTCTTTTTTGGCAATAAAGGAAGAATCAACCATGTTGGAATTTATATAGGCGACAACAAGTTCATACATGCAAGTAGAAAATCAGGGAAGGTTGTAATTGCCAGCCTTGATGAGGAGTACTATCAGAAGCATTTAATATGCGCCAGAACACTGGTCAATGGTGAACAGGCATATTGGGTAGAAGAGGAGACAAACTAAATGTTTTCAAATAAAAAGGGTTGCAGATGGGCTTGTTATGAATGGAAACTTGGGAAAATTTTATATATGGAAAATGAGCTGTTAAGAATTGGCATTCTCGTTGACAAAGGAACAGACATCGTGGAATTTCTTTATAAGCCTGTTGATATTGATTTTATGTGGCGCAGCCCATTTCCATTGTATAGACAGGGATTTCCTGAAACAATTCATGGAAAACTTGGAAAATTTATTGACTATTATCCTGGCGGATGGCAGGAATGCTTTCCAAATGCAGGGAGACCGTGTGAATATAAAGGCGCTGATATTGGACTTCATGGTGAGGTAGCGACCCTTCCATGGGAATTTGAAATACTGGAAAATTCCATAAAATTGTTGAAAATCAAATTCTGGGTGAGAACATTACGAACCCCATTTTATCTTGAAAAAATTCTTACGTTAAAATCTAACTCACCCGAACTTGAAATTCAGGAAAAGGTAGTCAATGAAGCGGCCGAAGACATGGATTTTTTATGGGGACATCATCCTGCATTTGGTGAGCCCTTTCTTGATGGTAATTGCATAATAAACATTAAAAATGGTGCAAAGGTTGAAGTCTTGCCGGGCGACGGTATATCTTTAACAGACCTCAAACAGGGAATTGGAATCTGGCCCCGCGTTGAAGGCATCAATGGAAAAATCGTTGATCTTAGCAGGGTTCCTGGACCTGAAGCAAAAGTATCAGATGTAATATTCCTGTCTGAATTAAAAGAAGGAAAATACGAAATCATCAATCCTGAATTGTCTCTGGGTTTCAGGTTTGAATTTCCTGTAGATGTTTTTAAATATATATGGTTCTGGAGGGTTGCTTGTGGTAGTTTTGGATATCCATGGTACGGACGCACTTATAACATAGCACTGGAACCCTTTTCCGGAAAGGCAATTCTTGCTGATGCTGTGAAAAATGGTTATCAACTGACCCTTGCTCCAGGCAAATCTCTCAACGTAACCCTTCTGGTCACAGTTTTCAGAATCTAAAATGAGTGATTTTCAAACAGTCATAGGATTAGAGGTACATGTTGAACTTCTAACAGAATCAAAAATGTTTTGTTGTTGTTCTACGAAATTTGGTAAACAACCAAATACGCAGGTGTGTCCGGTGTGCCTTGGACTACCAGGAGCACTACCGGTGGTAAATGAAAAAGCGATAGAGCTCGGTATAAAAACTGCGATTGCCACAAACTGCAAAATCAATCAAGAATTTATTTTCGTTAGAAAATCCTATTTCTACCCGGATTTGCCAAAAAATTTTCAGATATCTCAGTACCGTGAGCCGCTGGCAGTAAATGGATATCTAAATGTGAATGGAAAAAAAATTGGCATTACTCGCATTCACCTTGAAGAAGACACGGGTAAATTACTACACGACGAAAAAACAGGAAATTGGTCATACATTGATTTCAACAGATCTGGCATTCCACTGATGGAAATTGTCACTGAACCTGAAATTTCGAGCCCCGAAGAAGCAGAAGAATTTCTTCGCAAACTAAAACAGGTCATTTCATACATTGGGGTAAGCGACTGTATAATGGAAGAAGGTTCGCTAAGATGCGACGCAAATATTTCAATTAAAAAGGCAACAGATTCACAACTTGGTACAAAGGTGGAAGTAAAAAACATGAATTCCTTCAGATCTGTGAGACGCGCCTTGGCTTTTGAACAAGAAAGAATGATTAAACTTTTAGAAAAGGGTGAAAGTATCATTCAAGAAACAAGATTGTGGAACGAACAGCTGCAGGTAACAGAGGGAATGAGAACAAAAGAAGAGGCACATGATTACAGATATTTTCCTGAACCTGATTTATTACCGTTTAGAATTAGCGCTGAAACTATACAAAAGATCTCGCTTGAAATAGGTGAGCTGCCTGATGAAAGGAAAAAAAGATTTCAACAGAACTATGGTCTATCTTCCTATGACTCTGAAGTACTAACAGCAGAAAAATCAGTATCAGATTATTTTGAAAAGGCGGTTTCTTGCTATCACCAACCGAAACAAATAGCAAACCTAATACACACAGAGCTTCTTGGTTTATTAAAAGAAAATCACGCCAAAATAGAAGAAATTAAAGTCAAGCCAGAATTTCTGGCAAAAATCGTTGAAATGGTTGAAAATAAAGTCATTAGCAGTACAGTCGGTAAAATGGTCCTCAAAGAAAGCTTTGTAAGTGGCAAAGATCCGGAAACCATTGTCAGAGAAAAAAACTTAATCCAGATCAGCGATACACAGGAAATTGAGAAAATCATTCAGGAAATACTTAATGAAAACGTCCAGGCAGTCAATGATTATATGTCAGGAAAGATACAGGCACTGGGCTTTCTGGTCGGACAGGCCATGAAAAAATCGAAAAACAAAGCAAATCCGGGTATTGTAAAACAGATGCTTGAGAAAAAATTAACAGAGATAACTAATGAAACGGAGGAAAAATGAAGAAGAAAATCATAATATGGACGACTGGCTTTTTCCTGTTAAGTTTCTTACTTGGCTTTAATCTTGAACTTTCTCAGGCGAGAAAAAACGAGGAAGAACTTTATAGAGAACTTGAACGTTTTGTCAGTGTTGTTAATATCGTGAAAAAAGAATATGTATCGCCTGTTGATGACAAGAAACTCATCTACGGCGCGTTAAAAGGAATGCTTTCATCTCTTGATCCCTATAGTGCTTTCCTTGAACCTGAAGCATCAAAAGAATTACAGATGGAAACATCAGGTGAATTTGAAGGTGTTGGAATGGAAATTACGGTGAAAGACGGTATCATTACAGTAGTCAGTCCAATTCAGGACTCACCTGCCTGGAATGCGGGAATTAAACCAGGAGACAAAATCATCGAAATAGATGGCCAATCAACAAAAGGAATGAACACATGGGAAGCAGCACAGAAGCTAAGAGGGAAAAAAGGGACATCGGTAACAATAAGCATCCTTCGTGAGCACGCAACAAAGATTATGAAAATCACTCTGATGAGAGATATCATCAAGGTAAAATCTGTAAAGAGTTCTATTTTACAGGGTGATATCGGATATGTGAGAATTTCAAATTTTCAGGAAAGAACCGCCAATGATCTGGAAGCGGTAATAAAGGAACTCCAGAATCAGAATGTCAAAGCGTTAATCCTTGATTTAAGAAATAACCCTGGAGGATTATTAAGTTCAGCTATAGACGTAAGTGAACTATTCCTGCCAGAAAAAACAATTATTGTTTCCATCCAGGGAAGGCGGCCAGAGGATAAAAAAATATATTATTCACAGAAACAACCACTATGGGATAAACCTGTTTTGATACTCATTAATAATGGAAGTGCCAGTGCATCCGAAATTGTAACAGGCGCATTAAGGGACAATCTTTCAACATGTAAGACAGTGGGACTCAAAACATTTGGAAAGGGCTCAGTGCAAAATCTTATTAAACTTGATGAAGATGGTACCTCTATAAAATTAACAATTGCTTATTATTATACCCCATCAGGAAAAAAAATAGATGGAAAAGGAATAGAACCCGATATAAAGGTTGACGCACCTGAAGAAATTGAGATCGGCAATCCGGAAAAGGATGTTCAGCTGAACAAAGCCATTGAGGAAGTTTCAAAAATGCTTAGCAAAAAATGAAGAAAAACTGTACAAAAAATGGGTCTGGTGTTTTAATACTTTTTCTGGTCTTTCTGATTTTACTCACTGGTCTTTTTATACTGGAGGAGATGAAAAAGAAATCACTGCCTTTCAAACCTCATAAACAGGTTCATCCTGAAAAGCATATAAAATTTGAAGAGAAAAAAATCCCTACAAATCTGCCTGAAAAAACTAAAGGAACAGGACAAATTGCCCTAATACTTGACGATGTTGGATGGAATCCTGATATTGTTAATCACTTAAAAAAAATTCAAATTCCCATAACACTGGCAATATTACCTGATAGCCCGTTTGGTTATCAGATAGCAAAACAACTGTCAAATAAGCCTGACGTTGAATTGCTTCTTCATATACCTCTTGAACCAGAAAATTTGAGTGCTGAAACAAAAATCGCCACGGGTTTTTTAACAACAGGCATGGGAAATGAAGAACTGAGAGAAAAAATGGATGCTTATCTAAAAAAATTTGAGCCCTACATTGTTGGTGTCAATCATCACATGGGTTCAAAATTCACAGCAAACCAGGAAAAAATGGAAGTCATACTTGAAGAAATTAAAGGAAAAAATCTTGTCTATGTGGATAGCCTGACATCCAAACAATCCGTTGGTTACAATCTCGCCAGGCAAATGGGTATAAAAACCGGGAAAAGAGATGTTTTCATCGATAATTCAAATGAATTTGATGAGATTTCCAGAAGCATTGAAAAGGCGCTTCTTCTTGCAAAAGAAAAAGGTACAGTCATTGTCATTGGACACGCAAGAACAACAACCCTGAAGATTCTTGAAGATAAAATCCCTGAAATAAAAAATGAGGGATACACATTCATTCCCATCACAAAGGCACTCAAATAGCATGTTTATTCTTGGTATCGAAACTTCCTGCGATGAAACATCTATCGGGATTGTAAAAGATAATCAATTACTTGTAAATCTTATCGCAAGTCAGGAAAAAATTCACGCCTGCTTCGGTGGAATTGTACCTGAGCTGGCAAGTCGTGCACACCTCGAAAAAATCGTGCCCATATTCAACGTTGCCTTAAAAAGAGCAAAGGTTTCTCCAGAACAGATAGACGCCATCGGTGTCACAAATACTCCTGGATTAAAAGGAAGTTTGATGGTTGGAGTGGCATTTGCAAACGGACTTGGATACAGATTGGAAAAACCTGTATACAATGTCAATCATCTCTCTGCACATCTTGCGGCGTGCTATTTTGATTCCTTTATTCAATTCCCAGCTCTTGGCCTTGTCATTTCAGGTGGCCATACAAGTTTATTTTTGCTTCGCAGCCACACAGATATGAAACTGATTGGAAAAACAAGAGACGATGCCTGCGGCGAAGTATTTGACAAGGTTGGAAGAATGCTGAACTTGCCTTTCCCTGGCGGTGCATATATAGAAAAACTTGCTCAAAACGGAAATGAAAAAAGAATAAAATTTCCAAAAGCATACATCAAAGATTCTCTTGATTTTAGTTTCAGCGGAATCAAAACTGCAGTGTATTATTATATCTCAAAGCATGGCATTGAAAATTCAGCGGATATTGCCGCGAGTTTTCAAAAAACAATGACGGATTCAATACTGGCAAAAATTAATGATGCCATAGATCTTTACCCGGTAAGAAATTTTCTTTTTGGTGGCGGGGTAATAAGAAACAACTATATGCGAAATAGAATAATGGATTATCTTGCCAGACAAAATATCAAAGCCATTATTCCAGAATCATCTCTTTGCGCGGATAATGGAGGGAAAATAGCGATATTCACCAGATACTTAATACTCTCTGGAGCAAAACCACACCGGTACAGAATTTCTGTTGTACCTACGCAGTAAAATGGCTGAATTATGGAACTTTTTCTGTCTCAGCAAAAGAACCGCTTGTAATATAATAATTTTTTGCGCTCAGGTGTTCGGAATAAGTAGTTGAAAAATAGTGAGTACCGTTACCCTTTGAAACAAAAAATAGATATGGGGTTTTTGTCGGATTGATTGCGGCTTTCAGAGACTCCCTTCCTGGATTACATATAGGACCTGGCGGAAGTCCCCGGTGGAGATAGGTATTATAAGGCGACCGTATCTTTAAATCCTGCATATTAAGAAATTTCTTGTTACCAATTACATACTTAATCGTTGCACAACTCTGCAGCGGTATGCCTCTTTTCAATCTGTTATAAAAAATTCCGGCAATGATCGGCCTTTCTGAATTTAATTCAGCTTCTTTTTCGACAATTGACGCAATAATTACAATTTTCCTTAGTTCTGCTCGATTAAGTTTTTCGGGTTCTGGATAAATTTGTTGAATAATTTCCCAGAATCTATCAACCATTCTTTTCGCAACCGCTTCTTTTGAAACACCATAAGGAAACTTATATGTATCAGGAAATAAATATCCCTCAAGTGATTCTTTTTTCGCAAAATCGTCAAATTCAGCAGATGAACAGATATTTTCCTGTTCAAGAATTTTACCTATCTCGTGGCATGTAATCCCTTCTGGAAAAACAAGCTTTATATATGCAATTTCTCCTTTCAAAAGTTTTTTAATCACATCATAAATATAGGGCCTTCCACTGAATTCATAAATACCACTACGTAGCTTCTTGTCGTCATGGTTTTTATTAAGGACCCTTAAAAAAAGCCGTGTATTTTTGACAACACCCCTCTCTTTTAGCAAAACCGCTATATCCTCGGCCGTTAAATTTTTTGGTATTTCAACAAGTGTTCCAGGAGGTTGAAACTCACCATAAAGACTCGCATGAAACCTGGCTACAGCAATTGCTACGATGATTCCTACGACAGCAGTTACACCAATAATCGCGATTCTCATATTTTTTCCTCAATTACAGCACGGCGCAAAAAATCAATACCTGCAAGCGCCGCTCTCATTTTAATAACAGAACGTTGCCCCAAAAATTGAAATTTTTTAGACATCACAAGGTTGTTTGACAATGCGACTGCCATATAGACAAGTCCAACTGGTTTTTCAATACTGCCTCCTCGTGGTCCTGCAATTCCAGTGATTGCGAGGGATACATCAGCCTTTCCATATTTTCTTGCACCTTTTGCCATGGCAATTGCAGTTTGCTCGCTCACAGCACCATATTTTCGTAAAATCGTCTTTGGCACTTTCAAAATTTTTTTCTTCAGTTTATTTGAATAAGACACAATAGAACCATTGAAAATCATAGAACTTCCAGGTATCTCAGTAATTAAATGTCCGGCAAGCCCACCTGTGCATGATTCAGCAAAACAGCATGTCAGATTTTTTTCTCTTAAACTCCTAAAAAGGCCCTCTGGAATTGAAATACCACCTGTGCCCAGAAAAGAAGAGCCAAAAATTTCGTTTAATTTCCTTTCAACATCGCAAAAAAGTTCTTGTTTTGAGCAAGGTATTTTCAACCAGAGTTCAATTAAATAAGGAAGCGCAAGTATCGTCCAGAGACCACCCTGTAGTTCTACTTCTTTTCTTAATGTCTCAGTTTTTTCTTCAACAACTGTCTCGGATTCACCCGCGATACCAAAGCACATTCTTACAAAAGATTTCGAGCTTTCATGTTGTCTCCGTTTTAACAATTCTGGAATAATCCGGGACTGAAGCATTTCTTCAAACTCTTTTGGAACACCAGGAAGCAAAAAAAGAATTTTATTGTTATATTCAATCATCATTCCTGGAGCAGTCCCGGTGATATTGGTAAGTGTCTTTGCTCCTTCAAGCACCATTGCCTGCTTTTTATTTCTTTCAGGGATGTTTTCTATACCCCTTGCCCGAAATCTCTCTTTTATTTCTGCCCAGACATCTTCAGAAAAGAAAAGATTTTTACCTGTTAATTCAGAAATTGCTTCCCTTGTAATATCGTCAAATGTTGGTCCAAGCCCGCCAGAAATAATAACTGCATCACCATTGTTTAAACAAAACTCCACTGATTTAATAATCGCTCCTGGTTCATCGGGAACCACAATGTTGTAGTTCAAAGAGAAATCATGCATTTCAAGAATCCTGGTCGCAATGTGAACATTGGTGTTGGAAATATAGTAAAAAAGTTCACTTCCAACACATACAAGGTTCACATTCTTAATATGTTTTATTTCAGCCATTGCGTTGTTGAAATCCGGATTCATTCAGTCAAATTGACCTTTTCAACGACTGAACCATCCACAAGATTACGAAGTTCGATGAAATTGTCATAAATCAAACCGATGCCCGGAAAATTCTTTGGAAGGCTGCAGCTGCCAGGATTGAGAAATATGATATCGTCAATTTTCTCAAGACATGCGAAATGCGTATGGCCAGTTACAATGATATCCACAGACCAGCTTTTCCCTAATTCAACAAGTTTCTCCTTTTCATGCATGTGTCCGTGTGTAACAAAAATTTTTCTGCCGTAATAAAAAACAAATGCGAATGGATTGCATAATGGAAATTTACTCACCAGTTGATCAACATCAGAATCACAGTTACCTTTCGCACATATAACAGGTAATCTCAGATTATTAATCCTCTCTGCAAGGGACCCTGGGGCATGCCCCTCAGGAACAGGATTCCGTGGTCCAAAATAATATATATCTCCAGCATGTATCACGCAGGATGTATCCGAATTGATATACTTTTCTACCTTATTCCAGGCACCTAAAGAACCATGAGTATCACTGATTACAACAATGTTCATTTTATTCCCCTTTTTTTAAAACCGATTTTTTCGGGAGAACATCAATGGAAAATTCAAGAATTAAAGGATTTTTGTTTTCTTGCTTCAAAGAAAGTTTTATATTCTTTCTTCCGATTTCATCAAAGCTTGCACTGAAAATATATACATCCTCAAATTTGGAAATCTTATAGTCAGCGACACCTTCCGCACTCATCAACGATTCAAGATCACTGACACGATTCCTGTATCTATCAAGAACACAAAATTTTACTTCAAACGCCTGTTGCTGAATTGCAACTGGACTATACTCAATCAACTTTATCTGCGCAGGATAGGATGGGATCACAGAAAAACTGTTAGACCTGCCAGTATGCCCCATTCCATCACTTACAACAATGTATGTTTCTGAAACTGCCTTTTCAAAGGATATGGTCTCCATCCACATACCTGAGGACATATCTTCCTGAATGTATCCTGGCATATTTGGACTTCCAGAAAATATAAAACCCTTTGCCCTGTTTCCATATCTGTCAATAGCTTTCACTGTGATTGGTACGGACGTTCCAGCTTCGATGGGTGATTTTATGGAACTGATTTCAAAGCGCTCAACAAGACCGGGTCTAACTTTTACTGAACAGGATTCCCTTATTGTGGTTCCAGCAATAGAAAAATTCACCCTGTTTTCTCCTGCCTTGTGAAAAACAAAGGATAAATTAATCCTACCGCTGGCATCTGTGAAAAATTCAGAAGGATATTCAGCTTCACTACTGGTAGAAGCCAATATCTTGATACCCTCCTTTGTTGATACATTGTCATAACTGTCTTTTACGATAAGTGTAAAAGTCGCAGGGATTCCCGCGTAAATAAGATTGGGTGGCAAAACTTCAATCGCTGCGGGTTCACCTGATTCAACTGCGAATTCCATTGAATTTGACCACAGTCCATCAGAACCAAATACTATAAGAATATTGTTCGGACAGACTTTTTTAATCTGAATCATGACATTACCGATACCTTTTTGAAGAGAAACTTCAGAAGGTTCAATGGCCTGAGTAAGGTCCAGTATTCTTACCCTTTCATCCTTTTCAACCACATTACCAGCGTTATCAACCGCTTTGATAGTAATAGGTACAAATTTTCCTGCCTGAATTCTTGATGGTAGATTAACAACCTGATATGATGCAACATGAGATGAAGGTTTGGTCTCTTGAACTTCTTCTTTCTTTTCTTCAACAGAGGTTTCTTCCTTTGGTTTCTCACCGGACCCTGTCAATGCAAGCGCTGGTCTTTGAAAAGAAGGAAAACTGATGTTTCTTCCGATTTGAGCATGGCCATCTGCATAAAGAATACCATAGCCGCCAGTGTGAGGCGTAGGAAGTTCAGGGTACAGAGATGTGATTTCAGTCATCAACCATAAGTTCGCAGCATCTGAACTCTGCTTGCCTTTAGCTGCCTCATTCCAGAGATAATTCGTTCCATATTTATTGAATTCTGAGGTTACCGCTGGACAGAAAAATAATTGAGAAGTAGCACCATACTTCCTTAATAAATTGTGAATACCACGAGGGTCATTAGCATCCTTTGGATAAAATACTGCATCAGGCAATCCATCGTGGTCTGCTTCAAACATTGCCAGTGCCTGGCCAATTTGCTTCAGATTGTTTATGCACACAGAATCTTTTCCTTTTTTCACAAGTTGATATCCACCGAGGGAAAGAGTAGAAACAATAGCTGCAACAGACGCTATTTCTATCAGTGTAAATCCCTTCATTTTCATACATATACTATAAAAATTTTTTGTCATTTTGTCAAAATGAAACCTTCTTCTAAATCAAAAACTTGGTATAATTTATCCAAAAATCATTGATAGAACAAGGAGCATAGATGAAATATCCTGATGTGTGGGGAAAAGGGACGATTTTTGCGTTCTCTGGTATTGAAGGAAAAACCGACTGGCTTCATCCATTTATTGCCACAACAGACGCTGATTTTGGCCAGTTTATTCTGGCATTCGATGAAAAAATACAATTTGGATTCAGAAACCTGAAAAGTTATAAAAAACCGTGCATATCAATAATCAGCTCTGATATTTTTTTGATTAAAGAGCCTGCTATTGCGATGATATTTGTAGAAAAAGATGGAATTATTGGAAAATATTCTTCACAGTTTATTCCATATCTGGGAAATCCAATAGAAACAAAATGCGTAAATGAAATCATTATGTCTTCTGAAAATGGAAATGTAGCTCTTGTAATTATGCCAGAGAAAAATATTTTTTCATATTCTTTTGATTCCAAAAGCAAGGAAAATGTGTTAAAAAAGGCGAAAAAAACTTTAAGAGAAAAGAGTATTGAAAAAGAAATCACAAAGAAACTTAGTTTTTTTAAGACTCTTGACCATCCAAAATTCAACAGTGATATAGAAGAAAAAACTTATTTTAGGGCAATTTCCATTATGAAGGTGAATTCTGAAAGTAAACAAGGCAGAATCAATTGTCTCTGGACAACACCTGATCGATGGCCTCATAGGTATATGTGGTTCTGGGATTCAGCATTTCATACATTTGGCAATCGTTATATTTCTCATCAAATCGCTGAAAGCACTTTACTTGCAGTGTTGAATTGTCAAAGAAAAGACGGGTTCATTTCAATTACGATGAGCCCAGAAGAAAAAAGGTTGTATGAAAACATTACTCAGCCAGCTCTTTTTGCATGGGCTGCTTTAGATTTATTTCACGAAACAAAAAATTATGATTTCTTAAACGTCGTATACAATGGAATTTGTAAATATATTAAGTGGCTATACACAAATCGAGACAAGGATGGAGACGGACTTCTTGAATGGATTGTCGACGGACCGCCTACATCAAAATGCGGAGAATGCGGCATGGACAATTCTCCACGATTTGATGATGTGCGTCCTGATGAACCAGTGGCAGCCATTGACTTAAACTGCTTTGCCATTAACGAAATGAACTGTCTTTCCCAAATCGCAGGAATTCTAAATAAAAAAGAAGACTCCTTAATATGGAAAAACCTCGCAGAGGAAAAGAAAAAACTTGTTGATAGATTTTTATGGGACCATGAGGATAAATTTTATTATGACAGAAAGCGAAATGGCCAGTTTATTAGAATAAAAACATCAGCATCTTTGCTACCATTGCTTGCAGAAGTACCTGATATAAAAAAAGCCAGACAGATTCACAAAACACTGATTGATAAAAATGTCTTCTGGACAGATTTCCCGATTCCATCAACTGCAAAAAATGAGAAAACCTTTTGCAAGAACATGTGGAGGGGAGGGACATGGCTAAACTACAATTTTTTGGTCTACAGAGGACTATTAAAATATGGATTCAAAAAAACAGCAAATCAGCTACTAATAAAAACAAAAAATGCTGTTGAAAAATGGTATAAAGAAAAGGGTTCTATTTTTGAGTTCTATGATCCTGACAATAAAATCCCTCCACAGGACCTTCCAAGAAAGGACTGGCTCGGAACTAAGGGCTGGACAAGAACAATAGCCGATTATCATTGGAGTGCGGCAATTTACGTTGCTTTCGTCCATGAATTAAGAAAGGAAAATTATGAAGACAAATGATTTTGAATTTAAGAAGAATTTTTCTGAAACTCTTGAAAGACATAAAAGACTTCAATCTGCAAAAAAAGGTTGTCTCATATACACTTTTCTGCCAGAAGAAGAAAAAATTATAAATTCAGTCGAAGTTCCCCCACTTGAAGAAATTGATTTCAAAAAGAATGTGTTATTACTCCCAAAACTTCTCTGTGATAGGGAAGAAAAACTTTACAGATACAGAAGTGATTACCCTGACGATTCAATACCAGTACTTGCTTTACGGTATGGTTCAGGAATATTTGCGGGTATGATTCTCGGTTCCCTGAGATTTGGCGCAAATACATCCTGGATAGAACCAGTGGGAAAGACAATTGAAGAAACCATAAACTTTCCATGGAAAAAAGATAACCAATTTATTGATATTACTCTCTCCGGACTTCAATATGCCACAAAAAGAATGAAGAATAAGTGTTATGTATATCTATCTGGATATCATTCTCCTCTTGAACTGGCATTTATTTTAAGGGGTTCTGAATTTTTCCTCGATGTCTATGAATGCCCGGATAAAGTGCATACATTGATAAAACGATGTGATGAGGCTCTGAGATGGGCATATCAACTGATAGAAGATAATGTTAGGAATGAAAATTATGGAAATATAGCTGGCCTTTTGTGGATGGAAAGATGCCTATCATTTTTAAGCGAAGATGCCGCTGGTCTTCTTTCACCCCAACATTACAAAGAATTTGGTGTTCCATATACCAACGAAGTTTTCAAAAGATTTGGTGGTGGTTTTCTTCATGTTCACACTCAGTCATATCATCAGATGGAAAATATTTCCAGTATTGAATATCTCACGACCTATAACTGGAGACCTGATCCAAATACACCAGAAGCCATCAGTATTCTTGACAGGCTAATTGAAGGAGCAAAAAAGAAAATTGTTGTAATTGTCGCAGATCCCCGGTCTATTCAAGAAAAAATCGCTCTTTTATCAAAGGGAAGATTTTTCTTGCTTTGCTACTGCAAGGACAGAAATGAACAGCAATTTATCATAGATTTTGTCAAAAAAATGGCTCCCATCGAGTAAAAATTATTTTGATAGAAAAATGTATTTTTTCTTAGTAATACCAGCAGGTTCCTTATCTACAGAATTAAAGATGCAACCAGGGTCAGGTGCCATAAAATCTCCATAGTATGCATATGCCCTTGCCACGCAACCTCCACAAACTGAAAAATAATGCCCTCTGCACCCACAATTTTCTTGATGGTTCCTTCTATCTCTAATCATTGTTAGTATCTCAGAATTTTCCCATATATCAAAAAGATATTGTCTGGAAATTGTCCCCTTTTGCTTTAGATTCCCGATTTTCACGTCCGGCATAAAAACGCATGGCGTAATTGCTCCATCTGGCTGAATGGCAAGATACGCTCTTCCGGCTCCGCATCCACCAATCAACTCTGCAAGATTTTTCAAAGTACTTGCTTTGCCAGAAGAAAAATGTCCAAGCATAACATATTCCCCACATCCCTGCTGATACATTTGCTTACAGTATCTACCGAATTGCGGAGCAGTTGAAAGCAATGATTGTTTACCTTTTTCTAAATCCTCGTAAAACAATTCAAAAAGTTCTTCTCTTTCCGTAGCCGTCAGGTCATTTTCAAAACCTGCCCTTCCACACGGAATGTAATTATAAAAAACCACTTTCCTTATTCCAAGTTGGTCACGCAGTTCCATCATCTTTTTGATTTCTGATTTGTTTTCTCTTGTCACAGTAAAAGAAATGCAAACTTTATCCGCCTCGCCCACCTCGATCAGGTTTTTAATCCCCTGTATTGCCCTTTCAAAGGCGCCGCTAACTCCGCGAAAACTATCATGAACTTCTGAAGATGCGCCGTCCAAGCTGACTCCGTAATAAGCAAATCCAATATCTTTTAATCTTTCAGCAACCTGTTTGGTAATAAGAGTGCCATTTGTGTTTATAGACATGTAAAGACCCGTCTTTTTGCCAATTTCCGCGAGTTTCCAAAAAGCAGGATCCATCAAAGGTTCTCCTCCAGCAAAGGCAAATGTTGGAATATTGGTTTGAGCGATTTCTTTCATCACCTGGATTTTTTCATCCTCTGTCAATTCATCCTTTCGACATGATGAAAGAACGCCTGCATCTTCGTAACAGTGTTTACATCTCAAATTGCATCTATCTGTTGTATTCCATACAATCATCAATGGCTGTGCAAAAACCATAGGCATTGAAGCTCCATTTTTAGCAACTGTTTCAACCACATTTAGAAGGGCTCTTTTTATCACGGGATTTCTCATCGCACTGGCAAATTCTTTCTGTTCAAGATGAAACAACCTCCGAATATGTTCGCATATGATATAAGATATTAGAATTTCTCCATATCCCATGATTTTTTTAACAC
>JBMFLH010000036.1:0-18691 GCA_049971295.1 Candidatus Ratteibacteria bacterium | reverse complement strand
GGAGGATGTTTGTTGACTGATAGAATATACGCAGAAAAACTTAAAAAATTATTAAATTCTTGGAGTGATTGTACGCTTGATGATGTAGAGATCATCAAACACGGAAGAATGTTCTGGTATGGAGATGTACTGATTGTACTTGGTAGAAACAAACAGGATAACGAAATACTCAAATCCATTGCAAGACATGGTGATGTTGCTGTACGATTGAAGTCAATTCCGGGTCCGCTGGCAATAGCACGAGGTAGAAAAATTGGTGGCGAGGCAATTGAATATGCAAAGAATATGGTTCTGCATTATACAAAAAAAATAGGTGGCAAGAATATTGAATTTCTCATTGAGGAAATAAAATGAGAATTTTAAATTCTATTTGATGTTCCATCCAAAGATGCTTGCTGCATTTTTCCAGTAATAAAGTTCTCGTGTCTTACTGTCGATTTCAAAGTAATCAAGGATTTTGTTAGATTGTCGTATCCATAAAGATGCTGGAGGATTATCAGTTCCAAATACTGCTTTTTTGAAATAAAACAGTGCAAAGTTTTCGTCAGGATTTTTCTTGTTTGCTGCGTCTACTCCCAAGAAAAGTTTAATAATCTTATTAATGTGAAAATCGCTTCCACTACCACCAGATAGACATAAAAAGGCATTCCTATGGAATTCTATCATAGTGAGTGACTCATTTTGATATGGTTCTCCTGGGTGAGCAAGAATAACCTTTAGGTCGGGAAAATATCTACAGACAGGGTCAAGTGAAAAAGGTCTCATATATTCTGAATTTACACCAAATAATCTGTCAGTTGAACATACACTTATAATCCCGACATGAAAAATGATTGGCATATTCAATTTTTCTGCCTTTTCGTAAAAAGGGTAAAATTTTTCATGTGAATAAGGAGCGTCAGGACTGATGAATTTTAGCCCTGAAAAACCGATTTCCTTCAATCTATCGATTTTTTCTGGCTTATCAAAATACGGACCACCGATTTCAATATGGCCCATACCAACTATGACTTCAGGATATTTTTTCATTGCTTTTAGAACGTCTTCGTTTCCGTAGTAACCTTTATCCTGCCATTGTTTTCCGAGTGCGAGGGCGCAAAATTTAACTACCCCATCTTTTACCATATTGTTTACCATGTCATCCAGATCTTTTTCCTTATGCAGGTGCCCGTGTATGTTGATCACCGGATGTTCAATCATTGATAGCACTCCTCGTATTATTTATTCTATGCGTGTATAATAATATAGCATAAACATTAAAGCATTGTAATTCAATTTCTGAAATGATATGAAAGAAAACATAAGAAATTTTGATATCAGGCAAATTGAGCAGATTGTTCTATCGATGGGAGAACCTCGTTTCAGAGCGATTCAACTTTTTGGCTGGCTTTATCAAAAAGGTGCTGAAACATTTTCAGAAATGAGTGATTTACCCGAAGAATTACGATACAATCTTAGCCAGAAATACACCGCAAAGTTCTCCAGACCTGTTGAAACTTTCATATCAAAGGATGGAACAAAGAAATTTGTTTTCAAACTGTGTGATAACAATTTTATTGAGTCAGTGTTGATTCCAGAAAATGGAAGAAATACAGTGTGTGTTTCGACTCAGGTTGGTTGCAGGTACAATTGCGTTTTTTGCGCAAGCGGCAAACTTGGTTTTGTAAGAAACCTCGATGTTGCTGAAATTCTCGGTCAGCCGCTGTATATAAAATTCAAGGAGAACGTTAAAATTACAAATGTGGTCTTTATGGGTATGGGAGAGCCATTTGACAATTACGATGCATTGATAAAAGCGATAGGAATAATAAATGCAAAGGATGGTGTGAATATTGGCGCGAGAAAGATTACTGTTTCTACTGCAGGAATTGTACCAAAAATCATGGAATTTGCCGATATTGGGTGGCAGGTTCGTCTTTCTATATCATTACACGCTCCTGATGATGCAACGCGAAGTTTGCTTATGCCTATAAATAGGAAATATCCTTTGTCTGATCTGCTTGATGCTTGTAATTATTATGTTTTGAGAACAGGAAGAAGAATCACAATTGAATATGTTTTGATAGCCGGTATTAACGACACTGAAAACCATTTGTATGGATTAGAAAAAATATCAAAAAGATTCCGTGCTGATGTAAATCTAATACCATTCAGCAGAATCAGAAACTCTTCTTTTTCTCAACCTTCTGAAGAAAAAATCAAATGGTTTGTTAATTTTCTTAAAAAGAAAGGCATCAGAGCAACGTTCAGAAATTCGAGGGGCAGCGATATTAATGCAGCATGCGGGCAACTTGCCGGGGTCAGGAGTTGTGTAAATGTGTAAAAAAAACGAATATCTAGCTATTGCGATTGATATAGATGGTACAATTGTAAAGCCTGTAAGCTCCTGGCGGTACATTCATGAAAAGCTTGGTAATTGGGATACTCTTGCCTGTAGGTATCAGGAAATGTTTCTTGCTGGTAAGATTACTTACAGTCAATTCTGTAAATTAGATGCAGCGCACTGGAAAGGTATTTCTGAGAAGAAAATTGCTGATTTGTTCAAAGATATTCCGTATACAGATAACGCAAAAGAATCTCTATTGAGATTAAAAAAAATGGGTTTTCAACTTATTGCACTGTCCACAGGGCTTCAGTATATTCAAAAAAAATTACAAAATGAAATTGGCTTCAGAATTGTTGTATCGAACAAACTTCTTTCTCGCAACGGAATATTAACAGGTGGAGTAAAGATCAATATTTCTCACGGTGAAAAAGGCAAAGTGTTGAGAAAAATCCTTAAAAAGCTCGATATCCCTCCGGAAAAAGTTATCTGTATTGGAGATAGCGATGGAGATGTTCCCATGGCAGAAACATGTGGGTTTTCAATAGCATTTAATTCTTCCTCGCAGAAATTGAATAAAGTTGTTGACGTCGTCTGTAAGGGCAATGATTTTATGGAGGTTTTAAAAGTTATAGAAAGACTAATTGCGAAGTGAGATTATCGGCGAAGGCAACCTGCCGCCTCTTTTGATAAATTTTGCTGACGAAAACTTGTTTACTGCCATCACGGGCATTTCTCCCAGAAGTCCTCCAAAATTTACCTTTTCCCCTGCTTTTTTACCGGGTACTGGAATAATTCTGGCTGCAGTGGTTTTGTTGTTGATAATTCCAATAACAAGTTCATCAGCAATGATTGCGCTGATTGTGTCCGGTGGAGTATCACCTGGGATTGCAATCATATCGAGGCCAACAGAGCATACTGATGTAAACGCTTCAAGTTTTTCAATGTTAAGGGATTTTGATGCTACGGCGTTAGCCATGCCGGCGTCCTCGCTCACAGGAATAAAAGTTCCGCTTAATCCTCCAACATTGCTGCTTGCCATTGCTCCTCCTTTTTTAATAGCATCCATCAACAAGGCAATAGCAAGCGTTGAACCGTGAGCACCAATCTTTTCTATTCCGAATGCTTCAATAATTTCTGCTACTGAATCTCCCGGCAAAGGCGTTGGTGCAAGCGAAATATCAACAATCCCAAAAGATACACCAATTTTTTCTGCCAGTTCCCTTCCAACCAGTTCGCCTGCTCTTGTGATTTTGAAAACTGTTCTCTTTATAATTTCTGACAACTCTGTCAGGTCGCATTCACGGTTTTTTTCCACAATGCTTCTTACTGCACCAGGTCCACTGATTCCAATATTCAAAGATGTTTCTGGTTCTCCAGGTCCATGAAATGCACCTGCCATGAAAGGATTGTCTTCAGGAGCATTAACGAAAATCACAAATCTTGTACAGCCAATACCATTGATAGTTTTTCTGGCAGTTTTAATCAGCATGTCTCCCATAAGTTTTATAACGTCCATATTCATTCCTGCAGATGTGGTTCCAGCATTGAGAAAACAACACACCCGCTGGGTGGATGCAATTACATCAGGAATGCAGTCAATTAAAATTTTTTCTGCTTCTGTCATTCCCTTTTGAACCAAAGCGCCAAAACCACCGATGTAGTCAATTTCTGCTTCTTTTACCGCACTATCTATTGTTTTTGCCATGCTGATATATTTTTCTCTGGTTGCATGAGGTTCCATAACCAGAGTTATTGGCGTGATGGATATTCTTTTATTTACAATGGGGATTCCGTATTTAACTTCAATCTCTTTTGCGTGTTTTACAAGAATTTTTCCATACCTTACAATTTTTTTATAAACATTTTTCTGAAAGCGCGAAAAGTTCGAGTGGATGCAATCTTTGATGTTGATTCCAAGTGTTGTCGTTCGTATATCAAGTTTTTCAAAAAGTATCATTCTTGCGGTTTCGTAGATTTCTTCTATTGAAAATGCCATATCTATATCCTATGCATCATTTTGAAAATATTTTCATGTTGGACCTGAATAATCAGTCCCATTTGTCTTCCAATTTGTTCAAGATCCTTCACAATCGCTTCTATAGAACAGTTTGCATCTTTGACGTCAACAAGCATTGCCATGATGAAATGGTCCTTTATAATCTTCTGGGTGATGTCTTCTATGTTGATATTTTTTTTGAAAAGTGCAGTAGATATCCGAGATACAATCCCTTTTTTGTCCTTTCCGATCACGGTGATAAAAACAAGTTCTTTTTTCATCGCATCTCCTTAACAGTATTATAACAGAAACTACAATTTTGAATACTTTTTTCGTGCGATTAGTTTCATTATCTCCATCGTCCACAACGGTAAGCTTGAAATAATAAGTGCTATAGCAAGGTCAAGGCCTTTGATTGGTACGGTTCTAAATATTGTCTTCGATACGGGCAAATAAATTGCTGATATTTGAAGTAAAAATGAAATTATTACTGCATAAACAAGTTTCATATTGGTTGAAAACTTCAGTTGAAATATCGAATGAATTTCACTTCTTAAATTAAAGGCGTGAAATAATTGTGAACAGGCGAGAACAAAAAATGTCATCGTCCTTGCTTTTTCTAAAGTTGCCTTTTCCATGTAAATTACGTATAAAAATGCTGCCAATGCACACATTGCTATAAAAAATCCCTGCAGTATTATTGTTTTCCCGCTTTTCCTATTCACAATCGGCTCATCAGGTTTCCTGGGTGGTTTTTCCATATTTTTGGGATCTGTGGGATCCACGCCAAGAGCCAGTGCAGGTAATCCATCAGTTATGATGTTAATCCATAGTATATGTATTGGCAGAAGCGGTACAGGCGTTTTCAGAAATGAGGCAAAAAACATCAACATAATTTCTCCTGCATTGCACGAAAGGAGAAAATGTACAAATTTTCTTATATTTTCATAGATTCCCCTACCCTCTTCTACTGCTGCCACGATTGATGCAAAGTTATCATCAGTGATGACCATGTCAGATACTTCTTTTGTCACATCTGTTCCTGTGATACCCATTGCGATACCTATATCTGCTTCTTTTACAGCAGGTGCATCGTTAACACCGTCTCCTGTCATCGCAACAATCTCTTTGTTTTTTTTCAGCGCTCTGACAATTCTGAGTTTATGATGGGGAGATACACGGGCAAAGACAGAAACATTGTTCACCAGGTCCTTCAGATGATTGTCGTCAAAACTATCAATCTGTTCTCCTGAAACAACCGCATCTTCACTATGAATCAAGGATAGCTGTCTTGCTATGGCAATTGCGGACGATTTATGATCTCCAGTGATCATTTTGACTTTAATGCCGGCTCTCTTGCATTTTTCAATAGCAAGTTTTGCTTCTTCTCTTGGAGGATCAATCATCGCAAAAAGGGCTGTGAAAACAATGTCGGTTTCAGCAGTTTTTTCTGAGATAGTGGAACCTGGTTCAATATTTTTGTATCCTGTGGCAAGAACCCTCAGGGATTGTTTTGCAAAACTGTCTGTTACATCAAGAATTAATTTTTTTCTTGTTTCTTCCAGTGGCCTTATGGTATTGTTTTCTTCAATGAAAGAACATAGATTCAGTATGATATCTGGTGCTCCTTTTACAAAAGCAATAAGGTTGTTATTATGCTTCGCTACGACTGTCATTCTTTTTCTTTCTGAATCAAAAGGAATTTCATCAACAATCTGGAATTTTTTTTCAGCTTCTTCTTTCCATTTGCCTGCTTTTGCTGCGACAGCCAATAAAGCTCCTTCAGTAGGATCCCCAGTAATTTCCCATAAATCATTATTTCTTGTTAATCGTGCTGTATTGCACACCACAGCGCACAGCAGTGCCTTATCAAGGCCTGAAAATTGTTCAACTATTACAGTCCTTTCGTTTATTAAAAGGTTTCCTTCTGGATTGTATCCGGTGCCAGTAACAGAAATGATGTTACCGTCAGCATAAATTTTTTTGACTGTCATTTCATTTTTCGTGAGAGTTCCGGTTTTGTCGGAACATATCGTGGTTGCACAGCCAAGTGTTTCAACAGAAGGAAGTTTTCTGATAAGAACATTCCTTCTTGCCATTCGTTGAACACCAAGAGCAAGACCAATCGTTACAACTGCAGGAAGTCCTTCTGGTATAGCAGCGACTGCCAGACTGACCGCAGTTAGAAAAACATCAATAAATGTGCCTCCTCTGATCCATTCCACAAGAAAAATAAGTGCCACAAGGAATAAACATATGTAAACAAGGAATTTTCCGAAATTTTCAAGCCTTGTTTGCAAGGGTGTTTTCTCATGAGATGCCTCTTCTATCATTTCAGTGATTTTGCCCAGTTCAGTCCTCATACCTGTATCTACCACGATACACCTTGCCCTACCAGAAGAAACGCTTGTTCCCATATACGCCATATTGGCTCTTTCAGCAATAATTGTTTCTGGCTCGTTTAGAGGAATGCTTGTTTTTACCACAGGAGTGGATTCACCCGTCAAACTTGCTTCCTGCACAGTAAAATTTGCAGTGTGCCATATCACGCGGCAATCCGCGGGAATGTTGTCGCCTGCTTCAAGTTCAATAATATCCCCTGGTACAAGAAACTCTGATGGAACAACTCGTAGTTGACCTTCCCGCAAAACCTTTGAATATTGAGTAAAAAGCTTTTTTAATGCATCGAGTGCCTTTTCAGCTTTGAATTCCTGAATAAATCCGAGAATCGAATTCAAAATTACGATACCAATAATTGCAAATGTATCAATCCATTCTTTAAGGAAACCCGCGATGATAGCAGCGATAATAAGTACCCAGATGATGAGACTTCTAAACTGTCCAAGAAATAGAAATATAGGGTGACGTTTCTTTTTTTCAGCAAGTTTGTTATAACCATAATGAACAAGTCGCTTGTTTGCCTCTTTCTCGGTCAGGCCCATGGAAAGATCTGAGTCAAGCTGTTTTACTATCTCTGAAACCTCATAAACCCATGGTTTTTCCATTGTTGTCTCCACCGTTTTTTGAAAATGGTGATGCTAATATGATACAAGATCTTCATTTCCATTTCCAGTATGTTGTTGAAAATTTTATAATGTGTTTTATACTTACATATTGACATTTTCTTTTTTCAGATGGTAGAAAAAATGGCGCAAATGAATAAAGAAATTTCTGAAAGTATTTTAAGACGGCTTGAAGAAAAGGGAATCAAACAATCTGAAATCAGATTGAAAACCTTTGCCGACCTTGATTTTTTAGGTAATCCCGCAGAAATATGGGTGATAGCCACGGATAGTCGCTTTGTTGTTATACCGGAAAAAGGGTTTCACGATGAAATTGATTTGAGCCTAGAGAAAATAAAAAAATTCAGAATCAGAGCATCAATTGGCAGCGCCTATCTTCAGGCGAAGATTGATGAATTTTATATCGACATTGTCAGATTTACAAATACGTTAAGATTTCGATTCAGTCGTTTCATTGTGCAACTTGATTTATTAAGACAGGGCAAACCTGTATCTGATGAGTATGTTCAGGAATCTCATCCAATGCTCTGTCCTATTTGCGGTTTGCCACTTCAAACAGAAAAAGCCTCGTGTCCGAGGTGCGCAAGACAGGGACCAATTCTTTTTAGAATCATTTTTTTGCTTGAGCCCTATCTTCACTGGGTGATTATTGTTTTGATGCTGATGCTGATTTCAGTGGGATTGAGTCTTGTACCTCCAAAACTTACACAGATTCTCGTCGACGAAGTATTGACATCAAGAAGGCATGTTGATTGGTTGATATGGATTGTGACTGCTCTTATTAGCGCAGAATTGATTAGGGCTTTTGTCAACATGATTGTGGGAACACTTACTTCCTCTGTGGGCACCCTGATTACTTATGACCTGAGGAAAAAACTTTTCAGGAAACTGCAGGAACTTTCAATTGATTATTATGATCAACAATCAGTGGGAACACTGATGACAAGATTTTCTTCTGATGTCGAGGCATTCTATGGATTTGTGACTCAGGTCGGACAAGGTTTTCTTTTGAATCTTTTTCTTATCGCGGGTATTGGAATCATGTTATTTTTTATCAATGCGAAACTCGCTTTTTATGTTCTTGTCCCTGTTCCGTTCGTTATGATGGGAACATATTTTTTCTGGAGCAGAATTTATCCTATGAACTTTAAGCTGTGGGACAGTCAGGCAAAAATTTCACGTTTTTTAAACATTGTATTTTCTGGAATCAGGGTCGTCAAGGCATTTGCTCAGGAAGAGAAAGAAATTAGACGCTTTGATATGATGGCTTCAGATTTGCGAGATTCACAGCGAAGGGTGCAGACAAGTGTGGCAAAATTCAATCCGATGATGGCATTTTTGTTCAGTACAGGTGGATTAATTGTATGGTATGCAGGAGGCAAGGCAGTTTTACAGAACCAGGGTTTCACTCTTGGGCAGTTAATGGCTTTTTTGAGTTACACAGGAATGTTTTATGGTCCACTTTCCCAGATGGCATTGATGTCAAACTGGGTAAGCAGTTTCATCACTGCAAGTCACAGGATTTTTGAAATTCTTGACACAGAACCCCAATTAAAAGATACACCTGGAGCAATTAGAATGCCACATATTAAGGGACATATCAAATTTGAGCATGTTACGTTTGGATATGACCGTTATCAACCTATTATAAAAGATGTTTCTTTTGAGATAGAACCAGGGCAACTGATAGGAATTGTTGGTAAGAGTGGTTCAGGAAAGACAACCTTGATCAACCTGATATGTAGATTTTACGATGTACAGGAGGGCGCAATTTACATTGACGGTAAGGACATTCGTGAAATCTCTTCCCATGACCTGAGAAAACAGATTGGATTAGTACTTCAGGAGCCATTTCTTTTCAGGGCAAGTATAGCGGAGAACATTTTGTATGGACGACCTGATGCTACATTTAAGGATATATTAAACGCTTCAAAAGCTGCCAATTGCCATGACTTTATAATGAAGCTTCCCATGGGATATGACCTGTATCTCAGGGAACATGGAGCAGGGATATCAGGCGGCGAAAAACAGAGAATTGGTATAGCGCGAGCATTATTATGTGATCCACCTATTTTAATACTCGATGAAGCCACCTCATCGGTAGATACTGAATCTGAAAAGAAGATTCAGGACGCCCTTGCGATTCTATGTAAGAATAGAACAACAATTGCGGTTGCACACCGCCTTTCAACCTTGCGAGGAGCGGATAAAATTCTTGTTGTGGATAATGGAAAAATTGTAGAAAGCGGCACGCACCAGCAATTGATGGAGAAAAAGGGTATATATTATAAACTGGTGATTATGCAGACCAAGTTGACAAGTATAGAGGCAGAGGTGGAATAAAATGGAAGAAGAAATTAAAAAACTGGAGATTGTCTTTTTAGATCCAAAAAAAATAAAAGTATTTCGCGGCACGTTCGAGACAATTCATGTTATGCTTGAGGATGGTTCTTTATACAGAGGGGTTTTTGCTATTGCAGCTTTTCCTGTCTCGAATCCCAATAAATATATTTCACTTTTTTGCAATGACGCAAATGATAGAGAATATGAAATAGGAATGATTGAAGATATTGAACAATTGCCTGATGAGGCAAAGAAACTTATTATGGAAGCATTACGAAGACAGTATTTTTCATTTGAGATTCTGGCGATAAATTCTATTAAATTTGCCTATGGACTTCTTTTCTTTGATGTTGAAACAGATAAGGGACCAAGAGAATTTTCAATGAAGTGGGAAACGAGATTTGCGTTTGATTTTGGCAAAAAAGGGAAAATTCTTATTGACATTTTTGAAGATCGGTATGTAATTAAAGACATTTCTAAACTAAACAAAATAGAACAGGAACTATTTACCCGTTATATTTACTGGTGACATGTTTTTTATTGGAAAAATTCTCGTTAGTTCTGAAATCATCACAAGCAGATTTTCATGTGATATCAATAAATGCAAAGGACTGTGTTGTTGCGAGGGCGAAGCCGGTGCCCCGCTGGAATATCAGGAAATTGAAATTTTAACAAAGAATATGTCAACCATAAAAAATTACTTAAGAAATTCTTCAGTGGACAGAATAAACAGATACGGATGTTTTGTAAAAAATTTGTGGGGCGATTTTGAAACACCGATTGCCGAAAATGGATGGTGTGCATATGCTGTTGAAAAAAACGGGATAATATTATGTGGTATTGAAATTGCATGGAAAGAAAAACAGATTGACTTCAGAAAACCGATATCCTGCCACCTCTATCCGATAAGGGTGAGAAAGTTTGGTATCTTTGAGGGGATTATTTACGAGCACTGGGATATATGCAGAAGTAAAGTACCCAAGGAATCTCCATTGCTTGTTGAGTTTGCTTATGAAGCATTGGAAAGAAAATATGGAAGCGCATTTGTTGAAAAATTAAGACAGATTTCAACAGAACAATCTAAATGATAACTGAAATTGCACCTATTTTTTTCGTCTTTGTGATTACACTGATTGCTATTGAAGCATGGTGGATATGGTTCATGTATTATCATGATTGGTATATGGGCCCCGGCAGTTTTGCATTTTTTGAAATTTTAATCGCAGCATGCCTTGTTGGATCCTTTTTTAGTTTCGCTGGAAAATTTTCAAAAAATTTTATTTTCTTTGCGCCTGTTATTCCCGTGGTAGCGTACTTCGCTGTCAGAAGGATCAATCTAATTCTTGATCATAGATATGAAGAACAGAAGACAAAAGTTGAGATTGACAGATTGTTGAGAAGCGCTGGTATTTCCGGCAATGTTTCCGTATTCGAAAGAATTGGTGATATCTATTTTTCAAAACTTGATTTTGAAAATGCTCTTACGTGGTATCAGAAGGCCCGTTTTGTAAAAGAAACTCCAGAAATTTCTCACAAAATTAATATGACAAAGAAGGAAATCCTTTTAAAGAAAAAGAAACTTTGGATCTGTCCTGAATGCAGTATGACAAATTCAGAAAATGTCAATCATTGCAAATCCTGTGGCACATTAAAGCCATCGATAAAGACATTGAAACATGAAATACGACGCACCACGCCGTATCTGAAAAAAAATCTATTTACCTTTGCGGGACTATTTCTCCTGATTTCCTTTGTTGTCTGGTTTATAAAAAATGCGAATTTTTTCACATCGTTTTTTGTATTCCTCGGACTATTTGTACTTCTCGCTTTATATTTTCTATACAGACTCTTTTCAAATTAGAAAGTGAGAAAAACATGAATCCAAAAACAAGAGTTATGAACGCAGTTGATAGAAAAAATATAGATAGAATCCCCCTTGATATATGGGCAACGAATGAAACAATTGGGTCACTGTGCGATTATCTTTCTATCTCTTATGAAAAACTGTTGGAAAGACTGGGTATTGATATCAGATACATTGATTTGGAAATAAAGGATGAAAATTTTACAAAAATGCCAGATGGGAGCTTTCAAAGGCAACTTGATGCGCATCGTTTTATTGATATCTGGGGTGTGATAAGAAAAAGGATTAACTACGGTAAAGGGGAATATTTCGAGCTTGATGAATCCCCTCTGGCAGGGATAAACGATGTAAAGGATATAGAAACATTTCAATTGCCGAGTCCTGACATTTTCGAAATTACAACAGAAAAATTAGAATTGTACGATAAATTTGCAATTGTTTTTACGGGTGATAGATTAACCACACGGACAAGCTTTTTCAAACTTGCAATGTACCTGAGGGGATTTGAAAATTTTCTTCTGGATTTACACATAAACAAAAAAATTGCACGGGCGATTATTGATAAGATTTTTGAATTTCATTACACACTCAATGAGTCGATATTCAAAAAATATTCTGATAAAATTGACATTTTTTTGCTTGGAGACGATTTTGGTACTCAGACAGGTCAATTGATTGGTCTGGAAAGTTTCAGGGAATTTTTCAAACAGCCCTTACGTGCAATAGTTGAACTCTGTCATAAATACAACATTCGGGCTATGTTGCATTCATGTGGCAGTGTGAAAATTTTCATTCCTGATTTGATACAAATCGGTCTTGATATTTTGAATCCTGTGCAGCACACGGCATCTGGAATGAACTTAAAAGAATTGAAGAGAGAATTTGGAAAGGACATCTGTTTTCATGGAGCAATAGATGTTCAAAAGATCCTTCCGTTTGGCACCAGAAAAGACATAGAAAACGAGGTAAAAAATTGTATTGAAATACTTGGGGAAAATGGCGGTTATATTTGCGGACCATCTCACAATCTGCAATCTGATATCCCTGTTGAAAATATTATCTATATGTACCAGTGTGCCCGTAGTATGAAATAATCCTTGATTGTTTATTTTTAATTCATATTCACATCAATAACTCTTCTGATGCTTGTCATAAAACAATTTTTTTGATATTATCTTACAAACAGGGAAAAAAGATGGGCTTTGAAGAAGAACTTAAAAATTTGAAAGAGCTTTTGCGAATAAAAGAGTTAGAAATATTAAATTATAAAAAATTTTACGAAGAACACAAAAATATTGTTTCTAATTTTCCAGGTATTATTGTGGCTCTTAATCAATATGAAAATATTGAATTTATCAATGAAAACGGAGCCAAACTGCTTGGATATTCTGCTAAAGATTTAATTGGAGAGAACTGGTTTGACAGATGTATTCCGGAAAATATCAAAGAAAATTTAAGATTTATTTTTTCTAAAATTTTTGAAGGAAGTTTTTACGAATATCGTTATTATGAAAATTTTGTTCAAACAAGATACAAAACATTGAAAAAGATTGGCTGGTGGAATGTTTATATCAGGGATGCCAGAGATATTATTAAAACGATAATAAGCTACGGAACTGAAATTTCGCAAAAGGAATTAATAAAGAACGAAACAGTGCAAGAGAAAACCCTGCTAAAAATTTTTGATTTACTGCCAGAAGCCGTTCATGTTATTGATAGCGACTATAACATTTTATACTTCAATGAGACGTTTAAAAGATGGAACAGGATTTTAGGACTTGAAGTTGAAATCGAAAATAAAAAAATTTTTGATGTTTTTCCATTTCTTGCTACAAAAGTTTTAGAAGAATATGAAACGGTTTTCAGTAGAGGCGAAATTTTGATTACAAAAGAAGAAAATTTTTTTGGGGATAAAAAAATTGTTACAGAGACAAGAAAGATACCAATTTTTGAAAAAGAGAAAGTTATTCACGTTTTGACCTTTATAAGGGAAATTACTGATTTTTTGAATGACAACTCGGAACAATAGGGTTTTTACATTGAAATTATTAATAAATCTTTTTCTAATTTTTACAATATATTGTTGCATCCCTGTTTATGGTATAGAAAAAAGGACTATTGAAATTGATGGGATTAAAAGAACATACAGCATACAAGTACCTGCTTGTTACAATCCCGATAAAAGTTTTCCTCTTGTTTTTATTTTGCACGGCGGAGGTGGCTCTGGTGAAAATATGGCTGCTTTTACAGGATTTGGAACGCTTGCAGAAACAGATGGATTCATTGTGGTTTATCCTGATGGTTATCAAAGGTACTGGAATGATGGAAGGGATTCTTTTTCCTCAAGAATGGATGATGTAAAATTTTTGAGAACAGTTTTTGAATCTATTTCAAAAGAATTCAGTATTGACAGAATAAGAGTTTATGCGGCTGGTATTTCAAATGGTGCCATGATGTGTTACAGGTTAGGAGTCGAGATGTCTGATGTTTTCGCGGCAATCGCGGCAATATGTGGAAATCTTCCTGTAAAACTTGCGGATGCAAAACCTAAGATCCCTGTTTCTGTTCTTATTATGAACGGTACCTCTGACCCACTTGTGCCCTATGACGGTGGTAAGATACAAGCTTTCGGAAAAAATAGGGGCAATGTAGTTTCCACTGAAATGACTGTGGAATTCTGGGTAAAAACAAATAAATGCTTTGAAAAACTTCCTGAAAAAATTATTGATTCGAATAAAAGTGATGGGTCATACATAGTGATTAATTCCTATGTTAATAACGATAATGGCACAAAGGTAATTCTTTACAAGGTCGTTGGAGGTGGTCATACCTGGCCTGGCGGGATTCAATATTTACCTGAAAAGATCATCGGCAAAACCAATAGAGATATAAAAGCAGAACAGATAATATGGGAATTTTTCTCTACCTGTAAAAAGGAAACACAATGATTGAAAGCGCAAAAAAATTAAGAGATATTTATGAAAGGAAACCGTATGCACCGTTTTTTCAAAGAGAATTTGGTTTTTTTACTCTTGAAAAATGGAAGAAGGAGGGAAAGATTGACGAAAACACAAATCTTGATGAGATTTTTGGTTTTGACCCTCCAGGAAATTATAATATCAGTCAGCTTGGCTGGACTCTTGCCCCATTTGAACCGTATTTTGAAACAAAGGTTATAGAAGACAAAGGCACTTACGAACTTGTTCAGGATGAAGCCGGCAGATATGTACTTTTTTTCAAAGGCAGAAGGAATGGTTTTATGCCTGAATATGTTTCGCATCCTGTAAAAGACTGGAAAAGCTGGATTGAAAATGTGAAATGGCGTCTAAACCCTAAGACAGAGGTCAGAAACCTTCAGTTTATGAAAATACTGCAAGAATTGATTGATGCACAGAATAAAGGAATGATGATTACAGAGAGGGTGATTGGCGGTTATATGTACTTAAGATGCCTGATAGGTCCTTCTGAACTTCCGTTATTTTTTTATGACCATCCTGACATAATCCACGATTGTATGAAAACCTGGCTTGACCTTGCAGATGCCATTATAGAAATGCATCAACAATATGTTGTAATTGATGAATTGTTTTTTGGAGAAGATATATGTTATAACCATGGACCTTTAATTTCTCCCAGAATGATTAAAGAATTTATTTTTCCTTACTACCAGCAGCTTATTACAAATATCAAATCACGACAGGCAAAATCAGGCAAACATCTTTATTTCCATATTGATACTGATGGCTATGCAACCTCTATTATCCCCCTGTATAAAGAACTGGGAATGGATGTTATGAGTCCTTTTGAGGTTGCTTCTGGCTGTGATGTTGTAAGAGATGGTCAAACATTTCCGGACATTGCAATGTTCGGTGGAATTGACAAGAGAGTTCTTGCAAAAACAAAGGATGAAATTGATAGACATCTTGACAGAATTTTACCTGCAATGTATAAACGTGGTGGTTATATTCCCACTTGCGACCATGGAGTGCCTGAAGAGGTCTCTTTTGAAAATTATATGCATTATAGAAAAAGGATTTTAGAATACAACAGATAGGCGATTATGAACAGGAAAAATGTGGTAATAAAATTTTTTGCTCCTGTAATGGATGCAAGCATCAATGCATTGATGAATTCCATTGACCAGAAAATCCGAGAAGGTATCTCAAAATTTACAATTCTGATTTCTTCACCGGGTGGTTCTGTTTTTCACGGATTGAGCGCTTATAATTACTTAAAAGGAATTCCAGCAGAAATTATAACTCATAATTTCGGAAGTGTTGATTCTATTGGTGTGGTGCTATTCTGTGCTGGCAAAACTCGACTTTCTGTGCCCCAGGCAAGATTTTTGTTGCATGGAGTTAGTGTGGCATTCAGACAGAACGAAAATCTTGAGGAAAAGCAACTTGAGGAACGCCTGAAAGGTTTACGGATAGACATAGAAAATATCGCAAAGATTATTTCCTCAAACTCAAACAAAACAATTGATGAAGTGATTTCTGCAATGCTGGAAAGAACTACATTGAATCCTGAACAGGCAATTGCCTGGGACCTTGTTCATAGGATTGTGCCTGAACTTTATGAATCTGGGTCGGAGGTGATTTCTATTCATTTTCAGGCACATCAGACATAATTTCGATTAATGCCTGATTTTATATTTCAATGCGACCATACCACATTTCATTGTCAGGTTTTGTAATATATCTATAGATGTGAATAGTATTTGATGGAGGATATCCATTTCTTATGCTGGCAGTGTGAAATGTAGTGAATGGATTTTTAAAATCGAGAGTTTTTTATCGACGATATTGCCTGTAGAATCAATCAAAATTAAATAATTTTCAGCAAGAATATTGGCATTTTCATCTGTTCCATATACTGAAGTGATAACAAGCAATTTTTCTTTTCCTGTTACGTGAAATCTGCCCCATAGAAAGTTGATATTTTTTATGCCACACGGATATTGTTCTGGATGCTGTTCTGTGAAAAATAAAATTGTTTTTCTTTCTATAATTTCTTGCATTTTCAACTGGGCATATTCAAGAGAATATGTTAGGGGTTCACCAGAAAAGAATTTTTCTCTTAATCTTTCGTCGCAACTTTTTCCATCCAGAGAAGATGAACAATATCATTGTTGTCTACATAAAGGTCGCAATTCCTTGCATTACCTGCGGTTTTTTCTCTGTTGGATATTTCAGTCCAGTATCTAAATGGTTCATGTGTAATATCTAATGTAAAAGAAAAAAATACTCTTCTTAAATCATAATCCCACTCTCTTCCTGTGATGCTTCTTTTATATTGTCTCCATTCTGGAACCGGTTCTATAATATCACTTGTTCCAAAAATAAAGACAGCGCGATTTTTTATTTGAATATTGTTGTAACAGAGTCGTATTGATTGGGGTTCTGGATAATCATGTCCCCATACCCAGTATAACTTTCCGCAATGTGACCACCTGCCAGATTTATCAGGAAACGTCCAGTAAGCCCTGTCGTAATCCTTATTATGAAAAAGTATTGCTTCGCAATTTTCACTGTCAGAAGCAAAATTTCTGTATGAGTGTTCTGTAAATGTTACGGGTTCACTCCAATAAGGAAGAGCAATTTTTTGATTTTTATATTCTGGCGGAATAAATTCAGTAACCCTGGGAAGGGCAACCCTCTGGTATGCTTCTGGTTCAAGCATGAATGGATTTTCAGATACCAGAATTCTGCCATCTTTGAAACTACTGATAGGTGAGGGTTCCCTTGTTTTTGTGTATCTTGCGTTATTATATTCCAGCCATGTTTTTCTTTTTTAAATAGAGTCCATCTTGCACAATTAAGTGGAGGAATATCTTCCATGTTTCCCAGCCGCATATAAAAACTCTGTCCTTAATAGCAGCAATACAGGAAGAACCGAGGCACCACAGGGGCCCTGCTCCATTATTCTTCTTGTTAAAACCATATACTTTTTCCTGAAACAATTTTGTGTTCATTTGCTTTCCTATCTTATTCTGATTGATTTTAGTTATTCGTGATGTTCTGTCAAATTTTTATTGTTTTTGCCAGAATCTGTGTTAAAATTTTCTTATGATTTTTAAAATAAAATCTGTTGACATTGAGTGTATAAAAGGTGATATTACATCGCAAAGTGATATTGATGTTATTGTGAATGCAGCAAACAAGCAACTTGCCCCTGGTGGTGGAGTTGCAGGAGCAATACATAGAAAGGCAGGTCCACTTCTTTATCAGGAATGTAAAAAATTCGCACCAATTGAAACAGGCCAGGCTGTAATTACCAGGGGCTATGGCTTATCAAATCCATTTGTTATTCATACTGTTGGCCCTGTTTATTCTGAAGAAAAAAATCCTTCAGAAAAACTTGCGCTATGCTATAAAAACTCTTTGAAACTGGCAGATAATAAAGAACTGAAATCTATTGCATTTCCGGCAATTTCAACAGGAATTTTTGGTTATCCTGTTGAGGAAGCCGCTGAAATTTCAATTAAAGCAGTGATGGAAACAATTCCGCAACTCCATTCTATTAAAAAAATCAGGTTTGTTCTTTTTGATGAAAATTCCTATAAAATTTTTGAAGACAAACTGAAACAAATATATGAAAGAAAAAGTGATTCTTGATACTGATATTGGAACTGACATAGATGATGCAATATGCCTGGCTTATCTTCTTTTACACCCTCAGTGTGAATTACTTGGAATAACGACAGTTACCGGTGAGCCAGAAAAAAGGGCGATGATTGCGAGTTACCTATGTGAAAAGACAGGAAAAAATATTCCTGTTTTCCCCGGGATTGCAGAACCATTTATAGGTCAGCAGAAGCAGAAAATTGCCCAGCAATATGAATTTCTTGAAAGGACCTCCTACAGAAAAATCTTTACAGGGGAATGGTTTAATTTTTTGAGAGATATAATAAGAAAAAATCCTGGCGAAATAAACCTTATCACCATTGGTCCTTTAACCAATATTGGAATTGTTTTTAAGATTGACCCACAATTACCCCGATTGTTGAAGTCAATGTACATTATGGGAGGTATGTTTTTTGGAGAAAATAAAAAATTGGAATGGAATATCTCCTGCGATCCTTTTGCTGCGCATACAGTTTTTTCATCTGATGTTAAAAAAATTTTTGTTTGCGGACT
>JBMFLH010000035.1:0-18711 GCA_049971295.1 Candidatus Ratteibacteria bacterium | reverse complement strand
TCAGCAGTATTGCTTGCGTCCTTACTTCACTTCAGAACATTCACAATCAAACAAATAAAAAAATTTCTTGCTGAAAGAAAAATTTCTGTAAGAATGAATTGAAATACCATGAAAATTCTTGTACTTGATGACGGTATTCCTGGAAATACTAATCAATCTGTTGGAGTCGCCGAAGCCACTGGTTACCAATTCCACATTCTATCAGTAAAATTTAAAGGGCCTTCATACAAACTCCCAAGAAGAAAGGGTTCCACAAAAATTGCATCAAAAATTATTGGAGAGCTATTAAAATTCAGAACCCACAGATGTGCTGAGATGTTTTTCAGAATCTTCTCAAAAACCAAAATACCTAAGGAAAAATTTGATATCGTAATCTCTGCGGGTTCTTTTCTTGCGCCTGTAAATCTTATTATTGCCAGAAAACTGTGTGCAAGATCAATCTGTATCATGACACCCGAAACAGTGCCGCTAAAACAATTCGATCTTTTGATTGTTCCTATTCATGATATTGTTCGTTATCCATTTCTTACAAAACTTAAAAACATTTTTGTCACTACTGGAGCACCAAATAGAGTAAATGCCAGACTGTTGGAATGTGCAAAGTCAACAATGTTGAATGAACTAAAGATACCTGAAAAAAGTAAAATAGGAGTTATCATAGGAGGAAATGACCAGAACTATGTTATGGATATTGTGTGGGCAAATAAACTTTTGTCCCTGTTGAAAATGCTGGCGGAAAAGGGTTTTGTTTTTTTCCTTACAACTTCAAGAAGGACACCTGTAAATGTTGTTTATTTTCTTAAGGAAGAAACGGTCGGTGAAAATTTCGTCTATCGGGAGTTTCCAGGAATAAGCTCGGATTCACACTATTTTGGAATTCTGGCAACCTGTGATATTCTTTTTGTAACTGAAGATAGTATCACGATGATGTCTGAAGTGTGTTCAACTGGTAAACCTGTCATTGTTCTGGGTACTGGCAGGAAAAGAAAAAAGATCGTCTTCGATACAACTATAGAAACACTTGTTAAGAACAAACATTGTGTGTACATCTCGGCTGATGAATTTGAAAAAATTCCAGAAATTTTGTTGGAAATTTCCAATGTGAGAACTTTTCCAATTCTTAATGATTCAAGACAATGCGCAAAAAAAATTATAAATCTGGTGAATCAGGCAAGGTCCTGATTATTGACGGAAGAGACGTTGAAAGCTGTTTACTATTAACCCCGGTCATCAAACAGATAAGAGAATGGGATAGTAATGCCAAAATCGATATTGTCGCAACAGCAAGGTCAGAAAAAGTCCTGAAAGAGTATGGGTGGTTTGACCGAATTATCGTCCATAAAAAACAGAGTTTTATAAAAACCTGCAGGACACTGAGTAAAGAAAAGTATAAGTTCATCATATCGTTTCGTCCGTCCATAATTCCGTATATTTTGCGAGCAAAAATAAAGCTGAATTTTTTGAAAATCAAAATATTCACTGATAGGTTTTTTACGCATGAAAGCATCAACTTTCTACGATTGATTGAGCCAGTATTTGGAAAACCTGCAAAGGTTGAAATATTTTTTCCTGTTTCTGACGCTGACAGAGAAAAAGTAAAAGAATTTTTAAGGTCGAGAAATATCAGTAATTCATCGACACTGGTCGCAATTCATATGGAAGATAAAGACCTTTTGGATAAGTGGGACCTTTCCAATTATATTAAGGTCTGTGAAACTCTCATTGAGGATTATAATGCAAAAATTCTTATTTTTGGAAATAATCATGCCCCTGCTGTCTATAAAATTATCAATTCAACAAAATATAGACAGAATATTATTGATATGTCACAAACAGTAAACCTTCGTGAGATTGCGGCGATTCTATCCATAACCAATCTTGCAATTACTCGAAATGGCTCTTTTCTGTATCTCGCCTGCGCTGTAAAAACGCCTGTCGTTGCCATTTTCGGTGCTGGAAATCCATATAGATTTGGTCCCATAGGAACACGATACATTAACATTCACAGTCAAATTGAATGCTTCCCATGCAACAAAAAATATCGATGTAATAAGAATTATCAGTGTATCAAAAGCATAACCCCTGACGCTGTTATTGAAGCTGCCCGGCTTATTCTTGATGAAAATAGACAATTATACCTATTTGAATAGCATGAAAGTCTTTCTTATGGTTCCTGAAATGAATCTTGGTGGTGTAGAAGAAGGAACCTTTGACCTTGCATGCGGCATGAAGAAAATGGGTATTGAGGTCACTGTAATTTCAGGACTCGGTAGTTATGTCCCTTTGATGGAAAAAGAAAATATTAAATGGTTCAACCTGCCAACGAATAGAAAAACACCGGTTGTTTTCCTGAAATCCCTGAAAATTTTGCAAAAACTTATTGCAGATGAAAAACCAGATATTCTCCACTGCAGAAGCAGATTTCCTGCATGGATTGGTTATTATGCTACAAGAAAAAATCCAAAAACCAAATTTGTTACAAGCATCCACGGATTTTATGGTTGTTCTTTTTATAGTAAAATCATGGGCAAGGGTGAAAGAGTGATCGTGATAAGCGAATCCCTTAGTGAATTTGCGATTAAGAAACTGGGAGCACACCCGGATTGTGTTCGGATTGTACATAATGGAATAAAATTTGAACCATATATAAATCTTCCCCGAAAAAAACACTCTAACTTTATCATAGGTGGCATTGGAAGACTGACAGAATTAAAGGGATTTCAGTATCTGATTCGCGCAGCTGCAATCGTCAAACAGAATGTCCCATTTATAAAAATCCACATCATAGGAGACGGCCCCTATAAAAAAAATCTTGAATACCTTGGCGAAAAATTCGGCATCACAATATTATTTTTGCAGGGCAGAGCGTCTGACTATTTGCCTGAAATTGATCTTCTTGTAGCACCCCATATAGAAACTGAAACATTTAAAAAAGGCCATGTTCAATGGCTGGGCAGAATTGTTTATGAAGCGCAAATCGCTGGAGTGCCGGTTTTGACTACTCTGCATGGCATAGAAAAAGGCACATTTGTCAAAACTGAGACAGAACTTCTCACAGCGCCGCGCGACATCGAGGCAATGGCAAAAGCGATTGAATTCGTTATTAAAAATCCGGAGGAACTAAATCGCATGATAACCAACGCCAGGGAATTTGTTATGAATCATTTTTCCATTGAACAAATGGTAGAAAAAACTGTAAGAATATACAAGGAAATACTCTGAGTAATATGAAACACATACTTTTGATAAAAACAGGTGCATTTGGAGATATGATTCTTTTTTCTCTCTCCGTTGATATCGCAGCAAAAGCTTTCCACGATTTTGAAATTTCTCTTCTTACAACTAAAACTTATGCTGAAATCTATCGGGACTGTCCTTTGATTAAGCAAATATTCACATTACCTGGTCCGAAAAATATTCTTAAATTTATAGGGCTAATGATGACTATCCGCAAAAGAAATTACGATGTCACCATTGACTTACAAGGAAATTTAAAAACCAATTTTTTTACTTTTGTAATCGGGAGTCGTCAAAGAATTGGCCTTTATAAGAAAAAATTGGGTAAATTTCTGCTAACCCAGGGGATAAAAAAGGCATCCGGACTTGATCCAATAAATTCTCAGTTAAAATTCTGGCAACAAGTCACCGGCGCGCCCATACAGGGACATTTACAGGTCTGGATTTCTGAGAAAAAAAGGAAAGATTTTAAAAAGTATCTTGAAAACTATGGACTGGCAGAAAAAAAATATGTGGTGTTTCATCCTGCTGCATCAACGCAATGGCAAACAAAACTCTGGTTGACAGAGTACTGGGTCAATTTAGGAAATTCTCTTATAAACAAAGGATTTTCTATTGTTTTGGTAGGCGATAAGTATGCCAGGTCAATAAACAACAAAGTAGCATCTCAAATCAATAGAAAAATTATTGATATTTCAGGCCAAACAAATTTTTCAGATCTGGCACTAATTATAGAAAATGCAATGGCGCTTATCACCACCGATAGTGGTCCAATGCATCTGGCAGCCGCAACCAGAACCTTCACAATAGCAATATTTGGACCCACAAATCCAGAAAATCATTGTCCACCAGGAATTGTTTATGTTCGTGCAAAAAATACCTGCCCACCCTGTTACAAGAAGACGTGTTCCCATCGTTCCTGTATGAAACAGATTAACGTGGATATAATTTTAGATTTGCTTTCAAAAAAGTATTGAAAGTAGAAGAAAAAAGTGTATAATTTTACTCATGAAAACTATCTCAGGGATCGTACTTGCGGGAGGAAAAAGTTCTCGGTATAGAGAAAAAAAACATAAGATTTTAACCGAGTATCAGGGTAAACCCTTGATTGTAAAAATTATTGAAACCATACAGCCTGTGGTCAACAAAATTGTGGTTGTGGTTGGTCCTGATAATGATGAAACAAAAAAAGTACTGCGCAGTTTTGACGGAATTGAGTACGTGATTCAGGAAAAACCACTCGGTACCGGACACGCACTGTTGACAACATCCAGGATTTTTGAGAATTTAGATTGTACGCTTCTTGTGACATATGCGGACAAACCACTTGTCACAACTTCGACATTTAGAAATCTTGTTGACCAGCACATTAAAAATTGTGCCGATATTACCATAGCTACTGCAATCTTACCGAACCCAGGAAGTAAAGGAAGAGTGATACGAGTTGACGGAAAATTCACAAAAGTTATAGAAGCAAAAGATGCTGATGAAAAAACTCTTCAAATCAAAGAAGTCAATGCAGGGTTCATTGTTTGTGAATCGGATTCAATTTATCAGGAATTGCGAAAAATCAACAATAATAACGCCGCCGGTGAATTTTATCTTACAGATGTCTATGCAGAATACCTGAAAGATGGGCTAAAGATACATACAATAAAAATACCGCCTGAAGAAAGTTGTGATATTAATACCTACGAAGAACTTAAAAAAATAGAAGAATGGATAAAAATCGTCAGAACAAAAAAATGACCAGAAAAAGTACGCGTAAGAGTTATTGGTGATGATTATTGGGGCAAAAATTTGATACGGGTTTTCCATCAAATTAATGTTCTAAAATCTATATGTGATACAAAGGAAGAGTTAATGAAAAATTAGAGTTATCTTTGGAAATAGCCACTTAGAAGAGATATAATGTGGTTATGACAAAGGTAGAATGTCCAGGATGTTCTGGAAAGAAGTTTTGGAAGGTACGGCGGGGAAAGTTACGGTGCAGGGATTGCCGGTATGAATTCAGGAAAAAGGATATCCGTTAAATTTAAGCAGGTATGAATGGAAGAAATTTCTGAAATGGTTTTTAATATCAGGCAGAATAAAGATGATAGAGGAACAAACGGGACTGACTGAATACAAAGTTTTAAAATGCTGTGCTCTTACAAGAAGAATGATGAGCAAAGACATTGGTGAAGCTTTAGAAGGGGTAGTAGAAGTAAGACATGTATAGGTCGTCAACGGAAAAAGAAAAGGAAATTCTACCTCTCAGAATATATCTGGAGATACAATCATAGAGAAGCAACAATAGATGAAAAAAACAAATAAACTGCTTAACTTAATAAAAAAATGAAAATTCTTTTTCTTACTGCCTGGTATCCATCTGAAAAAAGCCCAATCAATGGAATATTTATTAAAGAACATGCAAAAGCTGTGTCCATTTTTAACGATGTGATCGTGGTCTATAGTGAATTCGATCAACAAATAAAAACATTCTATCAAATAGTCTCTGACAGGGTTGAAGATGGAATCAGAACAATCAGAGCAAGGTATAAAAAAATAATATTTCTAAAAGAGATTGCATATGTTTTCAGCATGATAAGAATCTTCAAAAAATTATTAAGCAATGGATGGAAGCCCAATATTATTCATGCACATATCTTTCTTGCAGGATTACCAGCAATAATACTTGGGAAAATCTATCATATACCTGTGATCATATCTGAACACTGGAGTATTTTTTCTCGACGAAAAATGAGTAAACTCAAAATCTGGGAAGCGCGTTTTGTTTTTCATAGAGCCAGAATTGTTTTGCCCGTGAGTGAAAATTTGAAAAATTCAATAACATGTTATGGAATCAAAAGCAGATTTGAAATTATACCTAACGTGATAAACACTGAAATTTTTTTTCCAATTCCGCAAAGAAAAGACAATGATTTAAAAAAAATGCTATTTGTTGGGTCGCCTTCTGAAAATAAAGGCTTCTCATATCTATTGCAAGCGGTAAGTCTTATTAAGACAAAAAGACAGGATTTTGTTTTAGACATTGTTGGTGATAGCCACAAGAGAAAAGAATATGAACAATTGTCCATAAAATACGGAATTGACAAAATGCTGGTGTTTCATGGATTGAAGTCAAAACCTGAGGTTGCAGAATTTATGAGAAAATGTGATTTTTATGTACAACCAAGCCTGTATGAAACTTTCGGGATTACGATTTTAGAAGCCATAGCATGCGGAAAACCAGTCATAACAACAAGTCTGCCAGTACTGCAAGAAAAAGTCAATCCTGACATTGGCATTCTTGTTCCACCACGTAATGCTAAAGCTCTGGCTGACGCCATTGAATATATCTTAGACCATTATCAACAATATTCCTCGAATAAAATAGCTCAATATGCAAAATACTTTAGCCATGAAGCAATCGGAAAAAAAATAGATAGTATTTACAAAAGGGTGTTATGCACAAAAGAATAGAAACCACCGTTTTAGAAGATTTTTATGTTCTTGTCGATTATTTAAGTAAACAGGGCAAGATTAAGAACATTGAAAAATATAAAAATAATTTTCCAGCATTCCTGGTACATGCCCGGCACATCAAAACATACGACCTCATTGCACCTTTCTGTAAAAATAGAAAAGTGCTCGACATAGGTTGTTTTATAGGTTATGGTGAAACACGTATCTATACAGAAGCATGTTCAATTATTGCTATTGATAGTGATTCAAAAGCAATAAAATTTGCACAGGAAAACAGAAAACTACCAAATGTAAAATTTGAAAACTTGGATGCTGAAAATTTACCATACCCTGACAACTGGTTTGATGTCATCATTGCCTCTCAAATTATAGAACACATTCATCCTAATCAAATAGTTCATTTTCTTTCAAATGTTAAAAGACTACTAAATCAAGATGGGTTGTTTTTTGTTATTACTCCGAACAAAAATTTCCGATTGCTTCCGTGGCAAAAACCATTTAATAAAGAACATTATCAGGAATTTACCTACAAGGAATTGTTAAAAATCTTGAAACCCAGTTTTAGTAATGTCCAAATAAAAGGATTACGAGCTGTTCAATGGATTGAGGAAATAGAAAAAACAAGAGTCTACAAAACACCGGTTACCTCAATTAAAAAAACAGTTCGAAAGGTTTTGAAATTGTTGCAGCTCACCAAACAAACATCAGCAAATTTATCATTCGATAATCTTTTTTCAAAATTTTCTATGAATGAATTTTTCCTCGTGGATCAAAAGGAACAGATTAAAAAGTCCATAGAGCTATTTGGTGTTTGTAAAAAGGATAACTAAACAAATCTTACAATAAGTAACCATTATTTATTCCGGCTAAACAAATTTTTCTGTTTTTATCATATGTATTTCAAAACTCATTACCGGTTTTTGCAATTGACAGAATCAGAAATAGTGCAGAAAAAATCAGGTACAATTTTCTGATTTGGTGTATAATAAATAATCCAATTATACTAAACCTTAAAAAAATGAGTAAAAACAAAAAAAAAGTTCTTTACATCACGTATCACTTTCCTCCATCGAAAAAGGTTGGTGCGATCCGTGCCCGGGGTTTTGCCAAATACCTTCCTGAATTTGGATGGCACGTTATCGTTTTGACCACCATTCTTCCCGATGAACCCGAACATTATTTTAATGTTGTTCAAACTCATCCCCCATATCAGAAGTTGCTTCCGTATCTGACCAATCCTGAATTACGAAGAAGATTGAAATCCATAGCAGGCCCTTTGCCTGGTTTTAACGGCAGGATTTATTCGTTCTTTAGAGGCATGATAGACATACCCGATAGCAGAATCGGATGGCTTCCATTCGCAGTATCAGCGGGCAAAGAAATAATAAAAAAAGAAAAACCTCAAGCTATTGTAAGTAATTTTGGCCCAGCAACCTGTCACATTGTTGCATCATATCTGAAAAAAATTTATCCAGAAATTTTCTGGCTGGCGGATTTCAGAGATCCATGGACCCAATTCAGAAGAAACTCACTCAGAACACGTTTCGAAAAATCTTTAGAAAAAAAAGTACTTGAAAGGGCCGATGCCCTTTCCATTGTTTCAGAATACATGGCTGATCGCCTTAAAAAAGACCATCCTGATAAACGCGTCTTTGTTATTCCCAATGGATTTGATCCTGAAGAAATATCTACTGAAACAAGTATGATTACAGATTCCTTCACCATAACCTACACTGGTTCCATGCATCCTTTATCAAAAAATCCGTCCATGCTCTTCGAAGCGATAAACAATTTAGTTAAAAAAAATGCCCTTGATAAAAAAGATATTAAAATCAACTTTTATGGTCCGGATCTATACTGGGTTTTAAATCTTGCCTCAAGGTACTCACTTCGGGATATTGTTCAGTATCATGGCACACAACCACGCCACATGATAATATCCATTCAAAGAAAAAGTCAGATATTACTCATTCTAACAGCAAGTTTACAGGGAGAAGAGGGTACACTCACCGCGAAAATTTTTGAATACCTGGCGGCACGAAGGCCAATTATTTCTATTGGCGAAAAAGGCGGCGAAATAGAAAAACTTCTTATAAAAACACAGGCAGGAAACCATTGTCAGACCTTGCAGGAAATTGAGATCTATCTTGTAAATGCATATAAACAATGGAAACAACGTGGTCAGGTAACATATATGGGAATTAAGGAAGAGCTTATGAGGTTCAGTCATATTGAAATGGCAAAAAGGTTTGTGAACATACTGGAAGGCAGATGGTAATTGAGAACATCTTTGAAAGTTTAAGGTTTTTATTAAGACCCTTTGAGATTACGGACTATGACCTTCGTAATTTTGTTTCCAGCGGTCACTATAACCTTGTCGCTGATAAATTTTATTTATTAAAAAAAACATTCTCCATGTCGTATCGAGATAGACAGTATTTAATCGTTCTTAAGAAAATAGAAAAAATCAGACAGGCATTTCATTTTTTCTCAGGCAAACATATGAATTTGTCTGAAAATTCATTTTTGATCAGGGTTGATGATTTTCCTCACTGGGAATATCCTTCTAAAACATTCGAGAAGTTTGCATCCATTTTCGAAGAAAATGAAATAAAATTTTTACTTGGTATTACGCCACAATTAAGTAAGAATCGACATAATCCACACGAGAAGAATTATTACGAATTGACAGACACAGAAATTTCTTTAATAAAAAAATTTTCAACGATAGAAATTGCACTACACGGATTAACTCACCAGACATTAACAAGGAGTAAATTTCATTCTGAATTTGTCGGACTTTCGGAGCACAAAACAAATGAAAAAATTGAAAAAGGCATCCAAATTTTAAAAAATTTTTCTTTGAATCCTGTTGCATTTATACCGCCATTTGACACTTTTGAAAAAACAAACTTTTGCGTTTTTTCACAACATTTCAAAATCGTGTGCGGAGGATATTCGTCGGCCAAAACATTCGGATTTTATGTCGTTCCGTGTGTATTAAATAATTCCATTTACATAGCCGGTTATAAACCATTTTCAGGAACAACCGAAAATATACTTTTCTGGATGAAAACATTAACACCGCTTTCTCTCATTGTTCCGGTCACCTTACACTGGGCAACAGAAGTAAAAGACGACTTCAGTCACGTGAAAAAACTTGCAAAATTTCTTAAAGGAAAAACCATCTCATGGAAACTGCTACAGAAGATAGCAAGAGTATAAAAAATCAAGACTCTTCAAGACACTTTTTACATGCTTCAATGACTTCTTCCACTGTAATATCAAGCAAACACTTTCTATTAAGAGGACAGGCAAGTTTTGCTTTCCTCATTTTGCAGGGAGAACATGGTAAATTTTTATAAAGTGCAATGCTATTGTGACTCAAAGGTCCCCACTTTACAGGATTTTTCAGCCCATATATACCAACGATTGGCGTGTTAACAAGTCCGGCAAAATGCACACCGCCACTTTCATTGCTGATACACAACTTGCTCTTTGAACAAAACAAGGCAGCGTAAACAGGGTTTTTCCCGAATTCATCATTGATAAAAACTGGAATAACCGGCTGATACTTCATATTTCTTTTTACCCGCACCAATAGTTCCTTTTCCTTTGAACTTCCAAGTAACAAAATGGCATACCCCATTTCTGCCAGAGCATCTGCCACTGCGGCAAACCTTTCAGGTGGCCAGCATTTCTCCTTTTCTGATGCCCCTGGGAAAATGGAAACCCATCTGCCTGATTGAGAAATTATTGGTCTGACCTTATTTTTATATTCTTCAGGAAATTCAATGTCAACATATAGTTTTATATCCGCTTTACCTAATACTCTACAAAGAGCCAATAGTTGAAATATATCGTGAATGTTTTTCCTACCTTTCTCGCTAAACTTCCAGTTGGAGAAAAAACACTTTGTTCCATAGCCAAGTCTGTATCGCACAGGTAAACAGGCAAGCAATAGGTTAACAATTGAATATCTTTGAGTATCAATCAAAAGGTCAACATTTTCTTTCAAACAAAGATAAAATAAAGAATGCCATTTGAATAATACTTCTCTTTTCTTACGCATCCTCATTTCATAGTAAATGTCCACAAATGGCAATATCTCAGAAAATTTTTCAAGACCATTCAATCTATGGCCTGCAAAGATAATTTTTGAATCCGGAAACATTTCTCTTAACGCCTGAAAAAATGGCAAAGAAAGCATAAAATCCCCATAACGGGATTCTCCTATAAAAACAAGTATACTTCTCATACGCTTTTGCAATGTAAGATACACTGGATTTTTATAAAACCTTTCAAATCTTTCTGCAGGATAATCAACTGGTTGATAAAATTTCATAGAAAATTTTTTCCAGTATTTTTGCCTGTATATTATAATCAAACTGTTGAATAGCAATGTTGCCATTTTTTGCCAATTTTACCCAGAATTCAGGATTAAAAATCAGATGCTCAACCGCCATCGTCAATTCTTCAATATCTCCTGGAGCACAAATGATTGCTGTTTCACGGTTTTTCGCAAAATCCCTCACCCCGCCAACATCTGTTGTCACAACCGCACAACCACATGCCATTGCCTCCATCGGAGGATTTGGCCATGCATCCGCCAAACTTGAATAAAGAAAAATATCTGTCTTTCTATAAAACTGTAACATACCATTACTTGTCGACCCATCAATAAATTCAACAAAGTCAGGTATATTTCTTTGTTTTTTCAATCCAACAACCAAAAATCGCAGATAAGGAAATTTTCTCTTTATACTTTTCATCACTTCAAAACCTACGTCCATACCCTTATGACCAGAATGTCTGCCTTCGTATAAAATCATTCCAAGTGATGCTGGTTTATCATAGGTCCTGTTTCCAGGAGAAAAAAACTTACAATTAACACCATTGCCAACCCTGTAAATTGTGTGTCCTGGATATAAAATCTTCAATTTCTCGTATATCATTGTTGACGAAGGGATAAGAACGATATTTTCAGGAATTCTAATGTGACTGTCAAATATATGAATATTGGAAACCCTCATCACTTTTTTCCCTTTTTCAATACCCCAATGAGAGACCACTGTTGCAAGGTCTGCTGAACGAAAAAAAACGATATCGCCATCTCTTACCCATTTTTCATGATAATAGGGTATTATTTTTACAGGAAAATTGGATACAATCCAGTTCTGAGTATACTTTCTGCCTTTTAACAAAAAACCGATTTTTTCTCTAATAAAATATTCCAGGCCGTTTTTATTAGGATTGTACGCCTTGTACATAACAATATCGTGATTCATCGACAGTTTGTTAAAAAATTCAATAACTGGTCTCGCCGCACCGCTGGGTTTTTTGCCCAGATTTAACAGTACATTGATTTTCATCTGCATGATTGAAATATTTCACAAATAATATCACAAATCAACCAAAACTGAAAAATGTTTCTTTGACCAAAAAACTTTTTCCCTGTATAATATTAATGGAGGTGTGACATGTCAGATATTGATAGGAAAACTGTTGATTATCTTTCAAAGCTTGCGAGAATAAAAATAGAGGAAAGCGAAATGGAAAAAATCATTATTGATCTTAAAAGTATACTGGATTATATTTCTCAACTCAACCAGTTAGATACTGAAAACATTGAACCCGCAAAACATGTTCTGCCTTTCACCAACGTATGTAGAAAAGACACATCCAGACCATCGCTTCCTGTTGACAGAGTCATGAAGAACGCTCCAGAAAAAACAGGAAATCTTTTCAAGGTCCCAAAAATCATTTAAGAAAATGGAAAGAAAATATCTAGATTTTGAAAAACCACTTGAAGAAATAGAAAAACAGATACTCAATCTTCAGGATATACGAAAAAGAAAGAATATCGACAATCAACTACAAATAACTCAGTTTCAACAGCTTTTTCGTGAAAAAACAAAAGACATTTACTCAAATCTTACTCCATGGCAGAAAGTTCAAATCGCAAGGCATCCACAGAGACCCCATACATACGATTACATCTCCGGTTTGATTGAAAATTTTTACGAACTTCATGGTGATCGCATATGTGGAGATGATCCAGCAATTATCGCTGGCATCGGAAAATTCAGAGGTTTTTCGGTTGCTATTATGGGCCATCAAAAGGGGAAAGACACTGAAGAAAACATCAGAAGAAACTTCGGTATGGCTCATCCAGAAGGATATAGAAAAGCACTCCGGGTAATGAAAATCGCTGAAAAATTCTCATTTCCTGTTATCACCTTGGTGGACACGCCTGGTGCACATCCCCATATAGAAGCTGAAGAAAGAAATCAGGCACTTGCGATTGCAAACAATCTTTATGAAATGGCAGGAATCACCACTCCAATTATCGTGGTAATCATTGGAGAAGGTGGAAGCGGTGGTGCTCTTGGAATAGGAGTTGGCGATAAAATCTTGATGCTTGAATTTGCAATATATTCTGTGATATCACCAGAAGGTTGCGCTTCGATACTTTGGAAAAACCAGGATGCGGTAATGGAAGCATCTGAATCTTTAAAGCTCACTGCGCCTGATTTATTGAAACTCGGTCTGATAGATGAAATAGTTCCTGAACCTCAAGGTGGGGCACATTCACAACCACAGGAGATGATAAAAATCCTTGGTGATTGCATAGAAAAAAACCTGAATGAATTGCGTTCCGTGGATATCAAAATTCTGACGGAAAAACGATATCAAAAATACAGAAACATTGGTTTTTACAAAGAAAAACAGAAAATCATATGAATCAAAAATTAAAACTTGCGATACCAAAAGGTAGTCTTCAGGAATCCACAATCAATCTTTTTATTAACGCAGGATTTGAAGTTTCAAATATTAGCAGGAGTTATTATCTTTCCTTTGATGACAGGGAAATAGAGGCAATTTTAATAAGAGCTCAGGAAATTCCAAGGTACGTGGAATTAGGCGTTTTTGACGCAGGAATATCAGGAAAGGACTGGATTCTTGAAAACAGAGCTGATATTATTGAAATATGTGAATTGTGTTATGCAAAACGAGGATTGAAACCAGTAAAAATTGTCCTTGCTGTTCAAGAAAATTCATCTATCAAATCCGTGAAAGACCTTGAAGGAAAAATTATTGCGACAGAACTTGTCAATCTAACCAGAGACTACCTAAAAAAACACAGGGTGAATTGTAACGTTGAATTCTCATGGGGTGCAACAGAAATAAAAGCTGGACATCTTGTTGATGCAATTGTAGAAATTACAGAAACCGGAGTAACACTTGCCTCTCATGGATTAAGAATCATTGATACCATCATGGAATCCACTCCACGTTTTTTTGCTAATAAAAATTCGTGGAAGAATCCCTGGAAAAGAACCAAGATGGAAAACATTTCTTTGCTTCTGGAAGGTGCATTGAATGCAAGCAGAAAAGTCGGACTAAAAATGAATGCACAGAAAAAAGACATTCCATCGATTCTGAAGAAACTACCAGCAATTAAAAAACCCACCATCGCTCCGCTCGCAGCAAAAGGATGGTATGCCCTTGAAACTATTATTGATAAAAAAGAGGCGAAGGATATCATTCCAGAACTAAAAAAACTTGGTGCATCTGGAATAGTGGAATACAATCTTAACAAGCTCATCTATTAAAAGGAGAATACATGCCGTGTGGAAGGAAAAGAAAAAGAAGGAAAATCAAAACACACAAAAGAAAAAAGAGGCTACGCGCCCTCAGGCATAAGAAAAGAAAAAGATAAATGAAAATAATTCTTTATCTTGCTGTTGCGCTTTTTCTTACAGGATGCGCTTCACTTTCATTGGAAACAACTCGTGATTTGGCGAGGAAGTATTACATTCAGGGTCTTTTATATGAATCCGATGGAAATTTAGAAGATGCGTTTGTTATGTATCAAAAGGCACTTCAACAAGATTCCCCCAACAGTTTTTTGCTTGGTAAAATTGGTAAAATTTTGTTGAAAGAAAAAAAATTCAAAGAAGCAGAAAAAGCATTCTTGAAAGCAATCTCTTTCAACGAAAGTGACCCTGAAAACTTTATGGGTTTGGGCCTTACATATTACTATATGAAATCCTATGACAATGCCATTAAGTACCTGGAGAAAGGTTTGAAAATAAAAGAATTTCCATCATATAGAATGATTCTGTGTGATCTATATGTTCTAACCAACCAGTACGAGAAAGCCCTTGGGTCTTACAAAATTTTAATTGAGGAATTTCCTTCGAATTTTTTGCTTTATTTCAATTCTGGTCTACTTCTGGTAAAAATGAATAAAATGGAAGAAGCCGAAAAATATTTTCTTGAATCGATAAAATTACAACCAGCATTTGAAAAAAGTTATGTGCAACTGGCATCTATCTATTTGCAGCAAAACAATGATGAAAATGCTATAGAATATTATAAAAAAGCAACAGAGATATCTCCTGAAGACCCTGTACCTTATGAAAAAATGGTTGAGATTTATATGAAGCAAGGCGACTGGAATCAGGTAGAGGCGGTTTTGACAAAAGCAATCAAAAAAAATCTTAAATCCGCAATGCTCAATCAAATTGTTGGATTCATAAGTTTTCAAAATAAACAATATTCAGAAGCAGAAATTTATTATAAGCGTGCACTGATGATAAAAGAAACGTCTGAAACATGGTTCAATCTGGGACTTGTCTATGACAAAATGAATAAAAAGGTTGAGATGGAACAATGTATGCGAAAAGCGATACAGCTGGATCCAAATAATCATCTTGCTTTGAATTATCTTGGATATTCATTTCTACTTGAAAACAAAAACATTGATGAAGCATTTCAGCTCATCCAAAAAGCAATCAGTCTTGATCCTGATAATGGTGCATATCTTGACAGTCTTGGCTGGGCATATTATAAAAAAAATAATTATAAACTTGCAGAAAAATTTTTATTGATGGCACAAAAAAAAGAATCAGATCCTGAAATCTTTGAACATCTTGGATATCTTTATTACAAAATGAAGAACCCAGTCAAGGCAATTTTTTGGTGGGCAAGGGCTCAGGAATTGTCCCCGAGAAATGAAATATCAAACATGATAGATGCAGCAAAGCAACAATTACTGATCAACAAGAAATGAGCACTCTTCTTGAAAAAATCAATCAATCACCAGGTACCATAAAACAGCTTACCAGGCAACAGCTGGAACAACTATCTCAGGAAATTAGGAACGAAATTATAAAAGTTGTTTCCAGCAACGGAGGACACCTTGCTTCCAATCTTGGAATTGTGGAAATTACGGTCGCTCTCCATTATACTTTGAATATCCCGCCTGATAGGGTAATATTTGATGTCGGACACCAAATATATTCGCACAAATTACTTACAGGAAGATTCAGTAAATTCAGTACCCTGAGGAAATACAGAGGAATTTCAGGCTTTCCAAATCCCCAGGAGAACCAAACTGACCTATTTTTAACAGGACACGCTGGCACAGCAATCTCGGCAGCTTTAGGACTTCAAACAATTGAAGAAAAAAATAAAGGTAGAATAAAAACAGTAGTTGTGATTGGAGATGGTAGTTTAACAAACGGAGTAAACTTTGAAGGGCTGAACAATTTGGGTTTTTCCGGGAAAAATATTCTCGTTATACTCAACGATAATAATTTTTCAATATCAAAAACTCGCGGAGCTTTGTCGTACTATCTAACAAAACTTGTCACCATGCCTGTATTAATAAAATCAAAAGAAGAGATAAAAGAAATTATTGAAAAAATTCCTGCTATAGGCGAGCAAATAGTCAAACTAAGCAAGGATCTGGAGCAAAAAACAAAGCATCTCATTATTCCTGGGGTATTTTTTGAAAAACTCGGTATTCAATATTTTGGCCCCATAGACGGAAACGACCTCAATCAAATTTTGGATGTTTTACCGAATCTTTTAAACCAAGGGGGGCCAAAAATACTCCACGCAATAACAAAAAAAGGAAAGGGATATATCCCGGCTGAAAAAAATCCTGAAAAGTATCATAGCATCGGACCTTTTAACATAGAAACAGGCGAAGTTCTTTTTAAGACAGCATCCACAGGGACCTTTGTTGGAAAAGTTCTTGAAAAGTATGGCGAAGAACATGATTTTTATGTGATTACTTCTGCTATGGAATATGGACTCGGGTTTGATGGATTTACAAAAAAATTTCCGGATAGATTTTTTGACGTCGGCATTGCAGAAAGTCATAGCTTAATTTTTGCTGGAGGAATCGCAAAAACAGGGAAAAAAGTTTTTGTTGGAATTTACAGTACTTTTTTACAGAGAGCTTATGACCAGGTATTTCATGATGTTTGCCTTCAAAACTTACCCGTTGTGATACTGGTTGACAGAGCCGGCATTGTGTCTGGTGATGGCCCTACGCATCAGGGTATTTATGACCTTGCCTTTCTCAGAAGTATCCCTGGTATTACAATATTCTGTCCATTTTCTCTTAAGAATATCGAGGAAGTTCTCAAACAATCTCTGGATTATAAAACACCTGTTATAATCAGATATCCGCGCGAGTTATTGCCAGAAAACGTGCAGGAAATAAAAAATAATGGTAAAATTCTTTGTCTCTGTCCAGGTTCAATGGCAGAAATTGCTTATCAGGCATGTATGTTTTTAAACCAACAAGGCATTCAGATAGATTTTGTGCCTGTAAGCAAAATATGTCCACTGGATGAAAATGTGGAAAACATGTTGCCATTGTACAAAAAAATTGTAACCTGTGAAGAAACAGTACTTTCAGGAGGTTTCGGCTCATTAATTCTTGAAATATGCAATCAAAAAAAACTGTTGCCTGAAATTTTACGAATAGGAATTCCTGACACATTTATTGAAACTGGCTCAAGGGAAGAATTGTTGAAAAATTTCAACCTTGACAAAGATGGTATCATAGGAAGGGTGAAAAACTTTTATGAAAATATCTAATGTTTCAATAATCGAAAATCCAAAGATTCAGAATATATTCGGTATAAGAAATAATCTTGAAAAGATTATTCAACAGATTGGTGCAAAAGTTATTCCATGTTCTACGAACACAGAAATTCTCATTTCACTTGGTGGAGACGGAACTGTTCTCAGAGGATTCAAAATGCTACCGTCTTTTGATATCCCACTTCTCGGACTGAACTTCGGAAAATTTGGTTTTCTTACAATAGATTGTAAAGATATGAGTAAAGTAATGCAGAGTGTATTGTCCGGAAATTTTCGTATTTCACCTCGCATGTATCTTGAAGGAAATATCGTTTTTCCATTTAATGAAGTAAAATTTGCTGGAAGGGCTTTGAACGAAATGATAGTATTTAGAAAAGACATAAGAATGGTGAAGTTTGAATTAACCCTTGGTTCCACAGTGTTTTATTTTAGAGCAGATGGAATGATAATCAGCACTCCAACCGGTTCCACCGCACATGCTTTTTCAGCAGGAGGACCTATTGTTTTTCCTGAATCCAGGTCAATATTAGTAGTTGCATTTGCACCATTTACTGGTACGTGGAGAAACTGCATATATGAAGGAAGAATCTTACTTAAACCATCTCAAGATTGTGACATTATTATTGATGGCCAGGAAAGAATAGGCCTGCAAAAAGAGCAATTACTTGAAATTAAACCCGGTCAAGAATCATTCAAGTTAATGGTTCCTGAAAACTGGGATTTTTGGAATACATTAAAGGAAAAGTTCTCATGGGGAAAGGGATTAATCTGAAAATTAATAAAAACAGGTGCAAAGGGTGTGGGCTATGTATTGAAGTGTGTCCACAAAAACTTTTAACAATTTCCAAATCATTTAACAAATTTGGCTATCACTTTATTGAAGTGGTCAATGGCGATTGTAAAGGATGTAAAAAATGTGCCATTATATGTCCGGATGCAGCGATTGAAATTTTTTGTGAACAGGATTTATCAACAAAAAAAATCACATAGAAGATATAATGAAAGCATAGTGCCCTGGTAGTAAAATAAGAAGAAAAAAGAGGAGGTGCGCTATGCGATATATAGGAGTGGATCAGCACAAGAAGTTCTCGTATATAG
>JBMFLH010000034.1:0-18970 GCA_049971295.1 Candidatus Ratteibacteria bacterium | reverse complement strand
CTAATGAAAAAATTTTGGTGTTACAATTTTAAAATATGTGCTACAAATTGTCAAGAGGTAGGTTTGAAATTTAGCAAAAGTTGAATTTTTTGGCGGAACAAGTATGATAGATAATTGCATCCACATTCAAACGGATGAGATAATGACACAGGGACATGCCTTACTGAACCATTTCAAAGGGTTTTTGGCAGGCCGGATACTAGTAAAGATTCTATTGAAATACTGAAATAAAAATTGTTTTGTGGGCAAAGACATTAGTGATTTTAGTGAAAATACCGGAGGCCAGGAAGCAAAAATCTATTTTCTCAAATATTGATTCTCAGACAAAAAGGGTACTCCATCCATTCTGATATCATGTTTTGCCCTGACCAGGTCAAGGATTGTGGCAGTAATATCTGGTACCTGAACAAACTCTTTATTCTTTTTGATTTTGCTTTAGGGATGTACATAAGCAGTGGAATATGGGTGACTTCTTCATAAAGTGGAGCAAGGCACTGATATTTTTCAGTGATAATGCTTTTGCCCATCAGGTGATGTTCTCCGTGATAAAAGCCGTGGTCAGTTGTGAATCAACGATTGTATTTTCAAACAGTCCCAGGTTCTCAATTTTTTGAAATGGTCGTCCCATCCATATATCAACAAGAGTCACTTCACCGGCATAATGCGCCCTGATATGCTGTATTTCTCTTTTAGTTAAACAATCACAGGGTCCATAGGCAGGATAAATCACTTCTTCGCCGGCATAATGTTTTTCAATCTACATGCATGCCTGGCGCATTGCCTGGGCACAGAAGTAATCTTCTTCAGAATTTCTCAGCAGATTATTTCTGAGCATCTGCTTAACCCTTTCAGGGTTTCTCAGTTTTTCTCTTGAACAGGGGTTCTATTTCTTTTGGCTGGGTGATCATTGGATCGCCTTGCTGACCTCTGATTTTTAACCATGCAGAAAACCCTCTCTGATAATTGTATCCTGGCAGTTGTATGAGGAGTATCAGCGATAAAAATTGAAAGGTAGCCGTTATCCCGCAGTATTTCTGCAATTACTGTTTCTTCAGCGGTTAATAGTGACCAATCAGTGTAAGTGAAAATAAATCTTCCTGTGAACAGGTCTCTTCTAAGGTGTCTGATACAATCACGATGATATTCATGTTTACCCCCTGGTAGGGTATGAAAAACTATAGCAGGTCTGGGTCAGAATAAACAATGTTTCCGCGATAAATGGTGCACATTACCTTACCGACCAATTTCTTATTGAGAAATGGAGTATTTTTGCTTAAAGATAAGATATTTTCTTTTGTCAGTATCCATTCCTTTTTTGGGTCAAATATTACACATGTTGCCTCACTGCCGTCAGAAATAGGTTTTTCGTCGAGTTTTAATATTTTCGCAGGGCCAACTGTCATCTTTCGGAGAATGTCAATGGGTTTGAGTCCGTAGGTAACAAGTGACATCACAAGTGGGAGTGCTGTTTCAAAACCTATCATTCCAAATGGAGCATTTTCAATTCCTGAGCATTTTTCCTCCTCAGAATGCGGAGCATGGTCCGTTACGATAGCGTCGATGATGTTTTCTTTTATTCCCTTGATAAGGGCTCTAATGTCCTCATGGGTACGAAGCGGCGGACTGACTTTTGCATTGGCGTCATAATTTGCCAGCGCATCTTCTGTGAGAACAAGATGATGAACCGTGACTTCACATGTAATATTTTTTGATTGTTTTTTTGCTTCTTTAACAAGTTCTACAGATTTTTTTGTCGTGAGATGCGCAAGGTGAAGTTGCGCGCCTGTTAGTTTCGCAAGTTCAATGTCCCTGAAAACCATTATGTGCTCTGCTTCTGCGGGAATTCCCCTTAAACCAAGCTTTGTTGAAAGAACTCCTTCGTTCATCACACCGTTTTTTGCAAGAATCTGGTCCTCGCTGTGAGAGACAACTATTTTTCCCCATCTTTTACTATATTCAAGCGCTCTTCTAAATATCAAACTATCCATTACGCAGTTTCCGTCGTCAGAAAATCCAATGACACCTGCTTCAGATAGTTCACCCATAGGAGAAAGAACACTACCTTTTCTTCCAATAGTAATTGTGCCATAAGGGAGTACTGTAATAGGAGATTTCCTGGCTTTTTCAAAAATATAACCAGCAACGACCTTATTATCAATCGCAGGTTCAGTATTTGCCTGACAGCACACAGTGGTAAAACCACCAGCAGCTGCAGAAATACTACCGGAAAGGATGGTTTCTTCTTCTTCATTTCCTGGCTCGCGAAGGTGGCAGTGCATATCAATCAGCCCGGGGAAAAGCCAGAATTTTGTTCCGTCTATAACCTTTGATGCTCTTTTATGGATATTTTTATCAATTCTGAAGTAAGAGCGGCCTGAAATCAAAACATCCCTTCTTGCATCTGTTCCTGTATAAGGGTCAATAATGTGGATATTCTTTATCAATATGTCCATCACAAAAATTTTAACTCATTATGTCTAAACTGGCAAATCTGTTTTATGCAATGAATTGTGATAGATGTTTTTTCCCGATGATAAAACCCTCTTCAAGGCCTACTGCCGAATCTTCATGTTCAATGCTGAGAACCCCATTATAACCAGCTTTTCGTAACCGGCTAATGTACTCACCCCAGCGAATAACTCCAAATCCGGGTATTACATATCTCCACCATCCATTTTCTCTGTTTCCGATTCTTTGCAAAACATGTTTTTTTATCTCACAATCCTTTGCATGGGTATGAAAAATTCGACTTGCAAATTCATCTACTACAGAAAGATAATCAATTCCCTGATGTACAAGATGTGATGGGTCAAAATTGAGGCCAAAGTTTGGAGATGGAACAAGATGAAAAAGTTTTTGCCAGTGGTCGAGGTGTTGTAAGTTTGTTGCAAACCAGTTTTCCAGAGCAATTTTTATATTGTGTTTTGCTGCAAAAATGCATAGCTGTTGAAAATAAGGAGCTGCATCCTCTTCAATGGTTTGCATTTTTGTTTTCCCACTCACAGGCATGCCTGCTATGGTACAGACAACTTCAACATTAGTCAATTCTGCCACCAGAATGAGATTTTCGAGGTGTTTTTTAATCAGTTGTCTGCGTTCAGGATCCGGGTCCAGAACATTAGCATAACATGCATAACTTGAAGGTCTGACACCGGTACTTTGAAAAAGATTCTTTAATTTCTTTCCAGAATCTGCAATCACCTGGTCCGGGTCAATATGGCCTGCGCCAGGCACAGATAAAACTTCAATCTTCTGAAAGCCATTGTCTTTTGCAAAATTGAGTACTGCTTCAAGATTTTGCTTTCCAAAAGGTGCTGTCAAAAAACCAATCTCCATTTGCCTCCTTTGTTAATGAAACTCACTTAAGATTATACCCGATCTTTTCCAAAACCAAAGAACTATTTTCTGACTTTCTCAACTTCTACATCTTCTTGACAGACCGGATACAAAGACATATAATGAATTAATCCCACTAAATAAATAGAATTTGACAATGGGATTTGGACATATGTTTATATCTACTCGAGTCAGATACGGAGTAAGGGCGTTAATTGAACTTGGTATGAATTATCAAAAACAGGCAGTGTTGCTGAAAGACATCAGCAAAAGGCAGAATCTTTCTTTGAAATACCTTGACCACATTTTTATGCAATTGAAAACAAAGGGGATTATAAAAAAGATTAAAGCAAAAAGGGGTGGATATCTTCTTGCAAAATCGCCTGAAAATATTACCCTTTATGAAATTATTGAGGCGATTGAGGGAATAAAAAAAATTGAGTGCCTTGAGGATGAGAAGGTGTGTTTCCGTTCATCTCATTGCGGCGCAAGGATAGTATGGGAAAGGTTAAACGCAAAAGTTGATGAAGTGTTGAAAAGTATCACCTTACAGGATTTTGTCAGAGAAAGTGAAAAATTCAGGCAAATGGATGAACCGGTGACGTTTTCAATTTGATCGATACAGGAGGCAAGATGAAGACCATTGAAGAGATTAACGAAAAAATAAAAAAGGGCCAGGCAATTGTTGTTACAGCAGAAGAAATGCTGGAGATTGTGATAAAAAAGGGTGAAGCAAAAGCAGCAAAAGAAATCGATGTTGTAACAACCGGAACATTTGGACCGATGTGTTCAAGTAGTATCTATTTAAATTTCGGGCATCCTGTACCAAGAATCAAAATTGGTGGCGGAACCTGTTTTCTTAATGGAGTTCCCGCTTATACAGGACTTGCTGCTGTGGATGTTTATTTGGGCGCAACAGCGCTTCCACCAAATGATCCTGGAAATCTTCATTATCCTGGTGAATTTAGTTATGGTGGGGGTTTTGTGATTGAGGAGCTTGTCAATGGCAGAGAGGTTCTTCTTGAAGCGACATCCTATGGTACAGATTGTTATCCAAGGAAAGAACTGAAGAGTTATTTTTCATTACGAGATGTTAACGAAGCAATCATGTTTAATCCACGAAATTGTTATCAGAATTATAATGTTGCTGTTAATTCTTCAGACAGAATGCTTTACACATACATGGGAGTTTTGAAGCCGAATTTTGGAAACGCAAATTTTTGTTCCGCAGGAATACTGTCGCCGCTTCTCAGGGACCCTGAATATTACACGACTGGTATAGGAACAAGGATATTTCTTTGCGGAGGTACTGGCTTTGTTGCCTGGTACGGAACACAGCACAGTCCTGGTGTTGAAAGAACATCTGAAGGAGTTCCAAAAAGGCCTGGAGGAAGCCTTGCAGTCATTGGCGACTTAAAGAAGATGAACGGAGAATTTGTTCGTGGAGCGTCTTTTGTTGGTTATGGAGTTACGCTTGTTGTTGGGATAGGTATTCCAATACCAGTGATAGATGAAAAAGTTGCAGCATGGTGCGGGGTACCGGCAGAAAAGATGTTTGCGCCTGTTGTTGATTATAGCAGTAGTTATCCTGAGAGAAAGCCAGAGGTCCTGGAAGAAGTAAGTTATGCTGAACTTTTTTCTGGCACAATCACTCTTGGCAATAGAACAATTCCTGTAGGTTCTCTCTCCAGTTTCTTTATGGCTCGCAGAATCGCCCAGATATTGAAAAGATGGATTTTAGAAGGAAAGTTTGAACTGACAAATCCAGTGGCAAAATTGCCTGGAAAGGAAACAGGAATTCGTATGAGGGGCTTTGAAATAAAGGAGAAAAAACAATGATTATCAGTGAAAGGGTTGTTTTGAGATTTCCCAAAGAACTGGTTGATAAACCAACAATTTCAGCGCTTGTGAAAAAGTATGACATTGAATTTAACATTCTTCAGGCGCAGGTTCTTCCCCAGAAAGAAGGACTGATGGTTGTTGTGTTTACTGGTGAAGAAAAGATTGTAAAACAGGCATTAAATGATTTGAAGAGTCAGAATGTGGGACTGCAGAGATTAAAGCAGGATATAATCAAGGATGATAAAGTCTGTACTCACTGCGGTGTATGCATTGGCCTGTGTCCGACAAACGCATTTTATTATGACCAATCCACAAAGAAGGTAATTTTTGATTATGAAAAGTGTATTACCTGTATGCTGTGCGTAAAGGGATGTATGGTAAGAGCAATAAAAATCAAATTTTGACTTAAAAAGGAGACAAATGATTTATTTAGACCATAATGCGACGACACCTTGCGATACTGCTGTTGTTGAAGAGATGAAAAAATGGCATACAGAGATGTTTTTCAATCCGTCTTCCATCTATACACCTTCTCAGAAGACAAAGGAAGCGGTTGAAAAAGCAAGAGCACGTGTTGCTAAAATGCTTGATGCCTCGCCTGACGAAATCATTTTTACATCCGGAGGTACAGAGAGCAATAATATCGCGATTACTGGAACATGTTTGTGGAAAAAAAATAAAGGCAATCACATTATTACCTCTCTGATTGAGCACCATGCTGTATTGAATACATGTAAATTCCTTGAGAAACAGTTTGGATTCAAAGTGACCTATCTTCCTGTTGATAAGTATGGTCTTGTAGATCCCGACGATGTAAAAAAGGCAATTACTGACGAGACAATTCTTATTTCAATAATGGCGGCGAACAACGAGATAGGAACAATTGAACCGATTGAAGAAATAGGAAGAATTGCAAAAGAAAATGGCATTGCATTCCATTGTGATGGCGTGCAGGTGGCAGGGAAATTGCCTGTTTCAGTAAAACAATTGAATGTTGACTTTTTTTCGCTATCTGCGCATAAGTTTTATGGACCTAAAGGCATTGGTGCTCTTTATGTGAGAAAAGGGGTAAAATTCAGACCCATCACCTATGGAGGACATCAGGAAAAGGGATTAAGACCTGGTACAGAAAATGTTCCTGGAATTATCGGGTTAGGAAAGGCATGTGAAATTGCTGAAAATTTAATGGTAGAAGATGCATCAAAAGAGGAACAACTCAGGGATTTTCTTGAGAAGAAACTTGTTGAAAGTATTCCTGAAATCATTGTGAACGGACATCCAGAAAAACGGCTTTACAATACATTGAACATTTGCGTGAAATACGTTGAAGGAGAGAGTATGTTGCTGCATCTTGATATGGAAGGGATTTGCGCGTCTTCTGGTTCTGCATGTACCTCTGGTTCGCTTGAGCCATCGCATGTTCTTCTTGCGCTCGGGCTTTCTCACGAAATCGCTCATGGTTCTTTAAGATTCAGCCTGGGAAGGGCAAACACAATAGAAGATATTGAAAGAACTGCGCTTGTATTACCGAAGATCGTTGAAAAATTGAGAAAAATGTCTCCATTCTGGAACAAAAAATGAATGAATTGCTGATAGACAAAATAAAACATCTACAAAAAAACAAAAACGCAGTGATTCTGGCTCATAACTACCAGATACCTGAGATACAGGACATCGCTGATTTTGTTGGAGATAGTTTGGAACTTGCAAGAAAAGCAAGAGAAACTATGGCAAATATCATAGTGCTTTGTGGAGTAAGATTTATGGCAGAGACAGCAAAAATTTTAAATCCAGGGAAAAAGGTGCTTCTTCCTGCGTCGGATGCTGGATGTCCTCTTGCTGATATGGCAAAAGTCGAAGATGTCGTCGAAATAAAAAGAAAGTATCCGGGTGCATTTGTCGTATCCTATGTTAATACATCTGCTGAAGTAAAGGCAGTCAGTGATGTCTGTTGTACGTCGTCAAACGCAGCATCTGTGGTTAAAAATGTGCCTTCTGATACAGTAATATTCTTGCCTGATAAAAATCTTGGGTATTTTGTTCAAAAACAGGTTCCTGAAAAGAAGTTAATTTTGTGGGATGGATATTGTTTTGTTCACAGGCAGTTTACTCTTTCTGACTTAAAAAAAGCAAGGCAGCAGTATCCTGATGCTGAAATTATCGTTCACCCTGAATGTAATCCTGAAATACAGGAAAATGCAGATTTTGTGCTATCAACATCAGGTATGTTGAAAAGGGTAAGCGTATCTTCAGCGAAAACTTTTATCGTCGGGACAGAGCAGGGGATTCTTCACAGAATGAAAAAACAAAATCCAGAAAAAGAATTTTTTTCTCTTGGTTCAGGAAGAATGTGTTTTAATATGAAAAAAACAACACTTGAAAAATTGAAAAACTGCCTTGAGAATGAGGATAGTGAAATTATTCTTGAAGATGAAATAATGGAAAAAGCGAGAAATTCGCTGGAGAGGATGATTGAATATGTGTAAGAGGAAAAAAGAGGAAGACATTTATGACAGGATGGCTCAGTTGAGTGTCTTACAGCAACAAAGAAGATAGCATACGGAGGAAAGATGTACAGCGAAAAATTGATGGACCACTTTAAAAATCCAAGAAATATGGGCAGAATTGAAAATCCAGATGGAATAGGAAAGGTTGGAAACCCTGTTTGCGGAGACGTCATGTGGATATACATCAGGGTGGGCAAAAATGAACAGGGACAGGAATTCATTGAAGATATAAAATTTGAGACATTTGGTTGTGGTGCTGCAATTGCCACCAGTTCCGTGATTACAGAACTGGCAAAAGGAAAAACTCTTCAGGAGGCAGAAAAAATTACAAATCAAGATGTGATTGATGTGCTTGAAGGACTTCCACCGCTAAAAAAACACTGCTCTCTTCTTGCTGAAGAGGGTTTGCAGGCAGCGATCAAAGATTATAGAGAAAGAAAAAAGGTGCATATTTAACCAATAAAGGGGGCTATGATGGCTTCAAATGAGCAATTAAAGGAAAAAGTAGAAAATGCCCTGAAGGAAATTAGAAGCTTTCTTCAGGCAGAGGGTGGGGACTGTGAGCTTGTTGATGTTTCAGATGGCATTGCAAGGGTGAAGCTCGTTGGAAGTTGTGCAGGTTGTCCTTTTGCTCAGATTACTCTGACGATGAGGGTGGAAAAAATAATCAAGGAAAGAGTGCCTGAAATTAAGGAAGTTGTAAATGTTGCGGAATGAGATTGAGAAGAAAAAGAGAACATTAGAAAAAATTTTGCAAAAAGCAGGAAAAATTCTAATTGCATATTCGGGTGGCGTTGACAGCACCTTTTTATTAAAAATTGCTGTGGATTGTCTTGGAAAAGAAAATGTGGCTGCGTTTATTGAAAAAAGTGAACTGGATGTTCCTTCTGATATCAATTTCGCAAAGAAATTTGCAAAATCTCTTGGAGTAGAGGTTTTTTTCTTAAAATCAAGGAAACTGACTGATAAAAATTTGGCAAACAATCCTCCAGACAGATGCTTTCACTGTAAAAAGGAACTTTTTTCACAGATGGCAGAAATTGCAAGAAAATATCATTACAGTGCAATTGCTGATGGCTCGAATGTTGACGACATGTCTGATTACAGACCTGGAAATAAGGCAAAATCATTGTATCGGGTAATTTCACCCCTGCAGATGGCAAATTTGACAAAGGCAGAAATCAGAGTTCTTTCAAAGGAAATGGGTCTGCCGACATGGAATAAACCACCTATGGCATGCCTTGCTTCAAGAATACCGTATGGAGAAAAAATTACTCAGGAAACATTGAAAAGAATTTTGAAAGCAGAAGAGTATTTTGCGAAGATTGATTTTGGAATTGTCAGGGTCAGAGATTATGGAAATATTTGCAGAATTGAAGTATCTGATGATGACTTTGAAAAAATTATTCAATTCAGGACAAGAATTGTAAAAGGACTGAAAAGAATCGGTTATACCTATATCACTGTGGACCTTGAAGGTTATCGCACAGGCAGTATGAATAAAACCCTGCCATTAAAAAAGTAAAGTGGAAATATTTGCAGGAATTATTAAGGAAATCTGGAATCTTTTTATGGCGATGAGTGTGTATCTTGTGTTTGGCTTCCTTGTGGCAGGGCTTGTCAGCGTTTTTTTAAAACCAGAGAAAGTTTTCAAACACCTTGGCAACAAAAGGTTTTCTTCAATTCTGAAAGCAGTATTACTTGGGGTGCCACTTCCACTCTGTTCATGTGGAGTTATCCCACCTGCAGCAGGTTTGTATAAATCAGGAGCAAGCAAAGGAGCCACACTTGCCTTTTTAATTTCAACACCAACAACAGGAATTGATTCAATATTTGCTACATACGGCTTGATGGGTGGAACATTTATGATTTTTAGAATTCTGGCGTCGGTTGTTATTGGATTTGTGGCAGGGATCATTTCAGATATTTTTTCAGGAAAGGAAGATACCTCTGGCGTGAAACAAGTGTCAGCAGTCAGTGAACATTCATCTGGAGCATGGATAAAAGAGGCATTGAGGTATGGCTTTGGGGAAATTTATCAATCAACTGCCAGATGGATTTTCCTTGGAGTAATAATAGGAGGATTGATTTCCTATTTTGTTCCAGAACAAATTGTATCAATGTACAGTGGTAACCGCCTGATGACTTACTTAATCATGCTTGTTGTCGGGATTCCGTTGTATGTTTGCGCAACTGGTTCAATACCAATTGCGGCATCTCTTGCGGCAAAAGGAATAAGTCCTGGCGCGTGTCTCGTTTTTTTGATAGCAGGACCAGCGACAAACTCTGTGACCATGCTTTTTGTAGGAAAAACTCTCGGGAAAAAACAACTTGCAATATATCTTGGTTCTATAGTCATAGGGGCAATGTTATTTGGGCTGTTTCTTGATAAACTTTCGTTTAATTTCAATGTTGGCATTCACCCACTCCATCATAGTCATAATAGATTTATGGGCTTGCTTTCTCTTATCAGTTCATTGATTCTCATTGGCATATTTTTTGTATTTATCTTCAATCAGATGAAGTCTAAGTTCTCAAGAACAAAGAGCAATTTTTGCTTTGTTTACAATGTTCCTGACATTTCCTGCCAGGGCTGTGTGAGAAACATTAAAAATATTCTTTTGTCAGAGAATGGCATCAAATCAGTAAAGGTGGACATTAAGAACAAACAGGTCAGGATATGCACAGATTTCAATGATCAGAAAAAGCTCAAGGAACTTCTTGCGCAGGCGGGTTATCCTGTTTCTGAATAAATTGATTTTCAGATGTGGTCAAGATACCACCAGTAGAACTGTCCCGGCGTGATTTTTCTCAGGCAATCAGGGGTTTCTGTAAAAGATGGACCAAACAGAATTCTTGACCATGTTTTCTCATCAAATTCAATAATTTTCTTGCATCCAGTATCACCAATGACTTCTTTTGTTTCAGACATTTGCAACATGCAATCATAATGAAAATCCTCTCCGAAAAGAAATTTCATGGTATCTGTAAACGATAGAATCTTTATCATAAAAAATGGTTCAATCCTGAACCACGCTGCGTGTTTAAGCAGGATATTAAATTCTGGAATATTTCCAGGAAATAATACATCCACTGCATTATTGTTCCATCTTTTCAGAAGCGAATAAATCAACGGACACCAGAGTTCTTTACATCCTCCAATTTCAACAATTTTTCTTTCAGTCCTTTCTCCGATGGCAACCACATACGCAAAGTCGTCTTTCTTTGTGTAATAAAGCTGAGTGTGTATTCTTTCGTTAAATAATTTTTCGAGCCATTTGGTGTTTCTTTTTATGTAACATGGCATTTCCTCGTGTACATCTTTGATTTTCTGAATAATCTCTTCTGAGCCATCGTACCTGAAAGTAGGGAGGATTTGTGCCATCTCTGATTTTTCAAATGATCGCTGGGAAAAAGTAATCACAGCGTTTGTACCGCAGGTTTCATATCCCCAGAAGTTGTATCGCTGTCTATCTCCACCAAGGATGGAGAATGCGTAATTTCTTCTTTTCATCTCATCAATACAAAAATCCATCAAAATTTTCATGTAACCCCTGTTTCTAAAATCAGGGTGAGTGGAAACACTGCCAATTCCTCCAATATTTGCCTGCCTTCCACGTAAATAAACTTGTTGAGGGAAAATTCCAACAAGAGATGCAATTCTATTTTTTTCTCTGATGATGAAAACATTATCGCAGTCCATCGTATCTTTTGACATTGCTTGAGGAAAACTGAGATGAAAAAACCCTCTTGAATGGTCAAAAGATTCTTCAAGAAACTGCATAATTTTTTCATATTCTTTTTTTGATGGATTTTCGATTTTCATACCTTCTCCCTGTCTTTATGAAATAAAACCATATTTTGCATTTGTTTCAAGCATTGTCAAATAATTTTCAATCGGTACATAGTCTGGTATTGAATTACTTGAACCAACTGCATATCCCACCATCTTTTCCTGCTTTGTTGTTGGTCTATGAGTACCATTACCTATGAGAATAAAAATGGATTTTTTAGATACTCCTGACGCAAACAATTCATCTATTACTACTGGCAGAATAATTTTGTTCGGGACATCTCTTGTGTGGTCTGAAATGACGATACAAACGCCGAACAATTTTTTATCTCTGACAATTTCAGCCAGTGGCTTACATCCCACAGGTTTTCTTAAATATTGTGATAATTCTTTTTGTGGGTCCTGCAACTTGGGGTACATGTTTTCCTTCTAATACTTTGATGTTACCATTAAAATCTAATGTGATTTTCATAATCCGCCAGAGAGAAAGTTTATACTGTTTTTGTTTGCGATGTTCATTTTCATGTTTTCAGGCAGAACATTCAGGGCATCTACCTCGTCTATATATGTGGCTTTCAGCCATATTTCAACAAAAGAATCTTTTCCTGTTCCCTGCTTTCTTCTTGCAATATAGGAATAGGTAGGTGTATCAGTACCCCAGATGATTGTTTCAGGAAATGCTTCAACAAGCGACCTCAGTACCTTTTTGTGGTCAGAATAATCAGCGTCAAATCTGTCTTTTTCTGGCGCAGCAATAGGATGATTTTCTCTTGCGAGTTGGACCTGAATTGTCAATGCAGAAGTATCAACCCATACATGGTCCATGCTATCAGCAAGGTTAAGATAATTTTTATCAAATCCGATGCAATGCGCAAGGCAGAACCTTACATCAGGATTTTTTTCTATCACCTTAAAAACAAGTCGCGCGTGAGAAAATTTTTCTTCTTTGTGAACAGTTGTGTGAATCAATAGTGGCCAATTTCTTTCTCGTGCAATGTCAATAAATACTTTTCCTTCATCAAGCAGGCAAAGAATACTTGATTGGCATATTACGGGGACGATTTTTATTCCGTAAATTTTGTATTGTTTTTCAAAATTCAGGATATTTTTTACCTGTTTTTTCACTACTCTACCAGGGTCAACAGAAATAAAGGGAATAAATCTTCCTTCATATTCAGGACAAAAACTATACACTTCTTTCAGTAAGAGAGAATTTTCAATTTCATAGGGGACAGGAGACAGGGCTCTTTTTGCGCTTTTACATATACCTTTTTTTAAGTAATATAAGTCAAAAAATAAATCAGAAGACATAGGAAACACGACATTGACATCAATCCCATATGTTTCCTGTCTGAATGCCAGTCCTTCAATGGTTTCTGCATACGGATATTCCTGGTTCATATACGCTTTAAGGGAAACACCAGAATGTGAATGGATATCAATAATTTTTTCTTTAAGGTTGATGTTCATTTTCATTGTTCAGGAAATTTTATCGGGATACGTCTTTCGCCTGTTTCAGTTTTACAGTCCTCAGCAACACTACCTGAAAGAGTTAGTTCACTATTTAGTATCTGAAGAATACTTGCTGGAACAAGTGGACTAACAGGTCCGTGCGCTGCAAGCCGTGAAATAAACCTTTGCCAGGATACATCTCCATAAGAAAAACCATTCCAGAAACTTACCAGTTTAGAATTTTTCAGATCCCTTGGTCCTATTGTCGCTGCCTTTGGCGGACATGCCGCAATATCACCAGAACAACCAGCATCAGCAAAAAGGCTGTTCTGACACAATGTGATGGGATGAAGATCAACGATTCTTGAGCCAATCTGAAGGTAATCTTCAATGTGATTGACATAATCAATACCAAGATGCGGTTCAAAAAAGGCGATGTGCCCGCACCATCCAATTCCACCATAGCAGATGTCAGCTCCACCGAGGTCTTCAATCAATTTGCTGTAATATCTGACATTTTTTGTGCTCGGAAAATGTATCTGTTTTTCTGGCATTCTAAGTTCGGGTTTGATGCGATTGAAAAAATCGTGCCACATCCAGTATTGAAAACCGCCTTTCCAATCTTTTGGAGCTGTGTTTCCGTTTTCGTCTGCGTACTCGTCCATATTAAAAGTGTGTACATGCTTACAGGAAATATTCAATTGGTTAATCATTTCAGCAACAAGCGCGTACTGGGGATTTGGCGCAGGAAGAATGATGACATGCCTTTTTTCTTCTTCAAGGGCTTTCTTGATTCCACTTACAATGTGAAGCGCCCATGCAAAGACAAATGCTGTCTGGTCTTCTATGACGCTAATTTTGAAGTTCTTATTCGGATGTTTGCAAATATCGGCTTTTTTTATTTTTCTTACCTTTTCAATCACCTTGATATCTTTGAATGGTAAAAACTCGGCTGGATGAAAATTAAATTTTGCTGGCATAATTCTCCTCCACTGTTTAAAATTAAATGGCTGTGTTTAATAAAACATATTTTACTTTTTCAGTCAAAAGAATTTTTATTTGCCTGTGAAAGGATCAGTGTTTTCACCTTTTCAGGAACATTGCCAAATCGATCTTCCATTTCTTCGAGGATTTTTCTTGCCTGCTGGATGTTTTGGATTTCTGAAATTCTTTTATATAACTCAAATCTTAACCCTGCAGCAGGAATCCACTCTGAATCAATAAAACCACGCATCACTGGTTTTACTTCTGGTCCAGACACTGTCTCCCCAGTATATTGTGAAGAAATTTCCTTCCAGAATCTGCAGTAAAGCTGGAATCCTACCTGATTGATGTAACCGCTTTGTTTTTTCCCAAGTATATCGCCGGCGCCCCTGATTTGCAGGTCTCTCAATGCAATTTTCATTCCACTGCCTGGTTTAACAAGTTCTCCCAGCGCCTTCAATCTTTCTTTTACCTGACCTGCCACCTGTAGATGCTGTGGTATGAGGAAGTATGCATATGCCTTTACCTTGTATCTACCAACCCTTCCCCTGAGTTGATAAAGGTCTGCCAGTCCATAACGATGGGCATCATCAACAATGAGGGTGTTTGCATTAGGAACATCAAGTCCATTTTCAACAATGGTTGTTGCAACAAGTATTTGAATGTTCCCATCAGCAAAATCTTCCATCACAGCGGCAAGTTCATGTTCCTTCATTCGTCCATGGGCGATTGCAATATTTGTGGCAGGAAACATCTGCTGAAGCTTATTTTTTACCCTTGCTATGTCATAGATTCTATTATGAAGATAAAAGACCTGCCCCTGTCTTTCAAGTTCATTAATGATAGCCATTTTTACTATGGTATCATTGTATCTGCCGATGTATGTGGCAACCGATAATCTTCCAGCAGGAGGGGTTTCAAGAAGGATGATATCCCTCAATCCAGAAAGTGAGAGATACAGTGTTCTTGGAATAGGGGTAGCGGTCAGGGTTAATACTTCAACGTTCCTGAATTTTGTTTTGAGTTTTTCTTTTTGAACAACGCCGAATCTCTGTTCTTCATCTATCACAAGCAATCCAAGATCTTTGAATATTACATCATCCTGTAAAATTCTGTGAGTACCTATGATGATGTCAATGTTTCCTTTTGCAAGATTTTCAAGAATTCTTTTTTGTTTTAAATCTGGATACAATCGTGAAAGCATTTCAATATTGATAGGAAAACCGTGCATTCTCTGTTTGAAAGTTCTTAAATGCTGCTGTGCAAGCACAGTCGTCGGACACAGTACTGCCACCTGTTTTCCACCAGAAACGACCTTGAAGGCAGCGCGTACAGCAAGTTCTGTTTTTCCATAGCCTGAATCCCCGCAAAGAAGTCGGTCCATAATTTTTCCACTTTGAAGGTCGCTTTTTATTTCTTCCATTGCCCTGAGCTGGTCAAAAGTTTCCTGGTACGGAAAAGATTCTTCAAGCATTCTTTGCAATTCATCATCTTCAGGATATACAATACCTGTGCCGCGTTTTCTTTCAATATAGAGTTTATAAAGTTGATCAGCAATGTTTCTGATTCCTTCTCTTACACTATCTCTTATTCTTATCCAGTTCTTACTACCCAGTTTGCTGAGAGCGGGATTTTCCTTTGTTCCAATGTATTTGTGGATGAAGTCAATATCACTCAATGGAAGATATAGTTTTTCTCTGTCCGCAAATTCAAGTTTTATAAATTCCTCGTCTTCTGGTCCAATTTTTTCAAATCCATCAAATTTTGCAATACCATGCTGATAGTGGACAACATAATCTCCTATTTCGAGTTCTTCTCTTTGACTTACAGGCGCTGATTCCATAAACCTGCGAAGAGCTCTTCCTGGTTTCACATTAAAGATTGTGGGGGTATTGAGAAGTGTTAAATTTATACCAGGATATGTAAAGGAATGTGAAAGATAGCCATCAAGAAATTGACTATCGTCTATGCGTACACTGTGTTCAGAAAGGATTTTTTTTAAATTTTCTCTATGCGTTTTATTTTCTTCAACGATGAATATCTTTTCATCTTTTACTGGATTCCATACAAATTGTTCTTTTATAAAACCAAACCTTGTTGGGCTATCCACAGGAAACACTATGATTTTATCGATTTCTGCGTCAGCAGGTACTTCAATCTCGAGTTGAATTGAACTGGCAAAGTACTTATCCAGAATTTTTTGCTCAATAATATCCTTTTTCAATGAACGATGGCATATTTCACAAGTCCTTTTGTATTTTTCTTCGAACGCCCTTGCACCGTATGAAAAAATCAGAGCATTTGTTCCCGCATAGTCAAAGAGAGTGGCATTGTTTTCAACGCTGATAAAACTTTCGTTCAATGAAAGAAGTTTACATGCCTCAATTTTTCCTGTTGACATTTGATTTCGCACATCAAATGTTCTTACTGATTGGACAGTGTCTGCGGAAAATTCAACCCTAATTGGTTGCTGCCCAAATGGGAAAAAGTCAATAATTCCACCCCTTCTGCAAAATTCACCAGGATTTTCCACAACAGATACTTCTTCATACTCATAAGCCACCAATCGCGCAATAAGTTTTGAGCGTGGTATTTCAGCACCTGGCTTTATTTCAATGATATGGGAAAGGAAATCAGAGACAGAAGGAATTGAAACTGAAATTGCCTGGATTGAAGTAATCACAACACCTCTTTGTTTTTCACAGATATCGGCAAGGGTTTTTACCCTTTCTATTTCTTTTGCCTGAACAGGGTGGTCAGGTGGAAGATGTACATCTCTTTCAGGAAAGAGAAATACACAGTCAGGTAAAAACGTCTGGATATTTGCGTAAAATGTCTCTGCGATTTCTGGGTCCGGACAAATTAGCAAAAAAATTGTGTCTGGTTGAGCAAAATAAAAACTGGAAACAAGAAATGAAAGAAAACCATAATTTGCTCCGCAAATATGAAGTCTCTGCGGATTTTTTATTTTTTTAAAAGTATCCAGCCAGAGTTCTGAAGATTTCAGCGCTTTCAGTTGATCTGAGAGAAACATTTTATTAAACAGGCGATTTCCCTTGATGTGGTTTGAAGATAAAGTTTTGCCTTCTTTATTGCTTCTTCAAGGGAAACAGGACCCCACACTATAGAGAAAATTGCCGTCAGACCTGCCTTGTGCAGAAACTTAGTATCATCTGTCTTCTGACCGCACAGAGCAATGACCGGTTTTTTGTGTCTTTTTGCTGTTTCAATCACATGTAGAATGGTTTTCCCGAATTTTATCTGACTATCAATTTTCCCTTCGCCCGTGATAATGATATCTGATTCTTTGATGTGTCTTTCAAGTTGAATTTTTTCAGCAATGTATTTGGCTCCCTCAACAAGATTTGCATTTAGAAAAGCAGCAAGACCTGCCCCAAGGCCACCAGCAGCACCTGCCCCGGGAATCAATTCAATATCTTTTTTTAATTGTTTTTTAATAATGGCGGCGTAATGATGAAGGTTTCTGTCAAGTAACTCAACCATTGTTTCTGTTGCCCCCTTCTGGGGACCAAATACCCTGCTTGCGCCATATTTCCCAGTTAGTGGATTGTTGACATCGCAAAGCACAGTGACTTTTGTTTTCAATACATCCTGATTGATACCAGAAACATCTATTTTTGCAAGGTGTCCAAGGAATCCGCCGCCTTCTTTTAATTCTTTCCCTGATTTTGAATAGAACTTCACTCCGAGTGCCTTTGCCATTCCCATTCCACCATCCACAGTAGCACTTCCACCCACACCAACAAGAATATGTTTTACTTTCTTTTTTACCATCTCAATAATTATCTGCCCTGTTCCATAAGTTGATGTAATGAGGGGATTTTTTTCGTCTGCCTTCAACAAAGGTAATCCGCTGGCAGACGCCATCTCCATCACTCCAGTACCATCAGAAAGCAGGGTATATTCCGCTGTGATTTTTCTTCCAAGAGGGTCAAGTACAGATACTTTGAATTTTTTTCCGCCAAGCGCTGATAAAAGTGCATCCACAGTTCCTTCACCGCCATCTGCCATGGGTATACTGCTAAATGTCGCATCCTGCAAAATTTTACCCATTGCTACCCGGATAGTATTTGCCACTTCTTTTGCACTGAGGGACCCCTTGAACGAGTCAGGGCATATCAGGATTTTCATAAGTAATATTATACCTTAAATGGTATAAATTACTGAACACTGATGATCTTTTTGTTGAAACTTTTATCATATCTTGACAAAAATCTCTGGGGGGTAATATCAAATTAAGAAAACAAGGAGAATCTATGAAGAGCAAGAAATTTCACTTAAGTATTTTCCTTTTGATATTTTTTTTGCGATGGTAAGTATGGGATATTATGATGGTAGTACAGATAGAGGGGTTAATATTCTGCAGGATGGTCCATTGGTGATGATCATGGGACCAACAAGTATGCCTCTGGTAGGAATGGGGATAGGATTAGAAGCATTGGTATTTCCAGAGCAACATGGTAGTTACCAGTGGGAGATCATTCAGGGAGCAGATAAGGCGCACATCACATGGCAATATAATGAATATGTATGGATAGAACCGATAGAAGTTAGTGATACGCCATGGGATATAGTAGTTCAAGTAGGATTCACACCAGACAATCAACCAGGTACCATCTATTATGCAGAAGAATATCTGACAGTATTTGATGTAGAGATAGTCAATGGAGACAGTTGCTGGTCAGAGACACCGGTAGTAGGTGAATTTTTCACAGGAGAGACCAAGATATACAGGGCAAAAGTAAAGCCAGAAGATTTTCAATATGATGAATGTGAATGGGTTTTGCCATGGAGCCAGTGGATTACCGCAGTGCCTGATGGGGAGTACTGTTATGTAAGCGGGATATTACCTGATTATGGTATACTTGAGGTACACATTCGCAGATATGATAGTTTTGAATGGGCAGTAAATTTTATAAATTTTGGGATATATTCAGCAAACATTCAGGTAAATGAGAAGCAAGAGAGTCAAGAAGAAGACACCGGGGTATATCAAGAAAGGTCAGATGGTAGAGGTCAAGATAGGTCCGAGCAT
>JBMFLH010000033.1:0-19364 GCA_049971295.1 Candidatus Ratteibacteria bacterium | reverse complement strand
GAAAAAGAAATACAAATCATCGTAAAATTGCAAAATTCAAAGAGAGTCAAGATAAAAACTAATGAGATAAAAATGGTGGCTTAAATATTACCTGTAAAATTTTAAAACGTGAAGCCTTTCGCTGTATCTATCATAGCAAACAGGTTTTCTTCTGTCTGGCTGCTTAATGGAATTGAAGAAGGTACTCCTGAAGGAATGAGAATAAATTTTGTACTTCTTCCATTTTGAACAATTGAATCTCTGCTGATTTGCGCTATTTCGTAAGACGAACGAAATTCAATTTCTTCAAGAGCAGGCCCCCCCATCAACGTGATATCAGGTCCAACAATTTTTCTCACCCTTGCAACAGTCATTGGAAATTCAACTGTATTGATAGCAGGTTCAAGAATATCAATACCCATTTTCAAAACATATGGTAAAAGGTCTTCCCTTATTTCATGCCAGTGAAAACAGATGTAATTAAGATTTCCTGAACGAAGAATATTGATGAGTTTTGTATCCGGCTTTATCACATAATTAATAAATACATCTCGATAGCTTCGAAAGTATTCAATAGGCAGCGCTGGTGGCGTTAAGTACTCTGCTCCACGGATTCTTATAATTACATTATGAACTTGCATTGATATTGCCCTGTAAATATTTTCAAGCCGGCCGGTGAAAATTTCAAAAAGTTGAGCAACCTGTTTTTCGTTGTCAAGTAAGAATTTTGCAAGGTCTCCTGGCGCAAAAAGAGTGCCTACAACTCCAGCAGGATCTGGAAGGGATATGACAGGCATCGCTTTATTTCCATAAAGCGCCTGCTTTTCCTGAAACCAGCTTAAGTCAGGAGTATATGGAGTATAGGGCAATGATAGAAACTTTTCTATGTCATGAGTACTTGTAATCCATGGTTTTAAAACCCACTGTTCAGAACTGAGTTTTGTCGTACGCGCAGAACGAGTGAGAATTCCCTTTTCTGTTTCAACTGTCAGTGTGACCACCTCAGAAATCCTCGTGTCCTGTTTTCTTTCTTCTCTTACTTCGATGGAACCAGGGGCAGAAAAGAAAAAGCCAGTAGCAGGCCTGAAAAAGAAAAAATTGTGGCAATCGTTTCGAATCTTTTCAAGCAATCTATGAAAACTGCTATGACCTGCCCAGAAGCTTTTTTCGTCATATGGGTCAATTTTATAAAGAGAAACAGGAATTCTACCTATGTTCTGGCCTCGCAGTAAGGTAAGGATTTCCTGCCTTGTGTTGATCATATTAGTTTCAATATCCTGTCTAAGCTGGTTGAAGCGTGATAAATCACTGTCTCAGAACAGTGTTTGTATGCCCAGAATTCTGCTGTTGCGTATCCTTTGAAGTTAATTTCTTTTAGAGCCTTCATTACTTCTTTCCAGTTCACATCTCCTTCCAGCAGCATACAGAATCCATTGATGTTTCCAATTTGAACCCTGAAGTCCTTAAAATGAATTTTTCTGATATGTTTTCCAAGAATTCTTATCCACATTTCAGGATAACCATAAAGCATCACATTGCCTGTGTCAAAATACACTCCCACATACTGGGACCCGAAAGATTCCACGAAATTTTTCATTTCAACCGGGCTGATCAACAGTTTGTTCCAGACAGGTTCAAGACACAGGCATACCTGATTTTTTTCAGCACAATCAACGACATTTTTCAATGATTCCCTTACTCTTTCCATAGCAACATCGTAGGATACAATTTCTTTTTGTTCTGACCAGTCGGCTTGAACAACACCAGGTATTACAAGGATACCATCTGTCCCTAAAATTTTTGCACATTCAATCTGTTTTTTTATCAGAGATTCTGCCTTTTTTCGCACCTGTACGTCTGGATGGCTCAAGGTGTACTTCCATAGGAGTCCAGAACTGACACTGGCTATTTCAAGGCCAATTTTCTCAACGCGATTTCTGAATGTCTCTATGTCTTTTTCTGTACTTTCAGGATTGAGATACCCCTGTTCATCCAGGTTTGGTTCCACAGCATCAAAACCGGCATCCTTTATGATAGCAAGAACATCATAAATATCTGTATTTGGTGGTGCAACCCACAAATTTATACTTTTTTTAATCATATATCCTCCTGTTTTTTTACAGATAATTTAATGGGATTTCAAAAATCTGTCAATACCAATGTAGTTTCAAAGATAGAATGCTGAGTTCCAATTTTTCTTTTTCCTTTGTTACACAATGGATTTCAAAAAGCAAAACTCCTTTCGTGATGTCCCTGGTAAATGATTACGAAATTATCCTGCTTTTATAAGAAATATTTCATCCATGGGCTTTTTGATTGTATAATATATGTTAATGCTTTTATTGACTTGAGGTAAAATATGGCAAAAATTTTCATTGTCTATTATTCCAGAACCGGCAACACTGAAAAGATGGCTCAGGAGATACAAAAGGGAGTCCTTGAAGAAAATGTCGAAGCTGTTGTGAAAAAAGTCGAAGAAACAGAACCTGAAGAACTGTTAAATTATGACGGCATTATTGCTGGTTCACCAACGTATTTTGGTGGACTCGCATGGGAAATCAAAAAACTTTTTGACCAGTCCGTGAAATTTTACGGAAAAATGATTGGTAAAGTGGGCGGTGCATTTACATCCTCTGCCAATATTGCGGGTGGCAACGAAACAACAATTCTATCCATTATTCAGATGATGCTGATTCATGGAATGATTGTTCAGGGAACAACTGAAGGAGGCCATTATGGACCTGTGGCGATTGGCGCTCCTGATGAAAAAGTATTAAAAGAATGCAGGCATTTAGGAAAAAGGGTTGCGATACTGGTAAAAAAACTGAAAGGTGAGAAATAAGATGGACAAGCCCAATTATTCTGAAACAGTTTTGCTTCCAAAGACTGCCTTTCCCATGAAGGCAGACCTTGCAAAAAGGGAGCCCCAATTACTTGAAAAATGGAAAAATCTTGATATCTATAGGAAGATTCTTGAGAAGAATAAAAATAGTCAGAGTTTCATTCTTCACGACGGGCCTCCATACGCCAATGGACATATTCACATCGGCACAGCATTAAATAAAATTCTCAAGGATACCGTTGTAAAATTCAAATCATTACAGGGATTCTTCTCACCCTTTGTTCCTGGCTGGGACTGTCATGGAATGCCAATTGAACATCAGGTTTTTCAGCAAATGAAATTGAAAGACAAAAACGCTGTTGACATTATTTCTTTCAGAAAAAAGGCGCATGATTACGCAATGAAATTTATGGCAATTCAAAGGGAAGAATTTAAGCGACTTGGCGTTTTTGGTGATTGGGGAAAACCGTATCTTACCTTAAATCCCATGTATGAAAAAACGATTGTTGAAAGTTTTGGGAAACTATTTACCAGAGGATACATCATTCAAAGATTCAAGCCAATATACTGGTGCTGGCACTGTCAGACCGCTCTTGCTGAAGCAGAAGTGGAGTACTGGGACGAAACGAGTCCATCAGTGTATGTAAGATTTCCTGTTAAAAGGTTTTCAGCCGGACAGTTGCCTGAGTATAGTTTCTTCTTGATCTGGACAACAACGCCATGGACACTTCCTGCAAATGTTGCGATTGCTGTTCATCCTGAACTTGACTACTGTCTTATCAAAACACAAGCAGGGCATTTTATCCTGGCTGCGACTCTTGTGGATACTGTTTGCGAGAAATTGAACTGGAAATACGAAAGAATCGCAACATTCAAAGGTAGAAACCTTGAACATACGGTATGCAGCCATCCGTTTGTGGAAAGAGACAGTCCTGTGGTACTTGCTGACTATGTTTCTGCTGAAGAAGGAACTGGTTGTGTTCACACTGCCACTGGTCATGGCGAAGAGGACTATCAAACAGGGCTGAGGTACAATCTTCCAGTGATTTCTCCTGTGGATGAAAGAGGAAGATTTACCGAAGAAGTTCCGGAATGGAAGGGAATGCTTGTGTTTGAAGCAGACCCCCTCATCGTTGACAGTTTAAGTAAGAAGCACATTATCCTGCACAGTGAAAATTACCAGCATTCATATCCCCACTGCTGGCGTTGTAAAAAATCAGTGATTTTCAGGGCAACAAAACAATGGTTTTTGAAAATAGACCATCAGAACCTGAGAGAATTATTGCAGAGTGAAATTCAAAAAACAAAATGGATTCCAGAAGATGGGCAGTCAAGGATATCAAGCATGGTCACTTTAAGACCTGACTGGTGCCTTTCAAGACAGAGATTGTGGGGAGTGGCTTTGCCAATTTTTTACTGTGAAAAATGTGAAACCGCAATCTGTAACGAAGAAACCATCAGCAGGATATCGTCTCTGGTAGAAAAATTTGGTTCAGATGTCTGGTTTGAAAGATCAGTTGAGGAATTGCTTCCAGAAAATTTCATCTGTCCCAATTGTCATCAGGCAGGACCTTTTAGGAAAGAAAAGGATATTCTTGATGTCTGGTTCGATTCCGGGGTCAGTCACCTTGCTGTACTGAAAAATGACCCACAACTGAAATGGCCAGCTGAACTTTATCTGGAAGGAAGTGACCAGCATAGGGGTTGGTTTCAAACATCTCTGATCACTTCCTGCGCCATTGAGAAACACGCTCCCTTCAAAACAGTGCTTACACATGGATTTGTTGTTGATGCTGAGGGAAGGAAAATGTCAAAATCTCTTGGGAATGTAATTACTCCAGAGCAGATTATTAATCAATATGGTGCTGACATTTTGAGGTTGTGGGCAGTAAGTGAAAATTACCAGCAGGACATGAGAATTTCACAACAAATTATTGACCATCTCGTCATTGTTTATAGAACATTTCGCAATACAATGAGGTTTATCCTTGGAAACATTTCTGATTATGATGTGCAAGTTCAGGTTCAGGAAAGTGAACTTCTTGAGGTTGATAGGTGGGCAATTGCAAGGCTCAATCAATTGATCAAGGATGTCACAGGATATTATGAAGCATGCTTGTTTCATAAGGGCATCAATGAAATTTTTGATTTCTGCAATATTGATATGTCTTCGTTTTATCTTGATTACCTCAAGGACAGGTTGTACACACACGGAAAAAATTCATGCACACGACGAGCGGCTCAACAGGTGCTTTATCAGGTACTTTCATCACTTGTGATTATGTTAGCACCGGTTCTTTCTTTCACATGTGAGGAGGCATATTCTTTTATTCCGTTTAAAAAACAAGAAAGCGTGTTTCTTGAACACTGGCCTGAAACAAAAGCCCCTGACAATAATTTGCTTGAGAGGTGGTTGAAATTTTTTGAGTTCAGAAAACTGGTTCTGAAACAAATTGAGCAGCAAAGAGCGCAGGGAAAAATTGGAAGCAGTCTTGAGACGACAATCTTTGTGAAGGCAAATCAGCAGTATAGAGAATTTCTTGAAAGCTTCCAGCCGCATCTTCCCAATCTTTTGATGATAGCAGAAGTGTATATAGAAAACGGAGACGATCTGGAAGTTAAAGCAGAGAAAACAAACCTGCCAAAGTGCGCAAGGTGCTGGATACACCACAGAACTGTTGGTTTTTCAAAACAACATCCTCAACTATGTGAAAAGTGCTTTCGGGTTGTTAATGGTAAATAAAGAGAATTACAGGTTTAACCTACTGATAGAAACTGAACAAAATGAAGGGATATCTTGTTATTGAAGATGGCACAATATATACCGGCGAAACATTTGGCAGTCAGGTTGACCGATTTGGTGAATTGATTTTTAACACGAGTATGACTGGGTACCAGGAAATTTTGTATGACCCATCCTATAAAGGTCAAATCGTCGTCATGACATATCCCCTGATAGGAAACTATGGAATAAATAGCCAGGATGTGGAATCATACAAAATTCATCTTGAAGGATTTGTTGTCAGGGAAAAGAGTAAAATCTATTCAAACTGGAGGGCAGAGAAATCCATTGACCAGATTTTCAAGGAAAATGGAATTACTGGAATTGAAGGGGTTGACACAAGAAAAATCACTGAACTTCTCAGGGATCATGGCGCACAGAAAGCCGGAATATTTGTCGGAAGTCAGGACAAGAGACAGATGCTCGAAAAGGTAAGAAAATCTCTTTCTATTGTTGGAAGGGATATAGTAAAGGATGTTATCAAAAGGCAACCGTATATCTGGAATAGTCAGGGAAAATATAAGGTTGTTGTGATTGACTGCGGTGTAAAATACAACATTCTCAGATTACTTGCAGAAAAAAATCTGAAAGTGGTTGTGTATCCAGCGAATGCGCCGTATGAAGAAATAGATAAGGAAAAACCCGATGGAATTTTAATTTCAAATGGACCAGGAGATCCTGAGCCATTAACATATGTAATAAAAACTGTTTCAAATCTTGTTGAAAAATATCCTGTGTTTGGAATTTGTCTTGGTCAACAAATCCTTGGCCAGGTTTTTGGCGGAAAAACATATAAATTAAAGTTTGGTCACCACGGAGCAAACCATCCTACAAAAGATTTGAAAACAGGAAGAATTTCAATAACAGTCCAGAATCATGGATTTTGCGTTGACATCAATTCAATCAAAGACCCGAATGTTGAAATTACACATATCAATCTGAATGACCAGACACTTGAAGGTATAGAGCATAAGAAACTTCCTGTATTCAGCGTTCAATTTCATCCAGAAGATTCACCTGGTCCCAGGGATGCCCGATACCTGTTTGAAAAATTTTATAGGATGCTTGAGAATGGGGAAAAAAACAGACATTAAGAAAATTCTGCTCATAGGTTCAGGCCCTATTGTAATAGGACAGGCGTGTGAATTTGATTATTCTGGTTCACAGGCATGTAAGGCATTGAAAGAAGAGGGTTATAAAGTGGTTCTTGTTAACAGTAATCCTGCGACCATTATGACAGACCCGGAAATGGCTGATAAAATTTATCTTGAGCCGCTTATCCCTGAAATCCTTGAAAAAATCATAGAAAAAGAAAAACCCGATGCTTTGCTTCCGACTCTTGGCGGACAGACCGCATTAAATCTCGCCACAAAACTATATGAAATGGGAGTTCTTCAAAAGTATCATGTGAAAATGATAGGCGCAAACTACCAGGCAATAAAAAAGGCAGAAGATAGAGAGTGTTTCAAGCAAGCAATGAAAAAAATCGGACTGAAAGTGCCTGATAGCGGCATTGCCCGCAGTTTGAAAGAAGCAATGGAGGTGATAAAGGAAATTGGATTTCCTGCTATCATAAGACCTGCATATACTCTTGGAGGTACTGGTGGCTCTGTTGCTTATAACATTGAAGAGTTTGAAGAACTTGCAGAGGTTGGATTAAAGGCAAGTTTTGTTGGAGAGATCCTTGTGGAACAATCAGTTCTTGGATGGAAGGAGTATGAATTAGAAGTGATGAGAGATTTGAAGGACAATGTGGTGATTATCTGTTCAATAGAGAACTTTGATCCGATGGGAGTTCATACAGGAGACAGTATTACTGTTGCACCTGTTCAAACCCTGACCGATAAAGAATATCAAGAAATGAGAAATGCCGCCATATCAATTATCAGAGAAATAGGTGTTGAAACAGGCGGTTCAAACATTCAATTTGCAGTAAATCCTGAAAATGGAGAAATGGTTGTGATTGAAATGAATCCACGTGTTTCAAGGAGTTCAGCTCTTGCTTCAAAGGCAACAGGCTTCCCGATTGCGAAAATTGCCACCAAGCTTGCCATTGGTTATACACTTGATGAAATACCAAATGATATCACAAAAAAGACGCCTGCCTGTTTTGAACCAGCCATTGACTATTGTGTTGTCAAAATCCCAAAGTTTAATTTTGAAAAATTTCCAGGTGCATCAGATGTGTTAACCACCTCAATGAAATCGGTTGGCGAAGTAATGGCAATCGGCAGGACTTTCAAGGAAGCGTTCCAGAAGGCGCTTAGAAGCATGGAAGAAAATTTTGTGGGTTTTGAAGATGTTGCATTAACTCTTGATCTTCATGAGGGATTGAGAATTCCAAATTCAAAAAGGGTCTTCTATATTAAACAAGCTCTAAAACAGAATTGGTCCATTGATGAAATTTATCATCTGACAAAAATTGACAGATGGTTTCTTGCAAACATCAAAGAAATCGTTGACTTTGAAAAAACGATTGAAAAACAAAAAGGAAAAATGCCTGATTTTGAAACGATGAAAAAAGCAAAGGAATTTGGATTTTCAGATAGTCATATTGCCAAAATTGTGGGATGTAGTGAGAGAAAAATCCGAAATCTAAGAAAAAAATACAACATAACCGTTGACTACAAATGCGTTGACACATGTGCGGGTGAATTTGTTGCTTATACCCCTTATTATTATTCCACTTACGAACATCCAGAAGTAATAAAAATCACATGAATAAAAAGGTCGTAATACTTGGCGCAGGACCAAACAGGATAGGGCAGGGAATAGAGTTTGATTATTGCTGTGTTCATGCTTCGTTTGCCCTGAAAGAAGTCGGTTATGAAAGTATCATGGTAAACTGTAATCCTGAAACTGTTAGTACAGACTACGACACTTCCGATAAGCTATACTTTGAGCCTCTGATATTTGAGGATGTGATGAACATTATTGAAAAAGAAAACCCTCTGGGTGTCATACTACAGTTTGGCGGGCAAACCCCGTTAAAACTTGCGATCCCATTGAAAAAGGCAAAAGTGAATATTCTTGGAACAAACCCTGACGCAATCGATATTGCAGAGGATAGAAAAAAGTTCAAAAAACTCCTCGACAAACTCGGACTTATGCAGCCACCGAGTGGTACAGCCAGGAATAAAAAAGATGCATTAAAGATTGCTCACCAACTTCAATATCCTGTACTTGTAAGACCATCATATGTACTGGGTGGAAGAGCGATGCAGATTGTTTATGACGATAGCATGCTTCAGGAGTTTATGGAAAAAGCCATTGAGGTCTCTCCAGAACATCCTGTTTTAATAGACAAATTTCTTGAGGATGCTGCTGAAGTGGATGTCGATGCAATATGTGATGGAAAAACATGCGTGATCGGTGGAGTGATGGAACATGTAGAACAGGCAGGAATACATTCTGGAGATAGTGCGATGGTGCTTCCACCTTACAGTTTGAAGGAAAAGGTAGTCAACGAAATAAAGCAGGCGACAAAAAAACTTGCCCTGTCTCTGAATGTTGTGGGACTGTTGAACATTCAATTTGCTGTGAAGGATGATAATGTTTACATCCTTGAGGTAAATCCACGTGCTTCAAGAACTGTGCCGTTTGTAAGTAAGGTTACAGGCGTTCCCCTTGCAAAGATTGCAACAAAAATCATGCTGGGCATGAGCTTAAAAAAATTGCATTTTGAAAAAGAAATTCGTCTCAATTATTTTGCTGTAAAGGAATCAGTGTTTCCGTTCAACAGATTTTCTGGTGTGGATGCTGTGTTAGGGCCTGAAATGAGGTCTACTGGTGAAGTAATCGGTATTGACGAAAGTTTTGAAATGGCGTATGCGAAAAGTCAGCTGGCAGCAGGTCAGAATCTTCCGCTCAGTGGAAATATTTTTATCAGTGTTCGGGACAATCATAAAGGGATGATTTATCCTATCGCAAAGGGTTTTGCTGAACTTGGATTCAAAATTATCACAACTGCTGGAACCGGAAAATTTTTATCAGAAAAAGGGCTTGATGTAACAATTATTGGCAAACTTCATGAAGCAGTAAGACCCAATGTGATTGACTACATAAAAAATAATCAAATTCAGATGATTATCAATACCCCAACAGGGAACCGGCCAAAAAGAGATATTGTTTCTATCAGAACAATGGCAATACATAGAAATATCCCTTTGATCACCACAGTGCGGGCAGCGCATGCAACATTGCTTGCAACGAAAAGATTAAGGGAACGCAAAATACAGGTAAAGGATATTAAGCAATACCATATGATGCAGAAAATTTGACAGGTATTTCAAAATAATCTATAAACTAAATTAAAAAAGGAAAACACCCATGGAAGGAAAAACCCTTCAGGAACAGATTGAAGCCTTGACGAAAATCAGCAAGGCAATTACATCTGACTTTTACCTCGAGGACATTCTCAAGCTCATAGTACTTGTGACTGCGGAATTGATGGGTTCCAACATTTGCTCCATACTTTTGCTTGATGAAAAAACCAAAAAACTACATATCAGGGCAACCCAGAGCGTCAGTGAAGAATATAATAAGAAGCCACCGTTGAGTATAGGCGAAGGTATTGCTGGAAAGGTTGTAAAGGAAAACAGGCCCATTGTTGTTAAAGATGTTACAAAGGAAGAAGAATATAAATACAGGGACACGGCCATAAAAGAAGGGCTCTGTTCTCTGTTATGTGTGCCGCTTGCCATAAAAAATCGGGTCATTGGTGTTATCAATTGCTACACCTCGAAACCGCATGATTTTACAGAAACAGAAATAAAAATCCTGACCACAATTGCAAATCAGGCGGCAATGGCAATTGAAAATGCAGAATTACTGGTGAAAAGTAAGGTGATTCAGGAAGAACTTGAAACGAGAAAGCTTGTGGAAAGAGCAAAAGGGATTTTGATGAAAAAAGAAAACCTTTCTGAAGAAGAGGCATACAGGAAAATCAGAAAGTTCAGCATGGATAAGCGCAAGACAATGAAGGAAATAGCTGAAGCCATTATTCTTGCCTCGGATTTGATGTAAAATTTGACAGATAAAAATTTTGTGGTAATATTTTTGTAAATTTGATTTGCGCATGAAGTCGTGCGCGGGATGGACAATGAGGTCCTTTTCGGCGTAGAATGCCGGAAAGGACTTTTTTATTTTAAACAACAATTTCAATTGGGAGGAGAAAATGTCTTATAGTAAACCAAATACCAGTGCATCCACAGGTACACGTAATCGTGTTCATCCCTCACCGCTATCAGGGTTATGTGTAACATGTCTTGATGGTTGTATTGAACGCGCAATTTTTGTTGCAGTAATGGCAGCAAAAACAGTTTGGGACCTTGTAAAAAAAGGTAAAATACCAGAGGAATACAAAAAGTACAAAACTACAATTGAGCAAATTTTCGTCTCTGCTGAACCAATGACTGAAATATATTCCACGGCAGGATATAGTGGCGCTTACAAAACAGGCATTAGAGATATCCGGTATTCCTTATGTAATGGACTGCGATACAGAACTGGTGAAAAAATACTGGTTGAATAGATTTTCAAAAAATTGGACAGCATAATATAGAAAAATTTTGGTAAGTGACGAAGATTTCCGGACAACGAAGTCCTGAGCCCATCAAGGAAGATTTCAATAAACCATCGAAGGTTTTCAGTTTAATCACGACGATATTGTCTCAGTAGACAATTGAATTGCCTTAAAGAGTTAAGAGGGGAAATTTTGGGTTTTTATAAATCCCATAGGAAAAGAAAATGGAAAACAAGGGCAGAGTAAAAATCGTTTGTGAAAACTTCTAACAAAAAGGGAGGAATATGACGGCAAAAGACGTATTGAAAATGGTGAAGGAAAATGATGTAAGGTTTGTCAGGTTATGGTTTACTGACCTTCTCGGACAGGTAAAAAGTTTTGCAATCACAAGTAGAGAGCTTGAAGGAGCTCTCGAAAACGGGATGGGTTTTGATGGTTCCTCAATCACCGGCTATCAGAGGATAGAAGAATCTGACATGATTGCGATGCCAGACCCTTCCACTTTTGCGATACTTCCCTGGAGACCTAAAGAACATGCTGTCGCAAGAATGATATGCGATGTGATGCAACCTGGTGGAAAACCATACGAAGGAGACCCAAGGTTTGTGCTTAAGAAAATGCTTAATGTAATGAAAAAATCCGGATTTTCTCATTACTATGTGGGTCCAGAACTTGAATTTTTCTATTTGAAAAACGATAAATCAAACGAAACATTAGATGCCGGTGGGTACTTCGACCTTACCACTCTTGACATTGCATCAGACCTGAGAAGGGATACAGTACTTGCTCTTGAAAATATGGGCATAAAAGTTGAGTACTCGCATCACGAGGTAGGACCTTCTCAACACGAAATAGATATGAGATATGAAGATGCTCTGAAAATGGCAGATAATGTCATTACCTATAGAGTGGTTGTTAAAGAAATAGCAAGCATGCATGGCGTTTATGCAACGTTTATGCCAAAACCAATTTTTGGTGTTAATGGAAGCGGCATGCATACCCATCAATCTCTTTTCATCGACGGCAAAAATTCCTTTTTTGACCCGAAAGACCAGTATCACCTTTCTGATACCGCAAAAAAATTTATTGCAGGGCAACTTGTTCATGCAAAAGAAATATGCGCGGTATTTGCTCAATGGGTGAATTCATATAAACGGCTGGTACCAGGGTACGAAGCGCCAGTTTACATCGCCTGGTCACAGAGAAACAGGTCTGCTTTAATCAGGGTTCCATATTATCACCCAGGGAAAGAACAGGCAACCAGAGCAGAATTCAGGGCATGCGACCCTTCGTGCAATGCGTATTTGACTTTTGCCTGTCTTCTTGGAGCAGGGTTACAGGGTATAAAAAGTGACTACACCCTGAAGTCTCCCATAGACCGGAATCTTTACCATCTTTCTGAATCTGAGCGAAAATAGATGGGTATTGAAAGTCTTCCCGGAAATCTTGGTGAGGCAATTTCCAATCTTGAGCAAAGCAAACTGGTGAAGGAAATTCTCGGAGAACACATTTTTGGAAGGTTTTTGAAAATAAAAAAACAGGAATGGGAAGATTACAGAATTCAGGTGACAGAATATGAACTGCAAAAATATCTACCAGTTCTCTGATGACAGAAAAGTTCGCATACCATCAGGATGTGGAATAGCAGGCATATTCAATAAACATGGAAGACTGTTATCAGGAGAAATCATTGTGAGAGCCATTGACTCAATGAAAGACAGGGGCAATGGTCTTGGCAGTGGCTATGCTGGCTATGGGATATACGAAGATTTCAGAAATTATAGGTGTTTTCACCTGCTTTATAATCAGGCAACTGCCAGGGACCAGGCGGAGCAATACCTCAAAACTTTTTTCAATGTGAAATTATCAGAAAAAATACCAACAAGAAAAATCAAATCTATCAAGAATCCTCCTGTGCTCTGGAGGTATTTTTTAGAAGCAAAAGAAAGCACACCTTTAGAGAAAGAAGAGAATTTGATTGTTTCTGTGTGTATGTGGATTAATCATAATGTAAACGATGCCTATGTAATTTCATCAGGCAAGAATATGGGAATTTTCAAAGGAGTGGGAGAACCGGCTGAAATAGCGGATTTTTACAAATTAGAAAATTACAAAGGATATCTATGGACAGGTCACAACAGATTTCCCACCAATACTGTTGGATGGTGGGGGGGAGCGCATCCATTTGGTCTTCTTGATTGGTCAGTGGTTCACAATGGAGAAATATCTTCTTATGGCGTCAACCGGAGATATCTTGAAAACTTTGGATACTATTGTTCATTATTTACGGATACAGAAGTCATCACTTACCTTTTTGACCTTCTTGGTAGAAGACAGAATCTTTCCCTTGACATGATTGGAAAAATTATCGCGGCACCTTTCTGGATACAATTGGAAAATTACTCTGATGAAGAAAAATATCTTTTCAAATGGCTCAGAATTATATATGGACCAGCGCTTCTCAATGGTCCTTTCAGTATCATCGTTGCCAGGAACAATTTTATGCTGGGAATCAATGACAGAGTCAAATTAAGACCGCTTGTTGCAGCAGAAAAAGGTAGCACCTTCTTACTTGCCTCAGAGGAATCAGCAATTTACTGCATGGAGAAAAATCCAGACAGGACATGGACACCGAAAGCAGGAACCATGACTGTTTGTTTCTATGAAAAGGAGCCCTATGGCAATTCCAAAGATTGTACCTGATTTCAAAGTTATCAGGGATGAAAACCTGTGTATTCACTGCCAGGCGTGTTGCAGGGTTTGCGCCAATGATACTCACTCCTACGACCAGAATCTTGCGAAAATTATTTCAGACCATAGAAGGTGTGTGGGATGTCACTTCTGCGAAGAAATATGCCCCACAGGTGCCCTTACCATAGAAAAGTGTTATTCCCAGATTCGTGAAAATTTCAACTGGAATGAGGTGGATTTTAAAAATATCATGAAGCAGGCGCATTCCGGAGGCATTCTGTTAACAGGCATGGGAAATGATAGGCCGTGGATTAATTATTTTGACCACATTGTTCTTAATGCCTCGCAGGTTACCAACCCCTCAATAGACCCTTTGAGAGAACCGATGGAAATAAAGACCTTTATAGGCAGAAAACCAGACAGCATCGAACAATTAAAAAACAAAAAAAATATTCCTGTTCTGCTCGAAACTGAAATACCGGTTTTGTTTTCTGCAATGAGCTATGGGTCGATTTCACTAAATGCCTGCAAAGCCATTGCCGCTGCTGCCTGGGAAGCAAACACTTACTGGAATACAGGTGAAGGTGGATTGCCTGAAAGTTTGAAAAAGTTTGTTTCAAGAACAATTGTTCAGGTTGCATCTGGGAGGTTCGGCGTGAATGCCAGATACCTTAAAGAAGCAGCAGCAATAGAAATAAAAATTGGTCAGGGTGCAAAACCAGGCATCGGAGGACATCTGCCAGGAGAAAAGGTGACCGCTGACATTTCAGAAGCGCGAAAAATACCAGAAGGTACGGATGCGATCTCCCCTGCTCCTCATCATGACATTTATTCTATTGAGGACCTGAAACAATTGATCTATGCGTTGAAAGAAACCGTTGACTACAAAAAACCTGTGGGTATCAAGGTTGCTGCTGTCCATAATATCGCTCCCATTGTAAGCGGCATTGTGCGAGCCGGCGCCGACTTTGTGACGATCGATGGATTCAGGGGCGGAACAGGCGCAGCACCAGTTGTCATCAGAAACCATGTTGGCATACCGATTGAAATTGCGATCGCTACGGTAGACAGCAGGTTAAGACAGGAGGGTATAAGAAATCACGCTTCAATTATTGCTGCTGGTGGTATCAGGTCAAGTGCTGATGTGGTAAAAGCCATTGCCCTTGGAGCTGATGCAGTGTACATAGGAACTGCCACGCTTGTTGCACTGGGTTGTCATATATGTCAGAAGTGTTATACAGGAAAGTGCAACTGGGGAATTGCAACACAGGACCCGTACCTAACCCGTAGGTTGAATCCTGAAGCAGGCAAAAGAAGGCTAACCAATTTACTCAGGGCATGGGCGCTGGAAATTAAAGAAATAATGGGCGGAATGGGAATCAATGCCATTGAATCTCTTAGGGGTAACAGAGACCAACTTCGAGGGATTGGATTAAATCACAAAGAACTTGAACTGCTGGGTATCAAACACGCGGGAGATGCATGGTGAAAAATTCTAAAAGAAAAACCATTAACGCAATCGTTGCCATGGAAGAATTCTGCATTGGTTGTCGGCTGTGTGAGATTGCCTGTATTACTGCACACTCAAAAACGAAAAATATTATTAAGGCATTCAAAGGAGAATATCCCCTACCAGAATCCGCAATTGTTTTTGAGGAAAAAGGCCACATTTCTTTTGCTCTTCAGTGCAGACACTGTGAAGATGCCCTGTGCGTTGAGTGCTGTATCACCGGTGCAATGACAAAAAAGGATGGCAGGGTAATATACAGAGCAGAGTTGTGCGTTGGCTGCTGGATGTGTGTTATGGTATGTGGGTTTGGAGTGATTTTCCCTGATATCACTACTTCTAAAATAAAATCAAAGTGCGATTTTTGCCTTGAAACAGGAAAGCCTGCCTGCGTTGAAATTTGCCCTAATGAAGCACTGATTTTGAAGGAGGACAATGAACAGGACTGACTATCTCGTTATTGGTAATTCTGTTTGTGGCGTCAACGCCATAGAGAGTATTCGTGAATATGATTCAAAAGGTGAAATTTTCGTGCTTTCAGATGAACCGTTTGAAAATTACTCAAGACCATTAATTTCATATTACCTGGGAGGAAAGATTTCACAACAGCAAACCAGATTCAGGGATGAATCGTTTTATTCGGATATGAGGGCGCATCTGTTTGTTAACAAGCCTGCCATTTCTCTTGACTGTCGCAACCATGAAATAGAAGTTTCAAAAGGAGAGAAAATCAGCTATAAGAAACTTCTGATCGCAACTGGCGCAAAGCCATGGATTCCAGCCATTGACGGATTTTCTAATCACATAGAGGGGATTTTTACTTTTTATTCAATGAATGATGCGATATCTCTTGCGCAATACATTCAATCTGTAAATTCTCATAATTGCGTGATTCTTGGAGCAGGACTTATTGGCTTAAAAGCAGCAGAAGGTCTATTGATGAGAAAAATTACTGTCACAATAATTGAGATGGCTGACAGGATTCTTCCAAACGCAATGGATGTAAAAGGGTCTGAAATTTTTCAGTCATATCTTGAAAGGCACAATTCTGCATTTGTGAGAAACGATACCATCATCAAAATTGAAAGTGAAAACAAAAGAATAAAGCAGGTAATTCTGAAAAGCGGGAAAAGAATTGAAACAGAATGTCTTATCATTGCTGTGGGGGTACGACCCAATACATCTATTGTTACTGAAAGTTCCATTCTGGTAAAACGTGGCATTATCGTTGACAATAAACTTAAAACGAGTGTTTCTGATGTATTTGCAGCAGGAGATGTTGCGGAATGTCCTGAGTTTTTTGAAAATAAACACGCGCTCATTCCTATCTGGGTCGTGGCTGCCAGAACAGGAAAAATTGCTGGAGCCAATATGACAGGACAGGAAATTTCTTACACAGGTCTTTATCCTATGAATTCTATACAGATTTTTGGTCTGCCTGCGATTTCTTTTGGTATCACAAATCCCCAATCACAAAATTTTGAGATACTGGAAAAATATCAACCAGAAAATAATTACTATCGCAAATTTGTGCTTCGTGATGACAGAATTGTTGGCTGTATCTTAATCGGAAATATTAATAGAGCCGGGATTTATAACCTTCTGATAAGAGAAAAAATCCCTGTGACAGCATTCAAAAAAGATTTGCTGGAAGAAACCTTTGGATTTTTAATGCTTCCAAAAGAGGTCAGGAAACATATTGTCATTGGAGAAAGTATGGAGGTTTGAAATGAAAAAAAGGATTGATGCCGCAAAAATGGATTTTAATGTTTTGAATAGAACTTTCCGGGCAGCCATTGATGATGGGTATGACGATATTGAAATCAATAATGTCTGCGGACAGAAGTTTATCTGCGCAGGGCTTGAAAAAAATATCACTGTTCACATCACAGGGATTCCAGGCAATGACCTTGGTGCGTTTCTATCAGCAGGGACAATAATTGTAAACGGTAATGTTCAGGATGGTTGCGGGAATACGATGAATGGAGGAAGAATTATTGTGAATGGCAATGCCGGAGATATTCTTGGCCATTCTATGAAAGGCGGAGAAATTTATGTGAAAAAAAACGCCGGATACAGAATTGGTATCCACATGAAAGCGTATGAAAATGATTTTCCGGTTGTTGTCATTGGTGGCAGCTGCGGTGCTTTTCTCGGCGAATATCAAGCAGGAGGAATGATTATAATGCTCAACCTATTTGACAATCCATTTGCTGACACATTTTTCACCGGCACTGGTATGCACGGAGGAAAAATTTTTATCAGGGGATCTTTTAAAGAAAAAAATCCTGGCAAGGAAGTTCGTACCAGAGCTGCCAGCGATGAAGAAAAGGCATTTATAAAACAGTACATAGAAAACTTTGGCAGTTTTTTTGTTGTGCCGTCCAATCTTCTTGATGACGAATTTACAGTGATCTTTCCTTATTCCCACAGGCCCTACGGCAACATATACTCTTATTGAATTGCTTCTCTTTTTGCCAGCGTAAAAAATATAGATTATTATAATTATATCAAAATATCCCGCAATAAGCCGATGGAGGTAAAACATGGATAAAAGCGAAGTTTTGAAACAGATTAAAGTGGACAGGGTGCAATTTGTGGAACTGTGGTTTGTTGATATTCTGGGACAACTGAAAACAGTTACCATAACAACTGATGAACTTGAAAAGGTGCTTGATGAAGGAATGGGATTTGATGGCTCCTCCATAGAGGGATTTGCAAGAATCTACGAAAGTGACCTTATTTTGAAACCAGAGCCAGACACATATCTTGTGCTGCCATGGGCAAAACTTCCAACAGTAAGATTTTTTTGCTCAATTTATACTCCTGAAGGCAGATTTTATGATGGTGATTCAAGATACGCGTTAAAAAGGTATCTTGAAAAAATTAAGAAACACGACTATACAATGAACGTAGGACCTGAACTTGAATATTTTTATTTTAAGGCACCCGAAAATCCTGGTCTTATTGACCAGGCAACATATTTTGATTTTATTCCGGCAGACATTGGTTCTCAGGTGAGAAATGAAACAGTATCTCAATGTGCAAAAATGGGAATGAAGGTTGAAGCAGCTCACCACGAGGTTGCTCCAAGCCAGCACGAGATTGATGTAAGGTACGCGGATGCTCTGAAAATGGCTGATATGATGGTAACGTTGAAGGTGTTGATTAAACAGGTTGCCGCTGAACACGGTATATATGCTACATTTATGCCAAAACCGCTTTTCGGTCATAATGGAAGCGGACTTCATATTCATCAGTCCCTTTTCAAAGACGGCAAAAATGCATTTTTTGATGAGAAAGACCCAAATTACCTTTCTTCCATTGCAAAGTCGTACACTGCAGGTATTCTAAAATACATCAGAGAAATTACTTCAATCTGCAATCAGTGGGTTAATTCGTACAAGCGGCTTGTTCCTGGTTTTGAAGCGCCTGTTTATATTTCCTGGGGAAGAAAAAATCGTTCTGCCCTTGTTCGGGTTCCTATCTATAAACCCGGCAAGGAAAGCGCAAGTCGCATTGAATTGAGAAGTCCTGACCCCGCGTGCAACATTTATCTTGCCTTTACAGTCATTCTTGCTGCTGGATACACTGGGATAGAGGAAAATCTCAAACTGCCAGAACCTGTTGAAGCCGACATTTATGAAATGACTGCTGAAGAAAAGACAAAAAATAGCATAGAGACGCTACCTGGTAGTTTAATAGAAGCCATTCATGAAACTGAAAAGAGCAAACTTGTCAGAGATGCGCTTGGCGAACATATATTTACAAAATTCATAGAAAACAAGAAGATTGAATGGGATAAATACAGGATATGTGTTAGCCAGTATGAAATTGAAAATTATTTCCCGGTACTTTGATTTATATGCACTATATTCTGGATGGAAACAATATCATCAAGCACAGGTTATGGAATCAGGGCAAACAAATTTTTGATGACAGGTTATCTCTGATTATTTTTCTGCAAGCATACTGCAACCAGCACCCATCTGTGAAATTTACAGTTGTCTTTGATGGATACGCTGAAATTTCTTCATCT
>JBMFLH010000032.1:0-19866 GCA_049971295.1 Candidatus Ratteibacteria bacterium | reverse complement strand
GATTTTGCATCAATTGACGCTGGAATTGTACCTGTGGGCATGTAAAATGTATCTATCCTGGTATCCTCGCATTGACCTGTGAAAACACGTCTTTCGTCAGCGCCATAGGGAAAGACAGGAATTGTCAATTCCATAGCATCCTTATAATGGGATGACTGTGCAAAAAGGGTAATAAGTGCATTTTTCACTGAACTGACCTTTACTTTCCAATCAATCCTTGCTGATTTTCCATTTTCAATTTCAATGTTTTTTTCTTTTTCGTCAAGAATCTCAAGTCCATCTGCTTTCAGTTCAACAAAAATTTTCTGATTTTTGCCTGTGTGGTTATGAATGACTCCTGAGATTAACATTCTATCGTCTTCAACCATAAATCTCGGCGTAATCAAATTTGCAATCAAAGGTTTCGTGGTAATTACTTTATTAATCCCTGAACCAACTTTCGTATCTAAAGTAATGGCGCGAACTGTTGTTCTCCATGTGGTAAGATTGTCAGGAAGAATAAACTGAATATCCGCTATTCCAGTTGTATCTGTGAAAACATAAGGCTGCCAGAAGGCAGTATCCTTAAAATTTTTTCTTATTTCCTCCTGAGCAAAATCCTTTCCTGCTCCACCATAGTACCAGCGACTGAAGGAATAAGAGGTTGAAACCCTGTTTGCTTTGCCGCCATAGAAAAAGTCCTGAATTTTTGGAACAAGTTCGCCGGAAACTGCATAAATTGACTCGTCGACCACGCCCATTGAAAATTCAGCGGAAACGCCTTTTCCTTCTGAATCTGTGATTTTTATTCTATATCTGGCGTTCTCCTGAGGCTGAAATTGGCTTTTTTCCGGCATAATTTCCACATTGAGAAATTTTTCCTTACATGCAATTTTCAATGGTTTGCTTGAAGAAATGAAGTTTTTGTTTTTTACGCCACACACTGAAATATAGATATTTGGAACATATTCCTGCTTAACTGGTATCTCAATCAGGGCTGAATTTCCCTGCATTTTGATAAGTCTGGTTTCAAACAACCTTGTCCCTTCAATTGAAAACAAGAAATTCAAATCTTTATAGGAAGAGTTAATGAGAATCTTTGCAATATCTCCTATTTCATATTCTTTTCTGTCTGCAACGATCTCAATTTCCTTTCTTCCGTACCAGGATGAATAATAATCCCTGCCTGCTATCCAGATATATGTCGTTGTAGAAATAATATTGTGAAACTGGTCAATTCCCTGAATATCAATTCTTATGTAACCTGTTGTTGATGGCTTCAGTTTTATCGTTGTTTTTTCCCCTTTAGAAACAAAATTTGTGGTCAGAAGTTCCTTGAAGGTCCACCTTTTTTTCTTCTGGTCGTATGATTCCTGACTTGCAGAAACAGTGAATTGTTTCCCAATAACCGGACTATTATCTTGGTAGTATCGCGCTGAAACAGTTAACGGTATTTCTTCACCAGGCGAATACACGTACTTATCAGTTGAAACAGAGATTTCAAAATTTCCTGGAACAGTAAGCACCTGTGTACTTGATGTGATTTCTCTCCTGCTCAGGTCAGTCATTTTCACTTCAATTGAATAAGTTTCTTTCTGCTGGTATGATTTTTTTGTTGGAATTTCTATGAATGCTGTTCCTTTTTCGTCAGTCTTCAAATTACCCGAACAAACAAGAGACCCGCGCCACCATCCTTCATATTCATATTCTCCCTCATATTCTTCAAAATCATAATAATGGTATGCTGGCTTTGAATAAACCGCCCACATAATGTCTGCGTTTTTTACAGGTGCTCCAAAGTAGTATTGTGCTGAAATAACTGCCTTAATCTTTTCTCCAGGAAGATATCTAAGTTTGTCTGTCTTTACTTCTACGGAAAATTCGGGCTTTCTATACTCAAGAACCTTAAAAGTGCATCTTCCGCTCAAAATGTCTTGCCCCTGCGTTTTGAATTCTATTGAGTAAGTGCCAAGAGGTGGCTCATCTGGAATTGCCCACTGACCAGAAATTGAACTGCTTTTTTGTGGCATCAGGGTAGTTTCATACACTACGCTTCCATCCGGAACAAGTATTTTTACCTGACAACCTGTAATTTGAGGTATCTCATACCTATCGCCGGAATCAATTCTTGGAATCGCCTTAAAATAAATGGTATTGCCTGGTCTATACACAGGTCTATCAGTGTAGGCATAAATCATTCTCCTGTCATCTGACCCATAATAACTTTTAGTCACAGTGTCTGAAACTGCAAAAGACTTTCCTGACATTATCAGAAATTTCTGATTTTCATCAGATACAAACTGTCCATTGTTATCGGTTTTGACTTCTTGCTTCAGATTCCACCAGTTATCAAAAACATAAACAAAAATATCTGCAAGAGTCATGCCTTTTGAAATTGAAAAAACAGTGAAAACAGATTTGTTGTCGCATGTTTTTGAAATAAAACCCACATCAGTGACAAAAAAGACCTGTCTCTGTGGTGGCATCCCTTCTGGTGTGATTACACAGACATATGCACCTTCAGACAACATCCCTGCTGAAATTGTTCTGCCATACAATTCCGTTAATGGGGTTTTGTAAAAAACACCAATTTTTTTGCTTAATACAGGCGCTTTGTTTGATATATCGGCAGCCATTAAAATTTCCTTGGTGGAGCGAGAAAAACCTTTTGATTTGTTTATCTCGTTTAGAAGGTCAATTTCGTAAATGTCAATTGTAATAGAAGGAATTCTATATGCGTTAAAATAAAGTTTGACATTTTCACCAGGAGTAAAAAGCCATTGATTTGTGTTCAGATAAAAATATTTTGGCCTGAGTTTTATTTTTATTTCTCCAATGTCAACAGTTTCTTTTGCAACTACAGAAATGCCCCTTGCACGTGCGGATTCATAACCCTGCCTGTAAACGCCAACGTCATACCTTCCGGGCATCATATTGTCAACAAAAAATTTGCCTTTTAAATCTGTTTTTGTAGAATAATACTGTTTACCGGAACATTCAACCATTGCATTTTCAACCACTTCCCCTGTTTCCGCGTCAACGACAACTCCTTTAATTGCTCCTGAGTAAGAAAGTGTAAAGTTAATACCTGCTGTTTCCTTGTTTTCTTCAACAATCACATTAGCCCTGTAATTTCTTACAAAGCCCTTTGCTTCCGCATATATATAGAAATTACCTGGTTCCAGCCCATCGATTTTGTAAAATCCTTTGTTATCCGTAATTGCAGATCTGTTATTTCTTGTAGAAATTACCTTTGCAGATTGAACTGGCTGCCCATTCGGGTCATAAACAAAACCACTGATTGAACCGGGTTTTTTCAATACAATTTCATAATTGACAATTCCAAATTTTGGCTGGTTTACTTCAATGGTTCCAGGACTAGCGTCACAAAAGTTTTTCTTTGACGCTATAATTCTGTAATAACCGGTTTCAAGACCTTCAATTTTGAATTTTCCAAATCTGTCGGATGTCGTGGTCTTTACTGGTGTACTTTCAACCTGTCTGATTTTCAAAACCCGTACTTCAGCGCCAATAACCGGTTTATTATCTGTCGTCTTTACGATACCGGTAATCGTATCGCAGAAACACACAGAAGCAAAAATCAAAATCAATGGATAAATAACTTTTTTCATTTTTCCCCCTCCATAAAAATTTGTGCTTTGAACTTAAATAACGTTATTCCTTCTTTATCTTCAATGCCTGCATTTCTCAAACCTATCTTTAAGGCATATTCAGAAGTTTTTGCCTCTCTTGGCAACACTACACCTACTTTATCCTGTTTTTTTACAATTAAACCTTCTGTTTCTGGATTATAAAATTCTATGGATGGTATTTCGACTGGTTGCTGTGGAATTGTAATCTGTATTCTGATGTCTTTCAATTCGTGCCGGTCGATTGGTCTGTACCTGCAGTCATGCGATGCCGCGATAATGGAAAAATAGATGAGATTTTCTGCAAAAGTATTCTCTGATAAAAAAGTGCCGGCACAACCCCTTGTCTGATTTCCTTTTTTAAATGAAATAAACACTGGAATTTTTTCACCAAAAACATCAGGCAAATTTTTCCCCTCGATTGTTTCGCCAGATGTAAGGTATTTTTCAATTGACTGTCTGCATAGAGAAACTGCAGTGTTTCCAAAAAAAGCAGGCAGTGTCAGATTTACAGAAAACAGTAAAATGGCACCCTTTTTCGTCCAGCAAAATTTGGATTTCATTTCTGATAGAAGTATACTATAAAAGCTGTGTTTTACAAAAGGGCAGATGATATGGGAAAAATCTCAATTCGTATAGCGTGTGGCCAGATCAATTCAACTGTTGGCAACTTAAATGGCAACGCGGAAAAAATTGTTGATTTTATAAAAAGGGCGCAGGAGTTCAGCGCTGACATTATCGCTTTTCCTGAACTTGCCATTACAGGATACCCTCCTGAAGACCTTCTTCTGAAACAATCATTTGTTGAAGATAACATCAACACACTGAAATTTATCGCGAGCCAAACTGATGAAATTATCGCAGTCGTGGGCTTCGTGGATATGATAAAATCGAAAATTTTTAATGCTGCTGCCGTCATTAACCAGAAGAAAATTAAGGCAGTTTATCACAAGATACTACTTCCAAATTATGGAGTTTTTGACGAAGTGAGGTACTTCACACCCGGGGACACAGGTTCTGTTTTCAAAACCCAGATGCAAAATCATGGCTGCATTTTCGGAGTGAGCATCTGTGAAGATATCTGGCACGATAGCGGTCCAACAAACAAACAGGCAAAGTCAGGGGCATCATTTATTATTAATATCAATGCATCCCCCTATCACATGGGGAAAATAAAAGAAAGAGAAAAAATCGCAACAGACATAGCTGAGAAAAATAATGTTTACATTGTTTACACAAATCTTGTCGGTGGACAGGATGAACTTGTTTTTGACGGACAGAGTTTCGTTGTGTCGCCTGCAGGAAGAATTATCTCCCGGGCTCATGCGTTCAAGGAACAACTTTTGATAACAGACATTGAAGTAGAAGCCAGAAAGTTTAGAAATGATGTTGAACTCATAATGAAACCAAAAGAAAAAAAACCAGTCCCTGCGTTTTTTGCAAAGCATCTTTCAGTAGAAGACGAAATATACCATGCCCTGATTCTCGGGCTAAAAGATTATACTGAAAAAAATGGTTTCTCAAAGGTGGTCGTTGGAATCAGTGGGGGCATTGATTCTGCCCTTGTCTCAACAATTGCTGTTGACGCGCTGGGAAAGGAAAGGGTAAAGGGCGTTTTTATGCCTTCCCGATTCACGTCCCGGCAATCTGAAATTGATGCAAAGGAACTTGCAAAAAATCTTGGTATTGAACTAATAACAATTCCTATTGATGAAATTTTCTCATCGTACCTGCAAACACTTGAGCCATATTTTAAAAATACAAAACCCGACATTACTGAAGAAAACATTCAGGCAAGAATCAGAGGAAACATTCTTATGGCTTTATCAAATAAATTCGGATACCTGGTTCTCACCACAGGCAATAAATCAGAGATTAGCACAGGTTACGCTACACTTTACGGAGACATGGCTGGTGGTTTTGCGGTACTAAAGGATGTACCGAAAACCCTGGTCTATCAACTTGCAGAATATCGGAATCATAAGGAAAAATTAATTCCAGACGGTATTATCAAAAAAGAGCCAACTGCAGAACTTAGACCCAATCAGAAAGATATCGACACCCTGCCTCCTTATGAATTTCTTGATAAAATTCTAAAAATGTATGTTGAAGATAACAAAAGCATCACAAGTATTATTAAATCTGGCTTTGAGGAAACGATGGTCAGAAAAATTGTAAGAATGGTTGATAAAAGCGAATATAAAAGAAGACAAGCGCCACCAGGCATAAAAATTACACCCCGTTCGTTTGGAAAAGACAGAAGAATGCCTATCACAAATAAATATCAGGGTTAACCAGTAAAAATTTTCTTTATCAAATTTTTTTGTTGATTTTCTTCACCCACATCTTTTAAAAATGACATATAACTTTTTTTCAAAATCACGCTGCCAATAATACACAAAACTCCCCCAAGCATTACTGTATTTTGAATGCCTATTGTTTTACCCAGCAATCCCGCAAGATATGAGCCAACAGGCTGGGTCCCCATGAAAGCAATGGTATGAAAACTCATTACCCTACCCCGTTTCTCATCAGGAACAAGCGTCTGAATAATGATGTTTGCTGCCACGATTTGACCAACCATGCCTGCACCAATGATGATCAAAATCATTACAGCAAACCAGAAAGTTTTGCAATGAGAAAACAGAATCAGACACAAGCCGAACACAAGTCCCGAAAAATGAATAACTTTGCCAAGTCCCGCGTGAGCGTGACGCGATGCAAGAAAAATTGCGCAAATAATTGCCCCAATTCCTCCACTCCCAACAAGAAAACCCAGTGTTCTGGCATCGCCACGAAATACTTCCTTTGCAAATACCGGCATCAGCACTCCATGGAGCATCCCAAATATGCTGAAAAAGGCAACATATAAGATTATTGTGCGCACTGGTGCAAATGTTTTGACATATCTGAAACCTTCCTGTAATTTTTTTATTACATTTTCCGAACTTGCGATAGGATTGCCGATTACGGTTTCTGGCGCATGCATCATCAAAAGGGCAATAATCACAGCAATGTAACTGACGGCATTGATAAGAAAACAAACACCTTCACCCACAACAGCAATCAGCACACCCGCTATGGAAGGTCCGATTAACCGCGCACTGTTGACAAGAAAGGAATTCAAGGCAATGGCATTGGGAAGGTCTTCCTTTTGTTCCACAATATTCACGACAAATGCCTGCCTTGCAGGGATATCAAACGCATTGATTGTACCCAAAACAAAAGAAAGGAAAAGAATATGACCAACCCTGATGCCGCCAGTAAGAGTAAGTATTGCAAGTATAAATGCCTGTATCATTGCAAATGTTTGGGTTGTAAGAATAACTTTGAACCTGTTGGTCCTGTCAGCAACATAACCGCCAAAGATTGAAAATAAAAGAATGGGCAGTGTCCCGAGGGCGCCTGCAACTCCAAGAACGTACGAGGAGTGACTTAATCTATATACAAGCCACCCCACAGTCACTGTCTGAACCCAGGTGCCTATTAAAGAAAGTCCATTGCCAAAGAAAAAAAGTCGATAATTACGATTACGCAAAGCCCTGAGTATTGCTAAAAACGACACAATGCCTCCAGAGGTATTAAAAAATTTCTTTTATCCCGACATTATAAATCAATTTTTCGTCTGACAACCAGGCATACATCTTTATAGAAAATATTTTCCAGAAGGACTTATCTGTTTTTTCCGTGATAACCGAAAAAACATATTGCATTCTCAGGAGTTAACGGTTTTATTTCCATAGATCCTTCAGGTTATTACTGAATTTTATCACATACACACAACAAGTCCAGAAACGTAATGCTGATTTTGACGCAATTAAAATAAACAGTAAAATATTTTAATGAAACTGATGACATATTTTCTAATTTTGCTTTTGAGTTTTCTTATCGGTACAACAATTGGCGAAATATTATCAATATTGCTGCCAGAAACCTTTACAAATCTACCATTTTTCGCTCCAAGCACTGTATGGGGATTTGATACGTTAAACTTAAATTTGAGAGTCATCAATGTTAACATCGGCATAAAAATTCTCACAAATACTTTTTCCTGGCTTGGACTGTTGACTTCAACCACTATACTGCTTGTAAGAGAACTGGCAGATTCGAAATAACTTTTCTGAGATGAAAAAAAATTTCTTTATCAAAACCTATGGATGCCAGATGAATTTTGCTGAAGCTGAAAGATTGCAGAAATTGCTTATAAAATCTGGCTGGGAAAAAACAGGCAATATTAACAAAGCTGATGTGGTAATAGCCATAGGCTGCAGTGTCAGACAGAAAGCAGAAAACAGAGTACTTTCTTTTCTAAAAAGCAATAAACATCTGAAAAAAAAAGGAGTCCTGCTGGGACTTCTGGGTTGCACGGCAAATCTTCATGGTGAAAAAATATTGAACCAACTACCATTTCTGAATATTGTGTGTGGACCGAATCAGCTTTCCAGCATCCCTGATATTCTTGCCAGTTGTACAGGCAAGGAAATGATTGTCAAAACAGGCGAATGTGACAATCCTTTTCTTCAGTATTTACCTTCTAAAAATGATGTCACGATGGATGTCCCTATTACAAAAGGATGTAATAATTTTTGCTCATATTGCGTTGTCCCACTTGCAAGAGGAGCACTCAAAAGCAGAAAGCGAGAAGATATTCTGTATGAGATTAAATGCGCGGTTGAAAAAGGGATTAAATCAGTAACTCTTCTGGGACAGAATGTTAATGAATACGGAAAGGATCTTATGGATGACTATGATTTTGCAGATCTTGTCCGGGAAATTGCCAGAATTGACGGACTCTTAAGAATAGGATTTCTGACATCTCATCCCAAAGATACAGGGGAAAAAATTCTACAAACCATGGCTGAATGCTCAAAAGTTCTAAAACATCTGCACATACCCCTTCAAAGTGGGTCCAACAAAATTCTAAAAATGATGAATAGAAAGTACACAGTTGAAAAATTTCTTGAGATCGTTGAAATGGCAAGAAATATGATGCCGGAAATTTCAATTACTTCTGATATTATGGTAGGCTTTCCTGGAGAAACAGAGAACGATTTCCAAAAAACATATGAAATAGTTGAGAAAACAAGGTTCAACGAATTGTTTATCTTCAAATACTCACCAAGACCAATGACAAAGGCGTATAATATGAAAGACGATGTGTCAAAAGAGGAAAAAGAACGAAGACATAAAATAATACTTGACATGCAGAGAAAAATCAGCAATGAAATCCTGTCTTCTTTTATTGGAAAAACATGCGATGTGCTGGCTGAAAAAATTAGTGTCAAAAACCCATCACAAATCATCGGAAAAAATATTCAGGGAATTTCTGTTGCATTTCCATGCAATAAAAACATTCTCGGAAGAATTGTAAAAGTTAAAATTATCAATCACCGTGAAGGGATTCTCTGCGGGTCAATATGTGGAGAAGACCTATTGCTGCAAGACTTACAATTCCAAGAGAAAACGCAAAAATAACTTTTTCTATCGGTATTTCCTCCTCCTTTATCCTGCCCTGTTTCAAAACTTCAATTGAACCAGCGTGGATATCCATATCCCCTGTGTGTTCCACGCATCTTTTATGAAACACGCCTTCAACCCTGACGATGTCTCCTTCAACATCATATCTACCAAGAAATTTAATTTTTCCTCTTGCAGCCAATGGGCACCAAACACCGATGGCAACATCTGCCTCAAGCACATTAACCCAGAAACCACCTTTGCCCTCGATGATATCTCCCACAAGTTCACCATCAACACTCACAATTTTTCCATCAAACAAATCTGGATTGTTTACCAACGCCGGGATACTCTGGCCACGGCAAAAAGCAGTCATAATCAACACAATCACAAAAACAATAGTCGCGGGTTTCATCTTTTCACACTTTTTACGAGAAATCTTATCAGAATAAATATTGCAAAAAACTCAAGTCTTCCAGCCCACATCTCGAAGATATACCAAATCTTCAGAGGTACTGGCATCGATGGACTTGTAATTCCTACAGAAAGTCCGACATTTGCAGCAGCAGACACAGATTCAAAAAGGCCATGGATAAAACCGTATCCAAAAAAGCTTGCGATAATCGCTCCGGAAAGATAAAGCAAAATATAACACATCGTAATAATCATTGCGGTTTTCACCATCGTATCATCCACAGAAATTTCTCTCTGATGATGAAAAAATTCTTTTATGTAGGAGCTTTCAGGATAGGCAAGCCGACGAATTTCTCTTTTCACGGACTTATAAAATAGCCCTATTCTTAAAACCTTTATTCCACCAGCAGTAGAATTCATGCAACCGCCGATACCCATTGCAACGATGATTCCAAAAAGAGCAAGTTCTGGCCACCGAGCAAGGTCTGAAGAGTAAATATTAGCATATCCAACACCGGTGTGACCAGAAATGAGTTGATAGAATGTATGTCTGAAAAAAGAAAATGAATCAACAAACTGGGATGTGTATCCTGTAAAGCCAACAAGAACAATCAGATATGTAAAGAAAATCGTAAACATCAGTATTTTGACTTCAAAATTCTCCCTCAATTCTTTAAATTTTCCTGTCCATACAGCGTAATGAACGCCAAAACTTGTTGCTCCAAGAAGAATGATAATAATTGTCACAAGTTCAAAAACCGGGCTGTGATAATAAAGAATGTTAAGCGATTGCGGAGCAAAGCCCGCAGTATCCCATCCTGCCATAAAAATACACACCCCATGAAAGATGGCTCTGGAAAAAGGAACGCCGTGGAACATAAGAATAATTGCAAGCAAACTTGAACAAATAATCAGATAGGTAAAACTTACCATCCAGATAAACTTTGCTGTGGTGATACTGTTGGGAAGAATTTTATCGTCCCTTGCCTCTCCAATGTAGATTCTCAGCGCATCACCGCCCCTGAAGAAAAAAATGAGTGCAACAAGAATAATCCCCTGTCCACCAATAAAACACATTAAATGTCTCCAGATATTGTGAGCATGCGACATGTGGTCGAGGTCCTGTACCAGAACAAGTCCTGTGGTGGCATAGGCGCTCATTGACTCAAAACATGCATCAAGAAAACACTCGTAATGACCGCTCAGATAGAGAGGAAGAGCAGAAAAACACATTGCCAGAAACCAGCTGGACGCCACAATCGTCATTCCCTGCCGCCAGGTTATTTCCTGCGGAGACGGTGAAAAATAAAGAAGAATAGAACCAAAAGCAAGACAGGTAATGATTGAGATGAAAAAATCTATTACCGGATTGAACTCACGACAGACCAGACCAACAAACACAGGAAAAAGCTGAGCAATAGCAAAAGCAATAAAAATTTTCCCCAGATAGTGGCTGACAACAGAAATATCATCCCTGCTAAAATCAGGAATCATCTGTGGACAATCTCCGAAATAAACATAATAAAGCTGAGGATAAACGCAGAAATGGTAACAATCAATGGATATACCAGTTCAATGGATATACCAATGATTCCCTTTTTGAGCATTGTGAGATAGCGTATTAACCTGATTTTCATATTACATTCTGCCTATTAAAGCGTTCAGAATTTCGCCTTCGTCTTCAATTTTTGTCAGAGCAACAACTTCGTCACCCTGCTGAAAAACAAAGTCCCTGTCAGGCACTATCAGATGTTCCTTTCTTAACACAGCCACAATTACTGCCTCTGCTGGAAGCTCAATTTCTTTCAAACTTTTTTTCACAATTGGCGCATCTTCGGGCAGGTCAATCCTGACAAGCGATAGTTGCCCTTTTTTGAAAGCACAGAGATTTATCATGTCTTCAAGTGAAACCTCTTCTTCTATAATTTTCGCGATGATTGCTGTACTATCTATAGCAATATCCACACCCAGCTGGAAAAATATTCTTTCATTCTTGGGATCATTGACCCTGGCAACTGTCCTTTTCACCTTGAAAATATCCTTTGCAATCTGGCATATCACAAGATTGTCCTCATCCTTGCCAGTCACTGCAGCAACAACGTCTGCATCCTTCACCCCTGCCTGAACAAGAATATCTGTCTGGCATCCATCTCCATTGATTATGAGTATATTTCTGTTTTCAGCCAATTCGTCGGTAATTCTTTTGTCCTTCTCAATCAAGGAAACATAATGTGTTCTTGCGAGTCGTTCAGCAAGAAAATAACCAACCTTTCCTCCGCCAACAATAATAATTCTCATGTCATCTCCAGAATCTTTTTAATTCTTTGCATGGACTTCATTCGTGCAACTCCAATAACAAGGTCTCCCTCCTTCACAACGTACCCATCATCAGGAATCACAGGCCCATCCTGCTTCACCACCACAACAACCTTAAATTCTTCAGGGATATTCAGGTCAGAAACTCGCGTGCCTGATTTTTTCCCGTTGATGAAAATTTCAAGAAAGGAGATATCACTGTTTTCAACTATGTATGTGGTCGTACCTCTTTCAATCAGTTTATCTCTTATAATTGCAGCAATCAATCTCTGTCCGCTAATCACGTCATAACCAAGTTTTCTGTATATTTCATTCTTCACAGGATCTACGATTCTAATAATACACTTGTTAATATTAAACATTTTCTTTGCTATCTGGCCAACGACGATATTGACATTATCATCACTTGTCACAGCTGCGATACCATCACACCTTTCAATTCCGGCATCCCTGAGAACATCAAGATTAATACAGTTTCCCGTAATAGTAATGCCATTGAAAACTGGTTGCAATGCCTGAAAGCTTGAAGCATTTTTATCAATTACAACAACATTATGGTTTTCTGAGAGAAATTTTGCAAGCTGACTTCCAACCTTTCCACATCCAATCACAATAAAATACATGACGCCTTATTCCCCCTCTCGTAGTATTTTAATACAAACACGCCTGTCAATAAAGATTCCATGTTGTTTTTCCACCTGGTTCGATTATCCTTATTTCACCTGCGATTCTAAATTTTTTGGAAACCTCTGTCCATTTTTTTACAAGCTTTTCGGTATCATCAAAACAAAACGCAACCACTGATGGTCCTGCGCCACTTAAACAACAGCCAGCAGCACCACATTGCATTGCAGAATCATAAAGAATCCTGAAGTGAGGATAGATTTTTTCTCTGTATATCTGATGAAGTTTATCCTGGGTTGCGATGCTGAGTAGTTTCTTATCTTTTTCAATGAACGCCACAGGGATAAGACATGTCCTTGAAAGATTAAAAATTGCGTCTGACATAGAAACAGTATCAGGAAGAATTTTTCTCGCCTGTTTTGTGGAAAATGCATACTCTGTAATGAAAAATACAGCTGAAATACCTGAAGGAATATCAAATTGTTTACAAACAATTTCTCCATTGTTTTCTGCAACAACGACCAGTCCCCCAAGAAAACTTGCCGCGATATCATCAAGATGTTTTTCAATTTTTTTGCCTGCTTTCAAAACACTGTTGAGAATCACTTTTTCCCCAGAAAAAATTAAACCAGCGATAATTCCTGCAAGAACTGCAGTGCCACTGCTACCCAGACCCTTGCCGACAGGAATTTCACTATCGATGCTCAAATTCACATCAGGAGCATCTTTCCCGAGAAATTTGCAAACCTTTTCAAAAGATTTATAACATAGATTGTTTTTGCTGCTATCCACATCAGGAGACGAAACGGAAATGGAAAAATGCTCTGACCTTTCAAAGGTGAATTTGTTAAACAGTTTTATGCTGATACCCATACAGTCAAAACCGCTACCCACATTCCCTATGCAGCCAGGTACTGAAATAATAACTTTGTTTATTTTTTTCATGGATTTGTTTTTAAAAAACGTCAATCTTCAACGCGAATGACCTGCGTTTTTTGTTTTATGCAGGATAGTTTATTAATCACATCTACTGCCTTTCTGATATTTTTTTCAGTTGCTCTGTGGGTCAGCATGACAATGGGCACTGCCCTATCAGGATTTTCTTTTTTCTGGATTACTGAAGCAATGCTGATACTGTTTCTTCCGAGAACATTGGCAATTTTTGCCAGAACTCCAGGTCTGTCCACTGCAGTAAAACGCAAGTAATATCTGGTTTCAAGACTATCTAATTGCTGAATCCTTAATTCAGGCTCTATAACAAATTTTTCAGATAAATGGTCCTGAATCAACAGTTTCCTGCCGATTTCAATAATATCAGATACCACAGCGCTTGAAGCTGGCCTTCCGCCAGCGCCCTCGCCATAAAGAAGGATTTTATTAAAAAGATCTCCCTCCAGATACACAGCGTTGTACACATCATTAACATCGGAAAGCATGTGGCTTTGCGGAATCAGAGCAGGGTGCACCCTCAAAGAAATTGTATCATCCACTCGCTTTGCTATGGCAAGCAGTTTAATTTTGTACCCAAGTTCTAACGCAAACTCAATATCTTCTGGTACCACAGCATCGATCCCTTCAATCAGAAAATCATCCTCTGAAATTGGACAATGAAATGCATACGTTGAAATAATGGTAAGTTTCTGTGCACTATCTTTTCCTGAAATGTCAAGATAAGGATCACTTTCAGCATACCCCAATTTTTTTGCACAGTCAAGAGCCAGTGAAAATGTTTGATGTTTCTCTGTCATGGATGAAAGTACATAATTTGTCGTACCATTAAGAATGCCAATAATCGATGTAATCCTGTCTGCCGCAAAACTCTCTCTAATTGTCTTTATAATAGGAATAGCGCCAGCAACGCTGGCTTCAAACCCTAAATAAGTACCATTTTCATTTGCCAAGTTCAACAATTCCAAAAGCTTTTTTGATAGTAAAAACTTGTTTGCTGTGACAACTGCCTTTTTATTTCTTAAGCTCAGGCTGATAATATCATATGCTGGTTGAAATTTTCCCACCAATTCAACAACAATGTCAATGTCAGGGTCGTTCACAACATCCTGATAATTGGATATTCTAACATTTTTCGGTGGTATCCAAGTCCTTTTTGTTCTCCAGTCAATATCACAAATTTTTTTTACTTCAAAATCTATTCCTATGTACCTCTGAAAAAGGTCCCTCTTTTCACGCAAAACCAATGCCGTGCTGCTACCAACAGTTCCAAATCCTATAATACCAACATTGATTTTCTTTTTCATAATCAGCGGTAAAGGCCGGCAGGTTGAAAACTTCTTCCAATGGAAGAAAAATATCCATCACTCTGCTTTTGTAGCAACGCATTTTCACGTTCTTTATCCGAAATTGCCCTGCCCGAGGCAACAATTGCCTTTGCTTTTTTTAGATATGTCTTCGACAATAAGTAATTGCCTTCAGGACTATCACCACTATTTACTTTACCTGAAGTAATTTCAGCAAGATCCAGCAATACCAGGTATTCATCCTGAAAACTTTTTTTCCATAGTTTATCCCATCTTTTTGCAATTTCAGGATATCGAGGAATCTTCTTCAATTCGTTCCTGACATAAAGATGGGCGTATGGGTCCTTTATTTTTTCAAGTCGCGCAAGTCCTGCCATGGCTATGGCAAGATTCATTTCTCTCAAAATTTTTTCAATTTCATCAGTGGGAAACTTATATGCAAGCGCAAGATCCCTGGCTTTTTCACCAAGTTGTCTGACAAGGGCATAATTCTTCTTTGCCAGAGCCTGTCTCATCTGTGATAGAAGTTCTTCAAATTTCTGTTTGGCCTGTTCAAGTTCTTTACGTTTTTGCTCCTCAGCAAGCTGCTGTTTTCTCAATTCTTCTTCTTTTGCTTTCTGCTCGGCAAGTCGCTTCTGGTATGCCTGATACCTGTTATAACCAATATATGCACCGCCAGCAAGAATTAGCAGTACAGACAACATGATGAATTTTTTCCACGACTTTTTACCTGATTTTTTGTTCTTTTTTGCCATTTTGTTATTATACAAATAAATGTATCCTCAGGTCAAGCCATTAACCATGTTTCAAAATATAGTGGAACTTTTTCAACGTCTCAAGCAAGGATAACCAGTTACCGTCCATGATTTCTTTCATCACAAAACTTCCTATTATGATGCCGTCTGCACACCTTTTTAATCGAAGAATTTGCTGCTGATTTGAAATTCCAAATCCAACTGCTACAGGTAAGGTGGCCTGTTCTCGCAATTGTGCCACATCCTGGTATGTTTCTTCAGGCAAAAAATCCCTTGTTCCAGTCACACCATGCACTGCAATGTAATAAATAAATCCTGTTGCAACCTTAAGAATTTTTTTCCTTCTTTCTGGAGATGTCGTTGAACTAATAAACAAAATCTGGTCGATACTGAATTTTTTCAGTTGTGTGTTTAACTGTCTGGATTCTTCAAAAGGCAAATCAGGAACAATAACTCCAGAAACATTAGTTTCTGCGCAGTCGCGCGCGAATTTTTCAAGCCCATATTGATATACAGGATTATAATAACTCATCAAAAGATATGGAATTGATAATCGAGATTTCAACCTGTCACACACATTGAAAATTGACTCTAAATTCACCTTGTTTTCAAGTGCCTTCTGGGAACATGCCTGAATAATTGGACCATCAGCGACAGGGTCAGAAAAAGGTACCCCAATCTCTATAAAATCAACTCCCACATCCTGCAATCTCTGGACAAAATCTTCTGTAAAATTGATATCCGGGTAGCCAGCTGTGACATAAATAATCAATCCCACTCGATTTTCCTGCACGAGTAATTTAAACTTCTGTTTAATGTTCACAGTTGAACTCCTTCAATTCTTGCAACTTCATTGACATCCTTATCTCCCCTTCCAGACAAACATACAACCACAATATCGTCTGGCTTAAATCTTTTTTTATTTTCCACTAAATACGCAATGGCATGAGCTGATTCAAGAGCAGGTATAATACCCTCTTTTTCACTCAGAACGTGAAATGCTTTAAGAACCTCGTGGTCAGTCACAGCACAATATTCTGCCCTTCCTGTATCCTTGTAAAAACTATGCTCTGGCCCTGTTCCTGGATAATCAAGCCCTGCAGAAATAGAATGGGTTGGATGAATTTGACCATCTTTGTTCTGAAGAACATAACTAAAACTGCCATGCAATATTCCTGGGGTTCCCCTGCACAGCGTCGCAGAATGATAATCTGTATCAAGTCCTTTTCCCGCAGCTTCTACGCCAATAAATTTTACATTTTTATCTTCGTAGAATGGATGAAAAAGGCCTATACTATTGCTGCCTCCACCAACACACGCAACCAGATAATCTGGAAGTCGCTTCTCTATTTTCAGGATCTGACGCCGTGTCTCTTTTCCAATTACTGATTGAAAATCCCTGACCATTACTGGAAACGGGTGAAAACCCACAACACTGCCGATGACATAATGAGTTGTTTTGAAATTTGATATCCAGTCCCTCAATGCCTCATTGATTGCATCTTTAAGCGTACGGCTACCTGAACTTACGCAATTGACCCTTGCACCCAGAAGTCGCATCCTGTAAACATTGAGGGCCTGTCTCTTCATATCAACTTCTCCCATGTATATTTCGCATTCAAGTTTGAAAAGCGCTGCCGCTGTTGCTGTTGCTACACCATGCTGCCCTGCTCCTGTCTCAGCAATCACACGCGTTTTCCCCATTTTCCTTGCAAGGAGAACCTGAGCAATGGTATTGTTAATTTTGTGAGCGCCTGTAAATGCAAGGTCTTCTCTCTTCAAATAAACCTTACAACCAATCTCCTTTGAAAAATTTTCAGCATAATAAAGGGAAGTGGGTCTTCCTGCATAATTTCTCAGGTAGTAATCAAGCTCTTTATGAAATTGCCTGCTCGTACCAGTGGTAAAATATGCATGCTCAAGTTCTGCAATTGGAGCCATCAATGTCTCAGGAGCAAACTTTCCACCATAAATACCAAACCTTCCTTTTTTATCAGGCAATTTTGTCATTCACATACCCCCTGGTTTTCACCAGCAACTGTTTCACCTTTTCAATATCCTTAATACCTGGCGCTTTCTCCACACCTGATGCGATATCAATTCCATATGCGTTTATTCTGGCAATAAGTCTTCCCACATTTTCCGGGTTTATTCCACCTGCAATGAAAGATTTTTGTGCAACAGGTTGCAACTTTTGTAGCACTGTCCAGTTAAATGGTTTTCCAGTGCCACCAGGACTTGCAGAATCAAAAGAATCAAAAAGATAGTAGTCAGTGTCAAAATCTCTCAAGTTCGCAGGAACTGTTTCCTTAATTCTGAAAACCTGTATAATGATCTGGTCTGGAAACAATTTCCTTACCCTGTAGCAGAATTCTGGTCTCTCGGTTCCATGTATTTGAATTCCGTATAAATGGCATATATCAACAATCATTTTTATATAATCTAAGTCCTGTTCCACAAATATACCTATGGGTTTTGCTCTTTTTAAGATAGAAATGATATCTCTTGCCTTTTCAGGAAGTATGTACCTTTTACTCAATCTGTAAAAATTAAAACCAAGATAATCAACCCCAAGAGCATCACACTGCTCTGCATCTTTCTTTTGAGTAATCCCGCAAATTTTGACCTTCATTCAATTTTGGGTAGATTCTCAAGTGACTCACGTATTTTTTCTTCAGGATATTCGTAGTCCTGTAATTTTCCTGTCAAATATGCGTCATACGCAGATAGGTCAAAATGCCCGTGTCCGCTAAAGTTAAACACAATGCATTTTTCTTCGCCGGTTTCAGCACACTTTCTTGCCTCATCAATCACGACTCTAATGGCATGCGAGGTCTCTGGCGCAGGAAGGAATCCTTCGGTTCTGGCAAAAATAACGGCTGCTTCAAATGCCTTTGTCTGTGCCACTGCTTCTGCTCTTACAATCTTTTTGTTCACAAGCATGCTCACAATTGGGGCAAGTCCATGGTATCTGAGTCCACCAGCATGAATACCAGGTGGCATAAAATCGTGGCCGAGCGTAAGCATTTTCAATAGTGGCGTCAAACCTGAAGTATCGCCATAATCATATCTGTAAGGACCTTTTGTCATTGTCGGACACGCAGTTGGCTCAACCCCAATTACATCAACATTGCTTTTCCCTTTGGTTTTATCCTTCACAAAAGGAAGAACAAGTCCAGCAAAGTTGCTGCCTCCACCCACGCAACCCACAAGAACATCTGGCTTTTCACCGACAAGGGCAAGTTGTTTCTGTGTTTCAAGACCAACAATTGTCTGGTGAAGAAGTACATGGTTCAAAACACTTCCCAAACTATATTTACTATCTTTGCTACTGATTGTGTCTTCAATCGCTTCAGAGATTGCGATACCAAGACTTCCTGGATTGTCTGGATTCTCTTTCAACAATCTTCTGCCATAGTTTGTCTGGTCGCTCGGAGATGGATAAATTTTCGCATTCCATGTCTGCATCATAATTCTTCTGTATGGTTTTTGCTGATAACTGACCTTCACCATATAAACCACACAATCAAGACCAAAAAGATTACAGGCAAACGAAAGGGCGCTTCCCCATTGGCCTGCACCTGTTTCAGTGCACAATCTTTTTACACCCTCCTTTTTATTATAGTATGCCTGGGCAACAGCGGTATTTGGTTTATGACTCCCCGGAGGACTTACACTTTCATTCTTAAAATAAATTCTTGCTGGTGTTTTCAAGTATTTCTCAAGAGCCACCGCCCTGTGTAAAGGAGTAGGCCTCCACATCGCATAAACTTTTCTTATATCTTCCGGAATTTCAATCCATGGTTCGGTTGACATTTCCTGCTGAAGCAAAGACATTGGAAAAATCTTTGCAAGAACAGATGGCTCCACTGGTTTACCTGTTGCTGGATCGAGAGGTGGCGGAAGTTGCTCAGGAAGATCAGGCAACACATTATACCATGCTGCAGGCATTTCCTTTTCACTCAATAGAATTTTTCTTTCATCCATAGCAAATCTCCTTTAAGAAATTTTTCACAGCCAATCCTGGCGATTTTGCTTTCAAAAAATAGTTTCCAATGAGCGCCCCATTAGCGCCTGCGTTGTATAACTTCACCAGGGTTTTCACATCATTAATCCCGCTTTCTGCAATGACAGGTATTTTAATGCCTTTAAGCAGGGAAAGCAAATGAATCATACCGTCAAAGTCAACTTTTAAACTGTCAAGGTCGCGACTATTGATTCCAATTAGTAACCCTTTGTTTGCTGGCATAAGATTAAAAAATCTTTCCATCTCTTTTTCTGTATGCAACTCAACAAGAACTTCAAGATTCAAATTTTTTGTTACATTTAACAAAGATATAAATTGTTCATCTGATAGTATCCTAAAAATTAAAAGAATACAATCAGCGCCATACATTTTTGCTTCATAAACCTGAT
>JBMFLH010000031.1:20143-21964 GCA_049971295.1 Candidatus Ratteibacteria bacterium | reverse complement strand
GCACGAAGATTCTTTGAAAAGAGGGATTTCCCAGATTCTCTTTTATAAAGAGGGAGTTGAACTTGACCGAGCAGATAAAAATGGGTATCCACAGTGAATGTGACAATTGAAAAAATCTCGCAATGTCTTGCTGATCCAGTGAAAATCAGATTCATTGCTTCGATTGATGAGGATGTTTCGGAAATTCTTCCGTATCTCAATGCCATAATTCCATCTTGTATTTATAACAAAAATTATCCGTCGCTGACAATAATGAAGGATGGAAGAATAATAACAATTTATGCCAGGAAAATTGCTGGCGGTAAAATTGTTGATGAGTTTGATGCTAAGGAACAATTAAAATGGATTATTGAAAAGATAAATTATTGTAAAAATAATCTCAGTAAGATTATACCAAATTTCGAAAGAAGGATGGCACTTCAGCCAGTTCATATCTACAAGCTGCTTTTGCAAACAAATTGCAAAAAATGTGGAGAAAATTCCTGTCTTGCATTTGCAGTGAAACTTGTAGATGAACAGATAAATATTGCACTCTGCAAGGATTTATTTTTCCCTGCTTTCGATGAAAAAAGAAAAATGATATTTGATTTGTTGAAAAGTTCTGGTTATGCAGTACCTGATATTTGATATACGATGCCATTTCTCATTTTGGATACTAACCTGTTATTATTGTTATCAAAGAATGAATTGGACTGGCGAGGTAATTGTCAAATAAGTTGTTTTCTTTTATAATGATTGCTATTAAAAAGGCTAATCATTAACGAAGGAGGCTATGATGAAAATTTTTGCTATTTCTGCTCATCCTGATGATATTGAACTTTTTTGCGCAGGGACTCTTGCAAAGTTTAAGAAACAGGGCCATTCAATTGCTATGGCGATTTTGTGCGATGGCAATAAGGGACACTTTGAAATTGGGCCAGAAGAACTTGCAGAAATTAGAAGAAAAGAAGCAGAAAATTCTGCAATAATTTTGGGCGCTGAACTTTTCATAGGGCTTTTTCCTGATCTCCAGCTTCATGTTAATCAGCAGGCAGTGGAAAAAGTGATGGATGTCATCAGGCAGGTTAACCCTGATGTTATCATTACTCATTCACCTGATGATTATATGATGGACCACATCAATGCAGGTAAACTTGCCATTGATGCATCTTTTTGCGCAACACTTCCAAACTACCGTACAAGGGTTAACAAAGTGACAAAACTTGTGCCGATATTTTTTATGGACACTGCCTCTGGCGTGAATTTTCAACCAACTGAATATGTTGATATCACTGATGAAATGCCGATAAAGGAAAAAATGCTTTTGTGTCATCAGAGCCAGTATAAGTGGTTAAAAGAACATGATGGCATTGACTATGTGGAATTTATGAAGGGTTTGAGCCAGTTCAGGGGAACCCAGTGTGGCGTGAAATACGCTGAAGGATTTCGTCAGTATCTTGCATGGGGAAGAATTAAACCGTATAGAATTTTGCCGTAATTTTAATTTGATACATTTATAGGACTTTTTTCCCATACTCGTCCACGCCCTCTTTCATATTTTTTTCCCCGAGCCTTGCGGGAGAGGGAATAAAAAAATTTTCAGCAAGAGAGGGAAAATCAAAAAAGAGGAAATCTTTTAAGTTCAGATTTCGAATTTAAACTTTTATCCGGACATATTGGATTTTGCAAGAGAAGGCATAAATAAGGTAAAATCAGGTAAAATATTTTGTTGAATTTTTGGAATTTAGAATTAAAGTTTATTATTAATTTTTTCAAGGGGGTTTGAGTGACGCCGAGAGAAAGATGGCAGAATGTTTTTCATTTCAGGCCAGTTGACAGAAT
>JBMFLH010000031.1:0-20043 GCA_049971295.1 Candidatus Ratteibacteria bacterium | reverse complement strand
TGACGCCGAGAGAAAGATGGCAGAATGTTTTTCATTTCAGGCCAGTTGACAGAATTTTCAATATGGAATTCGGTTGGTGGACTGATACTTTGATAAGGTGGCATAATGAAGGATTACCGAAAGAGATAGATTCAATTGGAAAAGGAGACCTATTTTTTGGTTTCGATAGAATGCTTTCTGTGCCAGTTAATTTAGGGCTTGACCCTGTTTTTAAGACAGAAACTATTGAAGAAACAGAAAAATACGTGATTACACGAGATTCAACCGGTGTGATTGCAAAGCAATTTAAAGATGGCACAAGTTCAATTCCTCACTACATAAAATTTCCCATAGAAAACAGAAGCGACTGGCTTGAATTTAAGAAAAGATTGAATCCTGATTCAAACAGGTACCCACCAGAAGACCAGTGGCAGGAATTCAAAAAAATCGCTGAAAATTGTAAAAATCCTGTGATTATAGGTGGGGGTAGTTTATTCGGGTGGCTCAGAAACTGGATGGGATTTGAAAACTGTCTTATGGCATTTTACGACCAACCAGATTTAATAGAGGAGATGATAGAATACATGTGTGAATTTGTTTTAAAGGTGGATGAAAGGGCATTGAACGAAATAAAAATTGATGCTGTGAGTATGTGGGAGGACATGGCTTTTAAGACTCAGCCAATGATATCTCCAGCATTATTTAGAAAATATCTTGTTCCGCGATATAAAAAGCTATCAGAACGATTCAGAAAGGCCGGGATAGATCTGATTTTCATAGATTGTGATGGTAACATTAATGAACTGGTTGAATTGTGGCTGGATGCAGGAATCAATATTATGTTTCCACTTGAAATCAATAGTGGTTCAGACCCTGTTCAATTGAGAAAAAGATTTGGGAAAAAAGTACTTCTGATGGGTGGTGTTGACAAAAAGGCATTAATTGAGGGGCCCTCAGCAATTGACAGAGAACTTGAAAGAATTAAGCCAGTGGTGGAAGAAGGTGGCTATATTCCTCATGTTGACCACAGGGTTCCACCTGATGTGAGTTTGAAAAATTACCTTTATTATCTTGAAAAGAAGAGGGAACTATTTAAAGTTTATGATTGGGTAATTCCTTTATTGGACAAAAAATGAAATCAGGCACAGTCGCAGTTGTCGGTAAGCCAAATGTTGGAAAATCAACACTTGTAAATGCCCTGGTCGGATATAAGGTGTCAATCGTTTCAAGGCATCCTGCAACGACCAGGTTTCGCATTATGGGAGTGAAAACAACTCAGGATTATCAAATTGTTTTTGTTGACACCCCGGGTTACGAAAAACCACGCCACAAACTCGGGGAAATAATGAAGGAAAATGTTATTGCTGCGATTGACGAGTGTGACTTAATTCTGGCAGTAATTGATGCCTCCAGATATAATCTGGAGGATAGGGAAATTTTTGAAAGAATAAAAAAATCAGAAAAAAATGTCATCGTTGTGGCTAACAAAATTGACAGAATCAGCCCCAGAGAAAAAGTCCTTGCTTTGATTGAACAATTGAATGAACAGTTTGGTTTTCAGGAAATTATTCCATGTTCTGCATTAACAGGTGAAAATGTTGATGATGTGGAAAAAACGATCGTGAAGTACCTTCCAGAAGGTGAAAAACTTTTTCCTCCAGAATTTACTGATTCTCTTCCGCAGACATATAAAATCAGTGAAATCATCCGCGAAAAGGTCTTTGAACAGGTTTATCAGGAGGTTCCACATTCTGTTGCAGTAGAAATTGAAGAAATAAAGCCAGGAGATAAAAATCCTAATATGGTGGTAATCATGGCAAACATCATCGTTGAAAAGGATAATCAGAAAAGAATTGTCATAGGAGAAAAAGGAGAAAAACTGAAGGTCATTGGTATCAGTGCAAGAAAAGAAATAGAACTACTTCTCGGGAAAAAAGTATACTTGCAGTTGAAGGTGAAAACCATTGAAAAATGGCGGGACAGACCTGACATTTCTGGTAGATTTGGTTATGGTTCAATTTAAGAGATTTTTTTCACCTTCTTTTCTCTCAGTGCGAGAGAATATAGAAGGAAGGAGCGCTTTTCGGCAATCCTAAATCCGAAACTCTAAGAAGTACTTTTATTCTCTTTCTTTGTCTTTGGCGAAAGTTGCTTTTCAATCTCCCTGGATTTCTTTGCAAGTTCCATCAGTTTTTTCGCAACAGCAGCATTAACTGTTCCCTCTGGATATGTGCCATTTGCATCTGGTTTTCCTGCAGGGATTCCTGTAAGGATTTCTATACCCTCGTCTACATCCTTCACAGCCCATACATGGAATTTTTTCTGCCTGATTGCTTCAACAACTTCCTCTTTCAACATCAGATGCGAAATATTTTTCTCAGGAATAATGACACCCTGATTTCCAGTCAGTCCTTTAATTTTGCACACTGAATAGAATCCCTCAATTTTTTCGTTGACGCCACCAATTGGTTGAACTTCCCCTTTCTGGTTGATTGAGCCTGTTACGGCTATACCCTGTTTCAATGGAATTCCTGATATACCTGAAATTAGCGCATAATATTCAGTGGATGAGGCGCTATCTCCTTCTATCTCTTCGTATACCTGTTCAAAACAAACAGTTGCTGAAAATGAAAGAGGGTAATTTTTCCCGAATTTTTCAAATAGAAGGCCTTTCAAAATTAAAAAACCTTTGTTATGTATGGTACCAGCCATTTTCACTTCACGGTCAATGTGTACAGGTCCTGTTTTACCCATTGAGACACTCACAGTAATTCTCGATGGTTTTCCAAACTGATAGTCACCGAGAGAAAGAACGCTGAGTCCATTAATCTGACCCACTTTTTCTCCCTCAGTATCAACAATAATGACACCTTCCTTAATCAATTCTTCAATCCTTTGTTCAATGAGATTGGACCTGTATATTTTTTCCTCTATTGCCTTTTGAACATGAATTCCTTTCACTATGTTTGAGCCGTCTACATCTGCCCAGTGATTTGCTTCTTTCAACAGGTCAGATATTTCCATGAATCTTGTTGAGAGTTTTTTCTGGTCTTCAACAATTCTTGAACCGTACTCAACAACCTTCGCGATGGCTTCTCTGTCAAATTCCTTGAGTTTGTCTTCCTTTACCCTCTTACTGATGAATCTTGCGTACTGCCTGACGCCTTCAGTATTCCTGTCCATTAAAGAACTGAAATCAGCTCTGACCTTGAAAAGTTTTTCGAAATCTTCGTCATATCTGTGCAGAAGATAGTAAAGCAATGGACTTCCTATAAGGACAATTTTGATATTTGCCGGAATTGGCTGTGGTTTCAGTGTTGGAGTATTGATAATTCTGAATTGCTCGTTCAAATCTTCGATACTGATTTCCCTGTTTTTTATTGTTCTTTTCAATGTATCCCATGAAAAGTAATTGCGCAGTACATCAAGCACATTGAGAATCAAAAATCCACCATTGGCTTTATGAAGTGAACCGGGTTTTATCATGGTAAAGTCAGTAAACATTGCGCCAAGCGTGGGTCTGTACTCAATTCTTCCTGTCAGGTTATAGCATGTGGGTTGCGTTTCTTTTACAACAGGCGCTCCCTCTGTCTTGCTGTTATCAATAAGTACATTTACCTGATACTTGTAAAGCTGGTTTTCCCTCGTAGGCATTTTTAATCCAGGAAGAAGTTCAATTTCTCTTTTTTCTTCAAAATTGCCAGGATTTTCAACAATGTCCTGCTGGACTTCATCAAGATATTTCAGAACTTCTGGAAAATTCGCATATTTTTCTTTTAATTCATTGATTCTTGGACTTACGGTGAACATAGTGGTTTCGTGTTCTATCTTCTGAAGTTCTTCTCGCGTTGCCCTATCTGCCTGCCTGATTTCGCGCAAAACCCCTGACAATTCTGAAACGAGTATTTCTTCTTTTGCTTTGATTTCATTTTTCGCCTCATCAGTAAGTTTTTCCATATCCTCTTCTGTAAGGGGTTTTCCTTCAATCAATGGAACAAATACAAAACCTGAGGGCGTATGTTTTAGAACGAATGAAGCGTTTTTTGCCTTTTCTTCAAGTTGAGAAATAAGTTCCTCTTTTCTTTTTTGAAATTTTCTTATCACTGCGTTTCTTTGTTCTTCGTATACTTTACTTTCAAATGCTTTTGGCAAATCCATTTTAAGTTCTTCAATCAGGCTTTCCATATCCTTTCTAAAAACTTCAGCCATTCCTGGCGGAAATCTCAGGCACCTGGGATTATCAGGTGAAGAGAAATTATACACATAACACCAGTCGTCAGGAGTTGGTTTTGTTTTTGCAATTTCCTTAACCGCTGCTTCCACTGAAGTTGTTCTTCCACTACCAGGTATGCCTGATACATAAATATTGTAGCCATCCTGTTCCATTTGAAGGCCAAATTCAAGTGCTTTTGCAGCACGCTCCTGTCCGATAATACCCTCAATTGGTGGTATGTCCTTTGTTGTTTGACAGTCAAGCCAATCTAAATTACAGATTGCCCTTGCTTTTTCTGGAGGAATTGGCTGCAGTGCCATTATTTCTCCTGGTTTTGTGGTAAAATAATTTTCTACCGGCATTATTATTTTACCACAGGAGAACAAAATGAAAAAAGGCATAGCAGCGTATCTTCTCAAAAAGAAAAGATTTGTCATTGATGAACTTGAAATATCTGATTGTAAAGACGATGAAGTATTGATTCGTATCAGGGCAATTGGAGTGTGCGGTTCAGACGTACACTATTTTCTTGATGGAAGAATTGGGGATCAGATTGTGCCAGAGAAATTTATTATTGGTCATGAAGCGGCTGGCGAGGTTGTTGCTACAGGGAAAAATGTGAATTCCGTTAAGGAAGGAGACCGGGTAGTAATAGAACCCGGTATTTCCTGCGGGAAATGTGAATTCTGCATTACTGGTAGGCCAAATCTGTGTCCATTTGTACAATTTCTCGGTACTCCTCCTGTTCTGGGTGCATTCAGACAATACATCGTGATGCCTGAAAAAAATGTGGTGAAACTTCCAGATACTCTGTCGTTTGAAGAAGGCACGCTTGCTGAACCTCTGGCGATAGCGCTTTATGGAGTACGACTTGCAAATTTTCTGATAGGTGATAATGTTGCCATTCTTGGTGCTGGTCCAATAGGACTTTCAGTCCTCTTTTGTTGCAGGACAGGCGGCGCAAGGCAGATTTTTGTTACAGAGGTTATTAACAAACGCGCAGAAATGGCTAAAAAACTTGGCGCAGACGAGGTTTATCTTGCAGACAAACAGGATATTCAGAAATTGATTGCACATAGTACCTCTAACAGGGGCGTTGACATTGCATTTGAATGCGCAGGTCAGCAGGAAACAATCACCCAGATGATTGATATTGCCGCAATTGGCGGAAAAGCCGTCGTATTCGGAATACCCGCAGAAGCCCAGGTTTATTTTGACCCTCACATGGTCAGAAGAAAACAACTTCCAATTTTTAGTGTAAGAAGGTCATCTTTCACGACAGAAATGGCCCTGGACCTTATGTGTAAAAGCGCCATCAGGTTTTCTTCTATCATCACTCATAGATTTCCTCTTGAAAAAATTCAGGACGCCCTTGAAATTGTTTCCACAAGAAGCGACGGCGTAATCAAGGCAATTATTGAACCATAGGATGTGCGACATGAGGCGAAAAAAACTCACGAGAATCCCGCAGGAAACCATACGAAGAATGGCGTTATATTTGAGAAGTTTGAAAAAATTGAAAAAGAAAGAATTTCATATTATTTCCTCAAACAAAATTACTGCTTATCTCAATGTTAGCCCTGAACAATTTCGTAAGGACCTTTCTTACTTCGGTCCAATCGGTAAGCCAGGAGTTGGCTACAGGGTTGATAATCTAATTCGTCATCTTGAGAAAATACTGGGCATCGACAAAGAATGCAGGATTATTCTCGTTGGCGTTGGAAAACTTGGCTCTGCGCTGCTTGCATATCCAGGATTTTCAAATTTTAATTTTCACATTGTTGCTGCGTTTGACAGTGATAAAGAAAAAATTGGAAAAACCATTGGACATATTAAGGTATATGATGTTTCTAAAATGGCAAAAATTGTTCCGCATCTTGGCGTGCAACTTGCAATTCTTGCTGTTCCCTCAGAAAAAGCTCAACTGGTTGCAGAAAAAATTGAAAGCTGCGGAATACGAGGGATACTCAATTTTGCTCCAGTGAACCTGAATCTTTCTCAAACAATACATGTGCTCAATGTGGATATGGCAACTGAACTAATGACATTAACCTTTTTCGCAAAGAAAATTCTTGCTGGATGACATCGTGAGGAAGATGATTTTACTCTCCACCTTTTCCATTTTTTGAAAAATTCTAAACCCTGAACCCAAAGCCATGATAAAGCAATATTTCTTAGAGCATAGGATCCGACGTTAATAAAGCCCGATGGCAACCCTTAGGATTATGACGACATCAACAATATCAATTTCGCCACTGGAGTCCATATCTGCTTTTTGAAGGTCTGCTGGCAATTTGCCAATCGCCATTTGCAGACATAGAATCACATCTATAATATCTACCTTGCCATCGCCATCAATGTCTCCTGATTTGCCACTGATAACACTATCTCCGCCAATATCTGCTCCCCATGGATTGTCAAGAGTGATGATTTTTCCATAAAAGAATAAATCGCCTGAAGCTGATTGCGGAAGCTGCACCTTATAGTTTATTGTAAATGATGGAACAGGGTTTCCGAATGCAGCCCAACTATAAATTTTGTATCCAGGATTTTCAATGTCATTTTCAATCTTCAAAAATGTCTGATAATCTGTTTTAATCATTGTTTCTGGAATTACCCAGTCCTGAGGAAACCATTCCTTCACAATCACTCCACTGACTTCGGACAAAACATTCACATCAATTTTTACTGAAATCAGTTGTCCCTGTCGGTAGGTCTTTGGAAGAGTGCGAAATGCCGCGGTCTGGGAAAAGGAAAATGAAACAAAGGCAAAGATACCTATTGCAAGAATATTTTTCATAATACTGGATTTCAAAATACGCACCATAAGTAAATTTCAATCAATCCAGATGCCCTGCGTCCAGTACATCTCTGGAACCTCAGAAATTAATGGCGACGATTTGTACTGGTTCGGACCAACGTATTGATATTGACCTGAAACTTCTGATGCCGCAGTGGTACCACTGGTATGATAACCTATGGTTCCAGCAGGGCTTGCCCATATGTGGATTATGGCATGAATGATATTATCCCAGTGGCAAATGTCCTGAGGCCACTTTATTCCATATCCCGACAACTGCCTGTCATTGCACCAGGCATCAATCGCAAAAAGCAAGTCCCAGTCCTCTACGATGCCATTACTTCCTTCAAGTCCTGTCTCATTATAGACATCAACTGGAAGATACGGGCTTGAGACAAAAATACTGGAATTGCCGCTGATTGTCGATGAAGTAGGGTTTCCATTCAAAATATAATTAACCCTGCCTTCTATTGCCTGATTGCCTGTATAGGATGGTGCCTTCATTTTTACCTTTATGTAGTGGTCAACTGCTCCGCCGTTTTGACCTGGACCAAAAACAAGTTTTATTGTTTTAAGCCCTTCAGAGGAATTTTCAAAAATCGTAGGATTGAAAAAAACTCCACCGTCAATGCTAACTGAAATGTCTGCTGTTGAAAAATCTGACGAAATAATCTCTTCAAGGGTATATGCAGAAGAAAGCGCTGCTTCATCAACATCAATTGCAATTCCATACTGGAAATACTGGTCTTTTGCTGCTCGCCTGTTAAGTGTTCTCTGCCCGACAACGGTTCCTTTTTCCCTCTTGATTCCCCAGTCAAATTTATCGCTTGCTGGAATAAGTCCTGTGTCCATGTATAATGTTGCCAAATTTTTACCATCGCCAGGGGTTGGGTCTACTTTTTCAAACCTGGCGATTTTTATTGTTTTTGTACCAGTTGCAGGATCCGTGTTCGCATAGGCAATGTAGTAAACAGAAGTTTCCACATTGACATCTCCAAATAACACTCTGTTAATGTCAAGATTCAATCCTGTGGCTGAATCTTTGCCTTCAACTACGAGTTCAATGCTGGTTCCGTTCGTATCACAGGTGTAAACCTGATTTATTCCTTCGGGATGGTTTGAAATGAAGATAATTTTTTTGCCATCAGGTGAGTAAGAGGGGCTTGTTTCACTGATTGCAGGAGTGTTTGTGAGGTTTTGCAAAATTCCTGTTGTAATTGAGGTGCTATCATCGGTTCTTACAGTAAGTTTCCATATGTCGCTTGTGCCTCCTGGTTGCTTCATGCTGAATACAAGTACTGTTCCATCCGGTGAAAACGAAGGGTATGCGACATCGGTTGAATTAATATTAGTCAATAGTGGTGTATCAGGATATGTAAAGTCCTGCTTTGTCATTTTTGCATAAAGTCCGTATCTGCCTGGTTTTTCCCTTTTTACAAATACAACCCATCTTCCATCAGGACTGAAACATGCATCCTTGATTTCATTTCCTGCTGGTGTTCCGTATGAAAATATGGTTTCTCCGCTACCATCATGGTTGCTCTTTCCAAGCGTCTGAGGAACAGAGTTCACGGTGTAAACAAATTTTCCACCTTTCGGATCCAAACAACACACGCTTTTTTCAACTGTTCCTACTGAAATCGTCGTTCCTGGGTTGTACCAGTTTGTTCCGTCAAAATCCGACCTGTATATGACTCCATTTCCTCCGTAGTAAACAATCCTCGTGTCTTGCATTGCAATTGGTTTTCCTGGTATCACACCAATGTCAGTGGATGGTATGAAATCAATAAGTCCAGCCATTTCAGTGGTCGTAGCACTGCCTGTCAATGGCATTTTTATTGAATTTGTAGTTGTGTACCAGTCATACCATTCGTAGTTTGTCATCCAGACATCATAACCTGCAAGAATTGAGGCAGAATAAAACATATCTCCACGCCATAGATCTGCTATATTACCATAGCATGGGTCAAATTCATTCATATCAGGAGTTTTTGTCAGATTTACCTCTGTTCCAAGTTCAATATTGTACGAATACACATCCCAGTTTGTATAGCCAAATCCCTGCCAGACCTGCTTGGCATAAATAATCTCATTCAGCTGGTAAGTACGATTGTTCAGGTCATCATAAAAGCTGATTCTGTTTTTGTCTCTGAAAGTGGTTATAATTCTGCCGTACCGCGGAGTGATACTTATATTTTTTGTCAAATTCACAAAGTCCTTTCCATCAATCGTGATTTTGTATATGTCCTGGATGCCATCTTTTATTCCAATAAATGCTATGGTGCTATTATCAAGAAAAGCAAGATGAGTTACCGAGATCTCTGCATTACCCAAAATCAATGAATAACTTTTTGTAGTTCTGTTATAAACCAAAAGTTCTGTCTTACCCGCTATTTCCTGAACAAATGCGAGACTATTCTTGTCGGGCGAAAGGGATGCATAAGGATGAGGATAACCGTTGTTGCACACGATTTTCTGTAGTGGCGACCCAATACGATCCTGAACATTAATGATGTATATCTGCCACATTCCACTAATGTTGCTGGTATATACGATTTCTAGCCCATCTGATGAGAAAAATGGATTTCTAATAATAAATTTCCCGTGTAATTTGTCAGCTGATTTTCAACTTTTGTCGCAATGTCTTTAACAAAAAGGTTACCGGTTGACATCAGTTCTCCGTCAATTCCACGATTAATGCTTTTCACATAAAGAATTTTCCCACCTGTCCTTTGAACAGCAACATAGGGTGGAGGAAGAATATTCACCGGACCCTGAACGACTGTCGGAATAGGTGGAGTTGAAGAATCAGTCACCATAATATTTACATTATATGACCCAGTCGTGCTCGGAACCCCTCTTAACTCTGCAATGTCAGGACTGATCTGAACAAGATTAAGCCCAGGAATACCACTGACAACCTGAAACCTGTATGGTGAAACCCCTCCAGAAGCAGTAATTGTAACAGGTAGATAAGGAATACCAGCGTAATTATCGTGAAAATTGACGGTAATATGTATCTCTGTCAAAATCTTCTGTTTCACAGCAGGTCCAAATTGTTCCCATCCAGTTAGTAGCCATACATAACCATAATCCCTGCTTGGAGATGCAGGTCTTCTCGATGGATCAGGATATCCCGGGTAATGTGGGTTTGCAATAGTCCACATATTATTTTCGTCAAGCCCATATCCCACACCCATCACATTGATAAGGTCAATACCAGCAGCCATTGCATTGGCTACAGCAGTTGCTGTTTCTGATTGATCAGAATTGTTACCATCTGTAATAAGATTAATAACCTGCCTTTGAGCCCTCTGTGGCCAGGACATAATTGTGCTGACAGCAAGGTCAAACGCTGGCGCAAAATAGGTTGAATGATCAAGAATAGAAATATTTCTAATCGAGCTTGCAACCTGTTGTGCAACAGCGGGACTGGTAATAAGAGTCGGCGAAACTTCAATTCTCGCATCAGGATCAGGTGGACTTCCACCTGAAAATTGGATGACCGTTACACTCACTGAACCATCTGTAGGCACAACAGTTGGGTCTTCAATGGCACTGGCAAGCCCTTCCTTTTCAGTATTAAATGGTTGCCCCCCCATACTTCCTGAGCCATCAATGAGAAATATCAGGTCAACTCTCTGGGCAAATGAATTTAAGCATCCCAGAAACAACAAAACCGCAAATAAGATTGGTAATTTTTTCACTGCTGAAATTCTCCGGGCACCCAGAACATTTCGTAAACAGAACCTGGATTTGTCACATCATACTTATAACCACCCATGTATGTTGAATTCGCCCATATTGGAATAATACCAGAGTTGCCACCTGAACCTATCAGAATTTTATCCCAGTTATTAATGTTCTGAGGCCAGACGATGCCATACCCAGTAAGTTGAGCATCCCTTGCCCAGGCATCAATTGCATAAAGAAGGTCAAAATCCTGAATGATACCATCAGACGCAACAAGGTTGCTACTGTCATAAACATCCACAGGCAGATATGGATTTTGAATCATCGTAGAACCATTGCCTGTAATTATGTCTGCCCTTGGAACACCATCAATGGTGTAGCTCACATTTCCAATAAATGCCTGGCTTCCGGTCGTTGAAGGCGTTTTGAGGATAACTCTTACGAGGTGGTCCATTACGCCACCATTCTTACCCGACATAAACAAAAGTTTCAGGGTCTGAACTCCTGTGGATGGATAATCATAATACAGTGTGGTATCTGCCTTCACTCCATCTACAAATGCATGAATATCGTTAAACGAGGAAGAGAAGGTTTCATTAAGTGTATATGAGTTTGGTATACTTGCTTCATCAACATCAATTGTAATCTGGTATGTAATTGACTGACCAGCAGCAGTGGTTGCCCCAAGGGTTCTTGACGCAAAAATCGTTCCTTTTGCTCTATTTCTACCCCAGGAAAATCTTTCATAACCTGCGGGCACATTTATTCCTGTGGCAACAACATTTGTTACGGGATTCTGTCCTGAAGGAGTGCCTGGTGGTGCTATGCGTGAGAGCGTTGCATACATAATCTGGTTGTTTTCAACATAGCCAATGATATCTGTTCCTGCTACGGCATCAGATACCGGACTGTAAACAGGCCACCTGTGGCCTGGACCAGAAACAACCTTTTCTATCCCTGAACCATTAATATCCATCGTGAAAATCTCGTAATCTTCTATGCCAAGTTCTTTGTTTGAACAATAGATAATTTTTGTGCCTGTGTTAGAGAATGACGGCATTCTTTCATGGACTGCCGGAGTATTTGTTAAATTTACTGGAGAACCCACCGCAATCATACTATCATCAACTGTGCTATCAACTTTTATCGGTACATAGTAAATATCAAATTTCCCTCCCGGGTCCTGTTTAGCGTAAACGATTCTCGTCATGTCAGGGTTAAATACAGGCGCATCTATTGCTGTTGCCTGGATGTTTGTAACGAGAGTCGATTCTCCATAGGTAGCATCACGGGTGGTCCTTTTTGCGAAGATTCCATAAACATTAGGGGCTGTTCTTCTTGCATAAACGATCCATCTTCCATCAGGAGACACACTCGAAAAGTCCAGATTCTGACTCAGGTGCGTTGCAAACTGGATAAGCCCTGAACCATCGTGATTCATTTTGCTGATTGCTGTGGGAACTGATTCCATGGTAAATGAAATAGTTCCGCCATTTCTTGCAATTGAGGGATTGGACTTATTAACATTGAGTGAAGATGGAGTCAATTGAACACCATTGGTGTCAAATGCGCCACCAACATAGTCTGACCTGAAAACTTCCCTGTAAGAACCAACCTGTTTGAGATAAATAAGACGGGTTTGGTCAATGGTCACGACCTCTCCTGCCTCTGCGGCTGGCACTGGAGACCAGTTTGCAAGTCCAAGGTTGCCGTTTCTTGCTCTCTGGGTTTTGACAGAATTGCTATTTGCCTGATTTACAGTGTTGTAGTTTGCCTGCCAGAGTTCCCTATAACCAGGGACAACTTCTGCCTCATAGAACATTTGACCATCAGAAAGCTGTAACACGACCCAGGTTCTACTCTGGTCATCACCAAAAAAACTCGGGCTGTATTCATCAATGTCCCTTGTATTTGTCACATTGTATTCAGTGAGGGTACCGTTTACAAAGTTAACTTCAGCCACAAAAACATCCCATTTTCCATATCCAAATCCCTCATAAATTCTTTTTGAATAAATCAGGAGTGGATTACTGAGAGTCCCGTTTCTCCATGAACTCTGCAATCTTCCATAAAAAGGAGTATTTGGAACATTCGCAGTAATTTTTCTGTAGCTCGAACCATCAATGTTTATCACATAGATATCCTGCATTCCATTTTTAATTCCAAGGAATGCGATCACACTTGAGTTTAAAAATACTGGATGACGGATTTCAAGATTTGCTTCTGATCTAATCTGGGAGAGTGCCTCGGTTGCAAAATCATAAGTCCATAGTTCTGTTCTATCTGTTTTTTCCCATGTAAATACAAGAAGTCCCTGCGTCCCATTGTAATTAGGAGAAATTGTCGCATATTTTACATTTGCAGCCGGTGGGATTGCTTCCTGATTGTTTTTCCTTAAAATCAATCCCTGGTTCCTGTCAGACACTGTCGCCTGGGTACTAACAAGATAAACCTTGAAATTCGTTGTAGCAGGATTTGGACTGTAAGTATAAAGAATTTTTGAACCATCAGAAATAAACATAGGATTTAAAATCGCACCAGTGCCTGTTGTACCGTAGTTTGTCACCCTTCTTTCAGTATTTGTCTCAAGATTTTTTACATACAAATCGCCGGTGCTTGTAATATCACCATTGACATTCCTGACAATACCTGTTTCATAGCAAATCTGGCCTGCATCAATCAAAGGAATGTAAGCAGGAAATACCTGCCATGGAATAATAACCTGAGTACTGACTACAGGCGCCGTGTTATCAGTCACTGAGATTGTCAGGGTATAACTTCCGGCAGTCCCTGGCTGGGGAGTCCCTGAAAGAAGCCCAGTGGCAGGATTAATTGAAACGCCATTTGGCGCGCCCGATAAACTCCAGGTATAGTTTCCAGTACCACTTGAAACTGTGAATTGCACATTAACAGGTGAATTTTCTTTACCGGCACTAAGTGCTGTTGGAGAAATACTTCCAAGTCCTTCAACCACTATAATATTAACAGGAAGAAACCCAGGAGTGCCAGTGGCTGGATATGCATTGACTGTAATTGGATATAAGGCAGGCTGGGTTGAAGGAGTGGCAGACACAGAAAGTCTTGCTGTGGTAAATGGTGAACCCCCTATTCTGGAAATTGTAACCAAACCAGCAGGCAATGTGCCAGTTTCAGTCCAGGTAAAATCTCCACTATCGCCAGTGCCATATGCAGCAGTGTAATCAACAGCAGTAGAGCTTGATGTTCCACCTGCCCTTACGCGAATTGGTGATGGACCTGAAACGGTTGCTGCGTGTACAACAAATGAAGCAACGATCAGTAAAGCAAACAAAAATTTAAAACCGTTCAAACTTTTCACTTTCTCCCCCTTTTTAGTTCAGGTTAACGGTCTTCCTCAAAATCTTGATCACATCTGAAATGTCAATAGTTCCGTCGTTATTAGAATCTGCCACAGTTATCAACCAGTCAGTATATGGGCTGGCATACGACCGCTGATTGATTACTATGTCCAGTTCGATAGACATGCGAAGACAAAGAATTACATCCAGGATGTCAATGATACTGTCTCTATTGATATCTCCTTTTTGAATCTCAACTGTATATGTTCCAGTTGCCATCTCACTCGGTTGAAAACCGTCTTTAAATCCCTTTGCCTTTATCGTAGTTGTAGCACTGATGTGCAATGGCTGGGAATATAATGAAGAATTAATTGTAGGTTCAGTTTCATCAGCAGTGTAGTGAATTACAGCATTCTGTGTTGATGTTGTGATTTCAACGTCTGGAAAGAAATTATAGAAAACGCCAGGTTCAGGAGAAAACACTGGTTTTTCAACCTGCGCTGTTAACTGGGAAATGGATTTATCGCCAGTAATTTCTCTCTCTTCTGCTGAATAACCATCGGAAAATCCACCATTGAAGTTATATGTACCCGCTGCGTCTGCTGGAACATATACTCTATATTTAATGGTGAAAGGAGGAATTGAAGACTGACTAAATGCAAGCCATTTATAGGTGTTTGTAGATGGTATATATTTGCTCCAGGACGGATCTGACCAAGTCAGGATCCAGCCAGATGGAAGAGTTTCAGTTACAATAATTCCATTGGTCGGCGTTTCGGGAAATGTGTATACCGTGATTGACACTGTTATATTTGTTCCTGGCGTGTAAAATTCAGGCAAATCCCTGATAGCATAATTTTCCGCAAAAAGATAAATACAATTAAAAATGCAACACAAAGCAAGTACTTTTATAACTGTTAATCTCATAAGAAAATTGTATCATTTCATTTCAACTTGTCAAGAAAAAAGTGATGAAAAAATTTTTTGTGATAAAATAATAACCAAAAGGGGGGATATGATTGAAAATAAAATTTCGCAGAAGGCAAAAAACATTAAACCATCAAGCACGCTCGCGGTTAATAAGAAAGCAATGGAACTTGTGGCTGCTGGCGAAAAAATTATCAATCTTTCTGTGGGAGAACCTGACTTTGATACACCTGATTTCATAAAGGATGCTGCAATTAAGGCATTGAATGAAGGTTTTACTAAGTATACGGATTCTTCAGGTATCAAGCCACTCAGACAGGCAATCTGCGAAAAATTCAAAAGGGACAATAACCTTGAATACCTGCCAGATCAAATTGTTGTGTCATGCGGAGCAAAACATAGTTTGTTCAATGCACTTTTTGCCCTGTGTGATGAAGAAGATCAGGTGATTATTCCTGCCCCATACTGGGTCAGTTATCCTGAAATGGTAAAACTTGCTGGTGGAATTCCTGTAATCTGCAGGTACAAAGAAAACTTTAAAATGGACCTCAACCACTTAGAAGAAATTATTTCTGAAAAAACAAAGGTACTCATCCTCAACAGTCCATCAAATCCAACAGGAATCGTTTATACAAGAGATGAACTTGAACAAATCGCAGAGATTGCGCTCAAACATCAAATTGTCGTGATTTCTGACGAGGTTTATGAACATCTTGTTTATGGTGGCCTGAAGCATATCAGTATTGCTTCTCTGAGCCAGGAGATGAAAAAATTGACGGTTGTGGTTAATGGGGTTTCAAAAACCTATGCAATGACAGGATGGCGAATTGGGTATCTTGCTGCAGAACTGCCGCTGGCAAAAGCCATCGCAAACATTCAAAGTCAAACAACATCAAATCCTACTTCATTTGCGCAGAAAGCAGCGCTTGCTGCACTGACTGCTGACCAGAGTTTCGTTCAGGATATGGTAAAAGAGTTTGAAAAACGACGCAATTACATCGTTGAGAATATTTCTCCATTGATTCATTACTGTAAACCCGACGGAGCATTTTATGTGTTTTTGAAAATTGGTAATACCAGTTCTACGGAACTTGCAGAAAAATTGCTGATGGAAGAAAAACTTGCCACTGTGCCAGGAGATGACTTTGGCGCTCAGGGGTTCATCAGGATATCTTTTGCAACAAGCATGGAAAATGTGAAAGAAACCGTTAAGCGGTTGAACCAGTTTGCTGAGAGGATAGAATGAAAATAAAACTTTTTTTATCGTGCAGCATTTGTTTTCTTACTCAGGTAGTGATTGCTCAGGAAACAGGTTTCAGTTATAAGTTTCCTGCTCTTGAAAGATTGACATACCGGGTCAACATCAATGGAAACGCTGGTTGGTCTTCATTTGATGAAAAACCTTCAAATTTCAAAGTCAGGGCTGACTTTTTAATGGAACTTGTCAATCTTGGAGAATCAGAAGGGCTGTATCAGTTGAAATTAACCGCAAAAAAATCAAAAATACAGGTTAATGAGGACATTTTTGAGGATACAACATGGTCTGATACTGAAATATCCTCATTTATTCCGCAATTGCTTCTTCAAATAGATAAAAAGGGCAGGATTCATAAAACCGCGGTTCTTAAGAGAGGGCTGCTTGATTTCGCACCATTTATCGGATTATTCCCAGTTTTTCCTGAAACCATGACACAGGGAACACGATGGGTTCAAAAAATTGAATCGTTTAATTTTCCATCCGGTAAAATTCCTCAACTTGAATTCACATACATCTATGAAGGTCCATCAAAGGGCTACGAAAAAATCAGGTTTCTTTCAAATCAAGTTATAAAAACGACTTCAAAGCAGCAGGATACAGAAGTCAAAATAACCGGGAAAAACAATTCAGATGGAGAAATACTATTTGATACTACGAAAGGTGTCATTGCAAAGACCTCAGGGAAATTGAACCTTGATGTCAATTACATGTTTCAGGTGCCTGACCCGGAAAAGAAAGAAAAATTTTTGCCTGTTCCAATGAGAATTACGCTCAATCTCAATTTTTCCTTTATTGCCTTGAATTAGAATTTCTTAGTTAAAATTTCATTATTGAGTTTTCAGGACCCAATACACTGTTCTATCTACTTTCTCAATAAAAGGGGCTGAAACTTTGCTAAATACATCGCAGAATCTAATGATATCAACTTGATTGCTTCGTCAAACCAATCTTTATTGCGCCCCATTTTTGGCAAAATAACTTTTTATTTCGCTAACGATTTGTTGTAATTCCTCATTTTTCATCAATGGTTCGATGGGTAAGCTTAACACTTCAGAGGTGATGTTGTCTGCATTTATTAAAGTTTTGAACACTTTACTTTTTCCTTCAAAAAGTTTCATCCTGTGCAAGCATACTGGATAATAAATCATTGTTGCAATTCCTTTTTCTTTCAAATAATTCTGCAACCCGTCCCTTTTTCCATTTTTTACTCTGATTGTGTACTGATGATATACATGATAAGCATTCGGAATAATTTCAGGAGTAACAATCTGTTCAATTTCTTTCAGATTCTCATTGTAAAAATTGGCAATCATTCTTCTCTTTTCATTAAATTGGTCAAGATACTTGAACTTTGCCACAAGCACAGACGCCTGGATTGTATCCAATCTTGCATTATATCCAAGATAGTCAACATTGTATTTATCCTTTCCCCCGTGTTTCAGCAGTATCCTGACAATATCAGCAATTTCATTATCATTTGTAGCGACCATTCCTCCATCACCAAACCCACCAAGATTTTTTGAAGGGAAAAAACTGAAGGCGCCAGATTGTCCAATACTGCCAAGTTTCTTATTTTTCCATCTTCCCCCAAATGCCTGGGCAACATCTTCAAACACGAATACCTTATTTTTTTCAGCCAGTCCCATTATTTCATCCATATTGCAGGCAAGACCATAAAGGTGTACAGGAAGAATCCCAACAACCTTATCTCCCTGATTTTCCAAATACTCTGCAACCTTGCCTACGTCTATATTAAAAGTTTGAGGGTCTATGTCAACAAATACTGGTATCGCGCCACTTCTCAAAATAGCGTCTCCTGTAGCAGTAAAGGTAAAAGGAGTGGTAATAATCTCACTGGTACTTTCAAAGAATTCTTTTCCCCTGGTTTTCAGCGCGAGCGCTCTCAAGCCAAGAACAAGCGCATCTGTTCCTGACGATACGCCGACGCAGAATTTTACGCCAAGATAATCAGAAATCTTCTTTTCAAGTTCTTCTACTTCAGAACCCAGAATCCACTTCTGATGTTCAAGGCATTTTCTTATCGCCCGGTCAATATCGTTTTTCATATATTCGTATTCTCGTTTCAAGTCAAGCATTGGTATGGTCATTATTTCTCCTATTTTTCTTGTAGAACCATTAATTTTCCTGATTCTATTTTGTAAGCATTTCCACAAACACATTTTGCAATATTTCTGTCAAATTCCAGGGTTATACCGCACTTACACACCCAGCCCACCTGTTTTGCAGGAACTCCAACAACAAGCCCATAATCCGGCACATCATGAGTCACAACCGCGCCTGCGCCAACAAGCGCGTACCTGCCTATAATATTTCCACAAACTATGGTAGCATTTGCTCCTATGGTTGCTCCTTTCTTTATAAAAGTTTGTTTAAATTCATTCTTCCGTTCAATGAATGCCCGGGGATTGATGACATTAGTAAAAACACAGGATGGCCCGCAGAAAACATCATCTTCAAGAGTAACACCCTTATAGATTGAAACATTGTTTTGTATCTTACAGTTATTGCCAATAACAACATCAGGTCCTGCCATTACATTCTGTCCAAGTACGCAATTTTCACCAATTCGTACATTTTTCAAAATGTGGCAGAAATGCCATATCTTTGTTCCTTTTCCAATTATTACATTATCATCAACAAACGAGGACTCATGAACAAAATAATCTTTCACATTTTTCCTCATTTCTTATGCAATGAATTTTGCGCCATTTCTAAAACGGCGAGTACCCGTAATCCTTCTTCACCATCTGTAATGGGTTTTCTTCTTTTTTCGATACATTCAAAAAAATGTCTTGCTTCTTCAAGCAACGGTTCATAATTTTCAATTTCTACAGAAATCCCTTCGTCCTTTTCGATTGATGGAATTTCTTTTTCTGACCAGTTGATTTTATGATGATAAAGGACAAGTTTATTGGTTTTACTTGTATCATCAAATACAGCCATCTTTTTACTTCCAATCGCAACAAATTTCTGTTCCTTAAATGGATTCAGCCAGCAGACAAAAATATGGGCTGTAATACCAGATGGAAACGAAAAGAAAGTGATTGTCACATCTTCCACTGGATGGGGAAGATATGGTTTGCCAAATGCATTTACAGAATCAGGCATTTCTCCTGCCAGTGATAGCATCAATGAAATATCGTGTGGGGCAAAGCTCCAGAGAATATTTTCTTCATGCCTTATTCTACCAATATTGAGCCGATTTGAATACAGATATTGCAGATTGCCAAGTTCATCATCTTTTATTAACTGTTTTAGCTTTACGACTGCCGGATGATAATGGAGAATATGGCCCACCATTAAAATACAATTGTTTTTTTTAGAAAGTTCAACAAGTTTTTCTCCATCTGCCTTCGTCAATGCAAGGGGCTTTTCAATAAAGACATCTTTCCCTGCCTCAAGAAATCTCCTTCCAATTTCATAATGAGTTGCCGCGGGCGTTGCTATAACAACACCATTGATACTGTCATCGCCGAGCAGCTCTTCTACATCAGATATAAATTTTACCCTCTTAAAACTGGATTCATAAGTTTCTCTCAAAGAATGATTTAAATCACATATCGCTGAAAGCCCGCCAAGTTGATAAAAAACGCGTATAAGATTTTTGCCCCAATAGCCACCGCCAACTACTGCAATTTTCGCTCCATCCATTGATTTTACTCCGTTGAAAATTCTAATTTTCTCCCTGTTTATTCTACTACATTTTACCTTTCATATCCATACCCTATCTTAATTTCAACATATTCACTTTTTGTGGTAAAAATGGAAAAGAAAATGGAGCAGTCAAAAGAAGTTTGGGGGATAGATATGACAAAAATTATGGATGGGTGTATGT
>JBMFLH010000030.1:0-22423 GCA_049971295.1 Candidatus Ratteibacteria bacterium | reverse complement strand
ATTACCTGTAATCCAGTTCTAACAGGTTTTCAGGCTCCAAAGATACTCTGGTTAAAAAACAATCATCCGGATATTTTTCAAAAAATAAAAAAAATTCTTTTACCTAAGGACTATATTAGATTCAAACTGACAGATGAATTTGCTACAGATGTTTCTGATGCATCAGGCACCAGTTTATTTGATGTAAAAAAAAGAACATGGTCAAATGAGATTCTTGATGTCCTTGAATTTTCGCGAAAGTGGTTCCCTGTTTGTTATGAATCTGTTGAAATTACCTCAAAAACTACAAAAGAAATAGAAACTCTTATAGGAATTCCACAGGGTACTCCAGTAGTCGCTGGCGCTGGAGACCAGGCAGCAGGAGCTATCGGTACTGGCATTACAAAAGAAAAATTGATTTCTATATCACTGGGAACAAGCGGAGTTGTCTTTGCATTCTCAGAAAAACCATTTGTCGACCCACGCGGCAGATTGCACACATTTTGCCATGCTGTGCCCGGCAAATGGCATCTGATGGGGGTCATGCTTTCTGCAGGTGGTTCTTTCAGGTGGTTCAGGGATGCGCTGGGAAAATACGAGATAGAGCAGGCGAAAAAAGAAAACAGGGATGTGTACGAAATTCTCACTGAAATGGCTGAAAAAGCTGCTGTTGGTTCTGATGGCATGATATTTCTTCCATATTTATCAGGAGAAAGATGCCCCTATCCTGACCCTAATGCAAAAGGAGTATTCTTCGGACTTTCTCTGAAAACGACAAAGGCAGAAATGGTAAGAGCTGTTCTTGAAGGAGTAAGTTTTGGACTCAGGGACAGTGTGGAAATTATGAAAGAAATTGGGCTTCCTTTTGGAGGTCATTGCAGAATTTCTGGCGGAGGTGCAAGAAGCAGTTTTTGGACGCAACTGCTTGCTGATGTTATAGGAGAAAAAATGGTGCGACTTGTTTCTGAAGAGGGGCCAGCGTATGGCGCAGCCCTTCTTGCTGGTTCTGGAACAAACCTGTTTCCTCCGATTGAAAAAACGTGTGATATGTTTATTACAATCAAAGATGAGTTCAATCCAGATAAAGAGCATCACAAATTTTACGACAGAATTTACAAGATTTACAGAAATTTGTATACTGCATTAAAGCCGTCATTTGACTTGTTGGCTGATATATCATAAAATAAGTTGTCAAAAATTATTCTGACGGAGGCAAAATTCAATGGAAGGAAACCTATTGATTGCGGTGGGTAGAAGAAAAACAGCTCGTGCTATCGTGAAAATGTTTGAAGGGAACGGTAAAATTGTGATTAATGGAAAATCTATTGAGCAGTACTTCCCGCTTGTTACACAGCAGGCAGATGTTGTTAAACCATTAAAGGTTACTGAACTTGATGGAAGGTTCAATGTGGAAGTGAAAAGCCTTGGCGGTGGTATTTCAGGCCAGGTTGACGCAATAAAATTGGGTATTGCCCGGGCACTGGTAAAATATAATCCAGATCTCACTTCAAAACTGAGGGAATTCGGGCTTCTGACCAGAGACCCGAGGATGAAAGAAAGAAAAAAATACGGTCAGAAGGGTGCCAGAAAACGGTTTCAGTGGACGAAACGTTAATCCAGTTTATTTCCCGCATTTTATGAATAATAAAAAAATGGTGCGTGCAGCAATCTTTGGTATATCAGGTTATGCTGGTAGGAAACTTGTTGAAATTCTTCTATTGCATCCTGATGTGAAAATTACTCTTGGATTTGTTGCTCCTGATAAGTCGGAAATGTCTCTTTCTTGCATGTATCCCAGAATCGCAAAAACAATCGACCTTTTTTGCTACAACAAAGTTGATTGGGAACTTGTTGAAAAGAATTGTGATATTGTTTTTCTGGCACTACCCCATGTCGTCAGTATGTCATTTGTTCCTAAAATTGTTTCACTTGGTAAGAAGGTGATTGACTTAAGCGCTGATTACAGGTTTTCTGACCCAGCCATTTATGAAAAATGGTATCAAAAACATTCGTCTCCAGAATTATTGAGTCAGGCAGTTTATGGACTGCCAGAAATCAACAGAAAAGAGATTGCAAAGGCAACACTGATTGCAAATCCTGGCTGTTATCCAACTTCTGCTCTTCTTGGACTTATTCCGATTGCGAAAAAAAGTCTCGTCAGTGGCAGGGTGATTGTAAATTCTCTCAGTGGTTTCACAGGCGCCGGAAGAAAACCTGATGTGACTCTTCTCTTCGCAGAAGGGAATGAAAACAGCCGCGCTTACAAAATCGGTCAACACCGTCATCAACCAGAGATTCAGCATATACTTGAAAAAATTGGTTGCAATGTGGAACTTACATTTGTTCCTCATTTGATACCCGTTAATTGCGGAATCTTGACAACAATGTATGTGCATCTGACGCAGGATATTGACGCAGAGCAATTACAAAAAATGTACTGTGAATTTTATTCAGGGGAGCCATTTGTGAGGGTCATGGATTACGGTTGTTCGCCTGAAATCAAAAATATTACCGGAACAAATTTTTGCGATATTGGAATTAAAAAAATAGACAGCCGTTTCCTTGTGATTGTTACTGCAATTGATAATCTTGTTAAAGGCGCATCAGGTCAGGCTGTTCAGAATATGAATATTATGATGGGTTTTGAAGAAACGCGTCCTTTTTATTCAAAATGAAACCTGTGTTTCTTGATCGAGATGGTGTAATATCAATTTTCACTCCAAACGATTACTTAAAAACATGGAGTGAGTTTCAATTTCTTCCAGACGCAATATCAGGACTTCAAAAACTTTCAAGCGCCGGCTTTGACATCATCATTGTTTCAAATCAGGCAGGGGTCAGTAAAGGGATATTTTCAGAATATGACCTCAATGATATTACTGAAAAGATGCTTGCAGAATTAGAAAAACATTCGATCAACATCCGCAGAGTTTACTATTGTATCCACAAGACAGAAGACAATTGTAATTGCAGGAAGCCAAAGACAGGAATGATAGAAAAATTTATTTCTGAGTATGGCGACTTTGAAAGGAGTAAAAGTTTTTTTGTCGGCGATAGTGACATTGACATTGAACTTGGTTCGAAAATAGGAGTGAAAACAATCCTTGTTTTATCAGGAAAAACAAAATCCGCAGAAGAAACAGAGTCCTGGAATTATAGGCCGGACTTTATCGTAAAAAATCTCAATGAAGCAGCAGACATCATCATTAATTACTTAAAAGGAGAAAGTCATGGAAAAGAAAATCAGGGTAGTGGTCTGGAATGAATTCAGGCATGAAAAACAGAGTGAGAAGATTAAAAAAATATATCCCGACGGTATGCATGCAGTAATAGCAAAACATTTAAATTCTCAACCAGATATAGATGCATCTCTGGCATGCCTTGATGAACCGGAACACGGCTTAACTGAAAATGTACTTGAACAGATAGATGTTTTGATATGGTGGGGACATGGCGCTCACCATGAAGTAAAGGATGAAATCGTGGCAAACGTTCACAGGCGCGTCCTTGAAGGAATGGGCATGATATGCCTTCATTCAGCCCATTTTTCTAAAATTTTCAAAGCCCTGATGGGAACTTCGTGTGTATTGAACTGGAGAGATGGCGGAAAGGAGAGAATCTGGACGATTGAGCCATCTCATCCCATAGCAGAAGGAATACCACCATATTTTGAACTTCCTGAAACAGAAATGTATGGAGAAAGATTTGATATCCCGACACCAGAGAAGGTGATTTTTATTTCCTGGTATCCTGGCGGCGAGGTTTTCAGAAGTGGCTGTGTCTGGGAAAGGGGATATGGAAGAGTGTTTTATTTCTCACCAGGGCATGAAACGTTTCCTATCTATTACGACAAAAACATCCTGAAAATCATTGCCAATGGTGTAAGATGGGCTGCGCCAAGAATTATCAAAAAACAGGAGTGTAAAAAGGTTCCACCAGTAGAAAAATAATTTACGACTTTTTTTTGCTTATGTAGGCGATGGTTTTATAGACAAGTTTGGCAGCGAGAAATGCAGATGCGCAATAATGGTGGGAAGGCGCAAGTTCCACCAGGTCTGCACCTACAACAGTATGGCTCTCAATAAAATTTTTCAAAAATTCAGTTACTTCGTACCACGAAAGTCCGCCAGGTTCAGGAGTGCCTGTATCCGGTACAAATGAGGGGTCAAAGCAGTCAATGTCAATGCTGATATAGTAATTTCCCTGGGGCAGTTGTTGTGCCTGGTCAATCAGGGCCCGATTTCTAAACTGGTGGGCAAAATGAATATGGACATTTTTAAGTTTTTGCAAATCTTCTACCTCTTCTTTGCTGATACTTCTAACGCCAAAACTGTAGATTTCGCAGCCAATTTCAGATATTCGCCTCATCACACTTGCATGACTGAATTTGCTCCCTTCATATTGAATTCTTAAATCAGCATGCGCATCAAAGTGAAGTATTTTTAGGTCCGGATATTTTTTTTGATATTCTTTTACCAGAGGAAAACTTATTGAGTGTTCTCCTCCAAGAGTGAATGCAAAACAATTTTTATTTATCAATTTTTTCGCCGTGTTTTGAATTTTTCTCATCATTTTGCCGGCAGAATCAATTTCCTGGACAATTTCAGGAAGCGTGAGGATTCCTTCAAGATATGGTTCTGAATTTGTTTCTTCTTCGTACAGCTCCATAAACCTTGAAGAAAAAATGATTGATTCAGGACCAAATCTGGCCCCTGGCCTGAATGAAACAGTGCCTTCGTAGGGAACTGGCAAAATGACAAATTTTGCCCTGTTCAAAGGGAATTTTTTTATTCCGCCAAATGTGTATGGTAGTGTTTCAGCCATTTGTTACAATACAAAGACCGCAGCAGCAATGACTGTTGTCCACAGTCCATTTTTATCGCCAATTGCTGACTGGGTGATGTTGGTGGTTTTGATAATCTGATTTGACATACGCCAGATCTGTTTCTTTTCGTCATAGGAAGAGTTCGGGTCAAACTCAAGACCTAAAATGGTTGCAAGCATTGTTGCAGCAAGGTCTTCAGCATAATCGCCTGCTTTTTCTTCTGTTTCGCCAAAACTTTCGTGTTCAGAGAGATAGCCATACTGATTCGGGTCTTTCGGAATAGCCAGACCAACTGATGCTGTAATTAATCTGTGAGGTTCATTTGTTGCATTCTTGCTCATAACAACAAACAGAATCTGGCCTGGCTTCAGATACGAAAGTCCTTCTGTTTTTGAAATAAGTTTGCAGTGAGGCGGAAAAATGCTTGAGATTGAAACAAGATTGAATTGAGCAATGCCTGCATTTCTTAATGCGCGCTCAAAACTTGTAAGTTTCTCTCTGTCTCTGCCGACACCCTTTGTCATGAATGCCTTTTTTGGTACAAAATCCACTTTTTTCTCCTTTTGTAAATTCAGGACTTACTAATTAAAAACCTTTGTTGAAATTTTGTCAAATTTTTTCAGATTTGTCCATTTCTGGTTTGCAGTGTAGTATATTAGAAAACTCAGGGTATATGAAATGAAAATTGCGATTATTCTCATTGTGTGTTTTCAGCAATTTTGCTGGGCGGCTGAATGGAAGGATAGATTTTTGTGGGTTTTTGGGTTTCATTTGAAAGATGCACAGCATATGGAAAGGGTCATTTCGCTGATAGATGAGGCATCAAAAAATCACTATAATGGAATTGTTCTTTCAGGCGGTCTTGATTCTCTCTGTAAGCAGGACGAGAAATTTTTTGAATCACTGGATAAAATTAAGAAGGCATGTGAAAAATTTAATATGGAACTCATCCCGGCTGTTTTTTCTGTTGGGTATGGCAGTGTTCTTTCTCATGACAGAAATCTTGCTGAAGGATTGCCTGTGAAGGATGCCCTTTTTCTGGTTAAAGGAAATCAGGCAAGTTATGTTGCTGAGAAAAAAATCGAGGTTTACAATGGAGGTTTTGAACAATATCAGGGCAATAGAGCAACTGGATATAGATTTCATGATGAACCCGGAAGAATTAGTTTCATTGACACAGACATAAAACACAGTGGAAACGTTTCAATGAGATTTGAAAATTTTGGACTTTCACCTTATGGAAATGGCAGGGTGATGCAGGAAATTGAAGTTACACCATATAGATGTTACAAAGTTACGATGTGGGTGAAAACAGAAAACTTAAAACCCGCTGGAAATTTCAGAATTCTGGTTCTTGCCGAAAATCGTGATATTGCACCACGTTCATTCAACATTCCTCAAACAACTGACTGGAAGAAACTCACGATGTTGTTCAACAGTATGGGGTTCTCGCGAGTGTATCTTTATGCAGGTATCTGGGCAGGAAAAGAAGGAAAATTCTGGATTGATGACTGGAAAATTGAGGAGGTTGGTCTTTATAACGTTCTTCGTCGGCCCGGAACACCGGTGGTGGTGAAAAACGAAGATGGTTCAATCATTTATCAAGAAGGGAAAGATTACGAGAAAATTATTGACCCATATTTTAATCCATATAGAAGAGAATTTGACTATCCACAACCACTTATAAAGATAACTCCCGAGAGCAGGATAAAAGATGGCGAATATTTACGAGTTAGCTGGTATCATCCAATGTTAATTTATGACAGTCAGGTAACTGCCTGTATGGCAGAGCCCGCGCTCTATGAAATTTTTGACCATGAGGCGAAATTATTATGGGAAAAATTGAAGTACAGAAAAGTGCTTCTGAACATGGATGAAATCAGAATGGGTGGCACCTGTAAGGCGTGTGAAGGAAAAAATATGGCTGAATTATTGGGCTATTGCGTGAAAAGGGAGGTCGAGATATTGAAGAAATACAATCCGGATGTTGAAATTTATATATGGTCTGATATGTTTGACCCGAACCACAATGCACGGCCTGATTACTATCTTGTAAAAGGTGATTTTATAGGTTCGTGGAAATATTTGCCGTCAGATATTATCATTGGTGTCTGGGGTGGAAAGCCGAGAGAAAAAAGTTTGAGATTTTTTTCAGAAAAAGGATTTGGAATTTTAATAGCCAATTATTATGATGCTGATAATCTTGCTGATGTAAAAGAATGGGTTAATCTTGCCAGGAGCTTCCAAAGTGTGCGGGGTTTTATGTACACGACCTGGAATCAAAAATACCAGTTTCTCAACGAATACAGCAGAATGGTTTTTTCACAAGATTGAATCACAAAGGCGGTCATTTGAGTCCTTTTTGTTCAACAGGTATAATATTCTGATAGTGTTATTCAAATAGGAGAAGAAATGCCACGTGATTTAATGAATCCAAGAGAACGCTGGACCGCTGTATTGCAAAGGCAGAAGCCCGACAGGGTACCACTGTTCTGGTCATCCACCCAGGAGACACTGGAGAAAATGAAAAAGTTTCTTGGAGTTAGTGAAAATTCTGAACTTTTCAAACGGCTCCATGTTGACGAAATTGTGAGTGTTTTTCCTGACTACGTCGGACCTAAGGTTCCTGAGGGTTATGATTTTTTTGGTTGTGGCTATAAAAAAGTATCTTATGGGACAGGCGTATACTCTGAATGTGTATATCATCCTTTATCAGAGTTTGAAACCCTTGCTGAAATCAAAAATCACTATAAGTTTCCCTCCATTGATTGGTTTGATTTTTCAGTGATTAAAAAACAAATTCAGGGAAAGGAACATCTGCCAATTTACGGCGGCGGAATGGAACCCTTTTTAAGATATACACAACTGCGCGGTCTTGAAAGAGCGATGATGGACCTTATTGAGAAACCTGAGGTTGTTGAGTACTGTCTTGAAAATATTTTTCAATTATATTACAGGATTACAATGGGCATATACGAAGAAATATCGGGAAGGATACTTCTGACAATGGTTGCAGAAGATCTTGGTTCACAGGAGACGTTATTATTTTCACCTGAAACCATAAGAAAATTCTTTCTTCCCAGAATGAAAAAAATGATGACGCTTGCGCATGAGAATGGGGCATGGGTGATTACCCACAGTGATGGAGCGATCAGAGATATTATACCTGATTTAATTGAATGCGGGATGGATGTCCTTAATCCTGTTCAATGGAGATGTAAGGGAATGGACAGGGAAGAATTGAAAAAGGAATTTGGCAGCAAAATTTGTTTTCATGGCGCAATGGACAATCAACACACTATGCCTTTTGGAACTATTAAGGATGTGAAGCAGGAAGTTATGGACAATATCAGGATTCTTGGTGAAAATGGTGGATATTTTTTGGGGCCATGTCATAACCTACAAGCCATTACCCCGCCTGAAAATATTCTGGCGATGTATGATACCGCATATGAAATTGGCTGGTATTAACGATGCTTGAAATCTGCGAGATTTTTAGTTCAATTCAGGGCGAAGGATGGAGGCAGGGAATTCCTGCTGTTTTCATAAGATTTTCTAATTGTAATCTTAAATGTGAGTTCTGCGATACACCACAGGCATTCACAAAAAGAATGGTGATGACAGAAGAAAGGATTGTTCAGACCGTAAAAGAGTTTTCTCAAAAATATCCAGGCATTGTTAATGTTGTGATTACCGGCGGGGAACCATATCTTCAGGACTTTTCAAAACTTGCCAGGATGTTAAAAGGAGAAAAATTTTTTGTATCTGTGGAAACCAATGGTACCATCTGGAGGAAAATACCTGCGGACTGGATTTGTGTCAGTCCCAAATTGCAGGCTCAAAAAATTGTAAAAAAGGGCTATGATGCGAGATTCAGCAGCATTGCGAGTGAATTTAAATATGTGATTACACGCAAATCTGATATTGCATTTGTTGATAGGGATATTTCTCAAATTGTGATTTTACAACCAGTAAATAATAATCTAAAAATTGCCAGGATGATATGCAATGAGATGAAAAAAATCGGTATGCCTAACTGGTTTTTGAGATTCCAACAGCATAAACTGTTAAAAATAGAATGAAATCAGTGGCTCTAATATCAGGTGGAATCGATAGTTTTGTTGCTGCTGCTGTCGAAAAGGCGCAGGGAAGTGATATTTATGGGTTGAGCGTCAATTATGGCCAGGTACACAAAAAAGAACTTGTTTGCGCAAAAAAGATTGGTCAGTTTATTGGTGTCAAAGAACATAAATTTATTGACATTGACCTTTCCTGGCTTCCTTCATCATTGATAGATGAAAACTACAGGGAAAGGAAGATTTCAAAAATTCCACCATCTTATGTTCCTGCCAGGAATATTATTCTACTTTCTCTTGCTCTTGCTTACGCAGAAGCAGTTGATGCAGATGCAATAGTGATAGGAGTTCACTCTATTGATTATGCAGGTTATCCTGATTGCAGGCCTGAATTTGTCGAAGCATTTCAAAATGTTGTTGATACCGGAATTAAAAAGTCCGTTGAAGGTGGTAAGATTATAATAAAAACCCCACTGATTTTGATGAAAAAATCAGAAATTGTCAAACTTGGTTACGATCTTGGACTTGATTTTTCTATTACGTGGTCATGTTATAGGGGTGCTAAAAAGGCATGCGGTGAGTGTGATTCGTGTAAGATAAGACGTGCGGCATTTGCTGACGCTGGTTTCAAAGATCCAGTTCAGTACGAAAATTAAAAATTAAAGGGATACAGTGGTGAGCGAGAAAGTAGGTCTTTTTGCTTCAAAAAAGGATTTTTCTGTCATTGCTTTTGACCAGATTCAGGCAATGGGCTATAGACCATTGGTGTTCAGTTTTATTGAAAAAAGTTTTCCTGGGTATTCTGAAGAAATTGTTCTTGAATTTGGAGACATTGAAACTTTCGTGAATGTGCTCAAAAAACATGGCGTTAAAAAATTGGTTTTTGCTGGGAAAATAGAAGCATCGGATCTTTTTACAAAAAAAATTGCGATGTCAGGCGCAAAATTTTTAAGCGCAACAGGTAATTTAAGTCCTGAAAATATTTTGAAAAAACTTTGTGAATTTCTAAGCAGCCATGATATAGAAATTTTGCCACTGACAGAAGTGTTCAAAAATTATCTTGTGGAAGAAAAAATTTATACAAATGTCAAACCTGATTGTGTTCAATGGAAGGACATATTAAAGGGCTGGGACACTGCAAAGTCCATCGCTGATCTGGGCATCGGTCAGGCAGTTGCAATAAAAAATGGGATGATTATCTCAGTAGAAGGAATTGAGGGAACAGACAGGATGATTGAAAGGGCAGGCCAGTTCTGTAAGAATTTTGTTGTGGTGAAAGTGATAAAAAGCAATCAGGACAATAGATTTGACCTTCCAACGATAGGACCTGAGACAATGAGAATACTGGTAAATTCTGGTGGAAAAGTTATTACGCTTGAAGCAGGTAGAACGATCATGATCAAACAAGACCAAACAGTTCAGATTGCCAATGAACACGACCTTATTATTGTTGGATTCAGGGGAAAGGAGATAGATAATGATTGTGAAAGAAAATCGTGATGAAATTTTGAGTTATCTGGAGGACTCTTCAAATTTTTCAGGAGGTAATTGTGAAAAAGTTTATATTCCCGAGAATGAACAGGAAGTAATTGAAATTGTTCAATTGGCGAATGCAAAAAAAATTCCTCTGACTGTTTCAGGAGGTGGCACAGGCACTGTTGGGGGAAGAATTCCTGTAGAGGGCTCTGTAATTTCTGTTGAAAAGCTCAACAGAATTATTGACATTGACAAAAACAAGGCGATACTTGAAGCAGGAGTTGTTATCAATAACTTTCTTATTGAAGCCGATAGCATAGGCAGGTTCTATCCTCCCTTTCCCACAGAAAGAAATGCGTTCATCGGTGGAAATGTATCCACGAATGCTTCTGGTGAATATAGTTTCAGGTTTGGTTCCACGCGAAGGTATGTGCTGAAAATTAAAATGGTAACCGGTGGTGGAAGGCTTATTGAAGTGCCCAGAGGAAAATTTTTTGCAAACGAGAAAGGAGAAATAAGAACAGATTTTTTGACTGTACAAATTCCTTCTTATGTGACGCCACCTATTAAATGTTCTGCTGGTTATTATTCTGCGCCAAAAATGGACCTTATTGACCTGATTATTGGGTCAGAGGGCACTCTTGGAGTTATTACACAGGTTGAGGTGACGCTCATTGAGAAATTGCCAGACAGATTCATTATGATTTTTTTTCTGCCAGACGAAAGTAAGATGTTTGAGTTTCTTGCAGAAGTGAAAACCAGTTTTATCAAAGATATGTATAATCTGGAGTTTTTTGACCAGGCAAGCCTCTTTTTTCTGAAACAGGATTTTCCAGAAATACCACCGAATACGTGTGCCTTTTATGTTGAAAGCACTGAAAATATTGAATTGATGGAACAATGGTTGCAACTTTCTGAAAAATATCAGGCAAAGGATGTGTGGGTGGGCAGCGACCCGAAAAGTTATCAGAGAATGATAGATTTTAGACACAGATTACCTGAAAATATCAACGCTTACTTCAGAAAACTGGGAATTACAAAAATTTCTCTTGACATTGCGGTTCCTGAAAAAAACTTCAGAGAACTTGTTGGATTTTATAGAAAGTTTTCGCAGCAGTCTGGTATTAGAACAGTGCTGTTTGGACACATCGGAGAAAACCATCTTCATTTTAACCTTTTTCCTGTTGACGATAGAGAAAAAACTCTGGCAAAACAGATTTATTTAAGTTGCGTTGAAAAAGCTCTATCTCTGGGCGGCACTATTGCTGCTGAACATGGCATCGGCAAGATTAAGTATCCATATCTCAGAATGATGTACTCAGACAATGGAATCAAAGAAATGGTCAGAGTCAAAAAAGCATTCGACCCGAATGGTTTGATGGGAAGGGATAATCTGTTTCCATCCAGTTTGCTTTTCACTCAATAATATGCGGTATATGACTTGCATTTTCTATGATGTGGTTTATGGCCTGGGTTTGTTACTTTCTCTTTTTGTATTTGGAAAACGACTTTTTGGAAGGGATAGGAGGTTTCACGATTTTCTTGAAAGGTTTGCAATTTATGAACCTGCGGTTACTTCAAAATTACAAGGAAAAAGAAACATCTGGATACACACGGTATCAATTGGAGAACTGCTTGCAAGTTTGCCCCTGATTTATGAAATATTAAACAGGTTCAACAATGAGCAACTGGTAATTTCGTGCGTGAGCAGAACAGGCAGAATTATTGCAGGAGAAAAACTACCCGATAATGTGGTAAAAATTTTCCTTCCATTCGACTTTTCGTTTGTTATCCACCGGGCAGTGAAAAAAGTAAATCCCGCTATTTTTATATCTATGGAAACAGAACTCTGGTATAACCTGTTTCATAAATTAAAACAACGAAATGTTCCGATTATGATTTTGAACGGCAGAATTTCTGAAAAATCATTTAAGGGATACGTCAGATTTAAGTTTTTAACAAGAACGATTCTTGAAATGGTTGATTGTTTTGTTATGAGAAGTTCGAAGGATGCCTACCGCGTTATTCAACTTGGTGCAGACCGAAAAAAGGTCTCAATTTCAAAAAGTATGAAATTTGACCAGGCGTATAACTTAAGCAAAATTGTTCCACATGGCCCTGTGTATGGAACGAGTGGAAAAACGATTGTGTTTGGTTCCATTCATAAAGGTGAAGAGAAACAATTAATTGACATATGCAAAAAACTTCTGGACAAATATCAGAATCTCAATCTAGTTATTGCTCCCAGGGCTCTTGATAGAACGAATATTTACCAGTTGTTAAATCAATCCGGTATTCAATATCAGCGTTTTAGTACGTTTCAAAGTGAAAAAAACAGAGTGTGTATTATTGATAGATACGGCGTACTGACGGAGTTTTACAGAGTTGCTGATATTGTGTTCGTTGGTGGTTCTCTGGTGCCTGCTGGAGGGCAAAATCCAATGGAACCTCTGGCATTTAAGAAACCTGTAATTTATGGGAAATTTCACTGGGATTTTGAGGAAGAATGGGAAAAAATTCAAAAAGCAAAGGCAGGGATTGAAGTAAATTCTTTTTCTGAATTGTTTGAAAAGATTGAATTTTTACTCAATAGTCCTGAATTATGTCAAAAAATGGGAGAATCTGGTTATCAGGTAATTTTGGAAAACAAGGGTGCCACTGAAGAAATGATGAAAATAGTTGAAAAATATCTGGTTTGATGATTGACCATAGCTAACGTTTCAGGTAATATATTTTTATGGAAAAAGAGAAAAAACTTTTGATTATATGCAAGTACTCCTCAATTGCTTTGATTGTTGTGCTGATCCTTTTTTATACAGGGTACATTCAGCCCTTGACATCGTTAAAGGTGTTACTTCGTTCTGCCTGGATATTGATACTGGTTTGCGCTGGTTTGCTGTTTCTGGTATTTACTCTTGTTGAATACTATTATAAAAGAATCCTTGATTACAATTTGTATCTGAAAAGTTTCTACGATTTTCAAATAACGACCCTGCCAACCATGAAAATTGAAGAAATTTCCATGAAGGTGCTAAACATGCTTGTTGAAATTTTCAAAGGAAAGCGGGCGATTTTTGTTATCAATGACCCTGAGTTAAAGAAGTTTGCGAACAATCATGAATTTGTGCTTAATCACGGCGAAAAAAGAAAGGTTTTGAAAAGTTCTGGGAAGGTTTATCATGTGAGAACATTTTATCCAGGAGTGATTGATTCTCAGACAAAGATATGTGTTGAGAGTATCATTGAAAAATATTCCTTGAAAGATTTTTCCACAGTTGCTATCGTTCCTTTTGCAGATGAAAATCGCGTAATGGCAACAGGTATTGTAGCTTTTGATGGGCCGGGAAGAGATTTTTTTGAGTATGTCAAAGATCCTGTTGAAATTTTTTCAAAACAGGTTTCTTCAATTTTTGAAAGTGCGGTGTTGCATCAAAAAATTGCTTTGGCTTCTATCACAGATTCTTTGACCGGCCTTTATAATAAGCGATATTTTCAGCAGAGAATAAAAGAGGAATTTGCCAAGGCAAAGAGAAATCATTTTCCGATTTCCGTACTCATTTCTGATCTTGACAATTTCAAAAACTATGTTGATAGATTCGGGCATCCCCTCACAGATACTTTACTTGCTCAATTTGGAGCCTTTGTTCGCGGATTGTTGAGGGAATCAGACATTATCTGCAGGTTTGGTGGTGATGAATTCATATATCTTCTTCCTTTTTCTGATAGCCTTGAAGCATATAAGGTTGCAGAAAGAATAAAAACTGAAATTGTTGCTCACCAGTTTCATCTTGATGAAGAAAATAGTGTATTTATCACAATGAGTTTTGGAATAGCATCCTATCCAGAACACGGAGATACATGGGAGGAAGTCGTAAAAAACGCTGACAGGGCTCTTTTTGTTTCAAAAGAAAACGGGAAAAACAGAATTTCTGTTTACAGGGCGGATTAATGAGTGAAAAAAACAAAATTCGGCAGGCACATATATTGCGTAAAACGAAGGAAACATCAGTTGAGTTAACAGTTGTTATTGACGGAAAAGGAAGGGCAGAGATTAATTGTCCTGTTGGATTCTGGGCTCATATGCTGACTTTGCTTTCGTTTTTCAGTGGATTTGATATCAACCTTGAAGCACAGGGAGATATTCATGTCGATGACCATCATCTTGTCGAAGACATTGGGATATGCCTTGGCGAAGCATTCAAACAGGCGCTTGGAGACCGTAAAGGAATAAATAGATTTGGATTTGCCATTGTTCCGATGGACGAAAGTCTGGTTCAGGTGGCAGTTGACATATCTGGAAGGCCATTTCTGGGGTTTGCCATACCGGTGGTAAAAAGCAGGGGTGGTTTTTCAGAGATTGAAAATCTGCAGGAATTTATGAGGGCATTTTCAAATCATGCATGCATCAATCTTCATCTGCGGCTTTTTTCAGGTGAGAATACCCATCACATATGTGAAGCTGCCTTTAAAGGGTTGGCTCTTGCTTTGAAAGACGCGGTAAAAATTGAGGGCAGGCAAATTTCCTCCACCAAAGGTAAAATTGATTAAAATGTCTGAAAGTAAAAAAAATGCCTCGACACTGCTAAATGAATTTATCCGCTACATTTCGTATCAAAAGAATTATTCCCAACATACTGCTTCAGCATATAGGGCAGACCTTCAACAGTTCATTTCTTTTACAGGACAGAATCTTGATGCTATTGACCTTGAAGTCCTGAGAAAATTTCTTTTTTTTCTGAAAAACAGGCAATATAATCCAAAAAGCACTGGAAGAAAAATCGCTGCCATCAAATCCTTTTTTAATTTTCTGGTTAGGCGCGGATATTTGAAAAAAAACCCTGCTTTACTCATTTCATCACCAAAATCGCCTGAAAGACTGCCATCATTTTTGACATACGAAGAGGTTGAAAAAATTCTCCAGGCAGCCAAGGATACAGATCTGTTAAGTTTAAGAGACAGGGCAATGATGGAACTTCTTTATTCATCAGGTCTTCGGGTTGGCGAACTTGTTTCTCTGAAAACGAATGACATAAACATTGCGGATGGGACAGTGAAAGTAAGAGGTAAGGGAAACAAGGAACGAATCGTTCCAATTGGTTCCTATGCTTTGAATTATTTAATTGATTATCTCAATAAACGTAGTGGGTTTCGTTCTGAGTTTGTATTTCTTAATAAAAAGGGAAGACCTCTGACAACAAGGTCTGTTGAAAGGATAGTAAAAAAATATGTGAAAAAGGCAGGCATAATAAAAAAGATTACACCGCATACATTCAGACACAGTTTTGCAACCCACCTGCTGGACAGGGGCGCTGATTTAAGGACTGTTCAAGAAATGCTCGGCCATGGTGACATTGCGACAACACAAATTTATACACATATTACTGTTCAAAGGTTGAAAGAATTATATGAAAAACATCATCCGAGATATAAAATTGAGATTAGTGAAACAGACAATCACGTGTAGTTGAAAAAATTTGATTTTTTTTAATATTGTTATAAAATACAGCACATGAACCTCTAACACGGAGGGATTATGGGAGCAGAAGAAAGTGTATTCGGGCCATTGAGGCAGGTTTCAGCAAGTTTCTGGCTCGGGCTGGCAAAATTGCTTGCAGCGTTATTGACATTCATTGTTGGATGGCTTGTAGCAAAATTGATATACGTTCTTGTGGTAAAAGGACTGCAGAAAATCAAACTTGATAAGTTTGCTGAAGAATCTGGTTTAAAAACATTTCTTGATAAGGGTAAAATAGAAAAAACGGTTTCTGAATTGGTAGGCATCGCGGTTTACTGGATTGTGATACTTGTTGTGATTTTCCTTGCTGTGAACGTTGCGGGACTAAGTTTGCCTCCTTCAGTGATTGACTCAATTATTGGTTTTATTCCACGATTTATCATCGGGCTTGTGATTTTTATAGTAAGTTTGTTTGCCGGGAAATTGTTCAGAGGAATAGTTTTTACAGCAGCATCAAATGCAGGTATTAAGGAAGCAGAATTTCTTGCGAGAATTACCCAGATTGCGATTGTTGTATTTGGTGTCGTTATTGCGATTCAGGAATTCAATATTGCCGCTGAATTCATTGCAAGTGTATTTATCGTTGTGCTGGCTTCAGTGTGTTTTGGTCTGTCTCTTACCTTTGCTCTTGGCGCAAAAGACCTCGCAAAGCAGTGGCTTGAAGGCATATTTCAGAAGAAATCTGACTGAAAAAAAAAGAGATCGCCTGACAAAGGAGGCGCATGTTTCAGCTGGTGACAGCAATAATATTAATTGTTACCAGCGGATGCGCTATTATGCAAACTGAAGTCCCACCCAATCATCCTGACTTTTTTGTTTGCAACTGGTGGGTGGACAGAAATCAAAACGGGAAAATTGATGATGATGAATGGGAAGGAATTAAGAACGATTTTAGGGAATCTGAACATATATCCTTTGTTGGTTATTTTCGCCAAAAACCTGGCACCGAACTATCATTCAAATTAATTGGTCCAAATGGATCAATTTATGAACAGAAATCACTGAAACAAACTGCAAAAACCACTATCTGGTGCCAGGAATATGAGGCAAAAGATCTTGTGAATGCCTGCGGTACAGGCGCCTGGTCTATAGAGTGGTATGCCGGTGGCACACTGGTCAATATTACAGCAATAAGAATATTGAAAAATTCCGACTAATTTTCCTGGCGCATGGTGATTTTTCCAGTAGATGGGTCATATGAATATATGTAACCCTTTGGCGGAGCAGGAATTTCCTTTACATAGTTTTTTTCTACCAGTTCCTGAAGAGATGAAGGGTATCTTCCTTCCTGAACGTAAAATGAATCAATTAATTGCTTCATCGGAAGAACTGCATCCATGCCTTTTGCTCTTTGAATGGTTTTAGACATTACTCCACCATACTGGTCTACCGGATTTCCACCTGATTCTGGCTGAATCCGCGATTGCTGTTTTTTCCCGCACGAAAACGAGAAAATCAGACAGAGAAATCCAATTGCAAAGATGACATATTTCATTACTCCTCCCTAATGATAGTTGACTTTGTGTGATATTTTGATACCATAATAATCAAACCGTGTCAATAATGTTTTAATATAGGAGGCGCGTTAATGGAGACAATTTTTCAAAAGTATTTCAAGCTGGGTATCGTCCATTTCATGGCATTTCCTGAAACAGTGGACGGAAAAACCAATATTGAGCAAACAATCAAGAAAATCGCCTGTGATGAGTACTTTGAAGTGATAGAAATTACCTGGATTGAAAATCCGCAAACAAGGGAGAAAGTGAAAAATATTTTTGAAAGCGCAAAGATTGAACCTGTTTTCGGAGCGCAACCGGTACTGTTGAGAAATAAATTAAACCTTAACGACGAAAATTCAAGTTTAAGGAAGAAATCCATCGCGACGATGAAAGAATGCATCGACCAGGCATACAGCATAGGTGCAAAAGGAATTTCCTTTTTAAGTGGAACTTACGAAGGACAAAACAAACAGCGCGCTTTTGACCTTCTTGTTGAGTCCACAGAGGAAATTTGCTATTACGCAAAAGAGAAAGATTCCATGATTTTAGAACTTGAAATTTTTGACTATGATATAGACAAAAAAAGTTTGATAGGTCCTGCTGAATTGGCAGTAGATTTTGCCAAAAAAATAAGAAATAAATTTGATAACTTTGGATTGATGATTGACCTCAGCCATCTTCCATTATTGAGACAATCTCCTGCAGAAGCAATTGTACCAATCAGAGAGTTCATTACTCATATTCATATCGGGAATTGTTTTATGTCTGACAAAAACTCACCCCTATATGGAGACCAGCATGTTCCTTTTGGAATCCCTGGCAGTGAAAATGATGTTGAACAACTTGCTGAGTTTTTACAGGTGCTTATGGACACAGGATTTTTTGGTAAGCAACAAAGGCCAATAGTGAGTTTTGAAGTGAAACCCTTAAAAGGGCAGGACCCTGATATTGTTATTGCAAATTCAAAGAGAACACTGAATCAGGCATGGTTACTTGTTGAATAGGAGTGGACATGGAAGAAAAAAAACGTGTGTTTATCACAAGGATGATACCAGAACCAGCGATTGAACTTCTTAAAAAAACGTGCGATGTTGAAGTGAATATGGAAGACAGAGTGCTTACAAAACATGAACTCATCAGAAAGGTAAAAGGAAAAGATGCAGTACTCTGTCTTCTCACTGACAACATAGATGATGAAGTGCTACAAGCAGCAGACAGGTGTAAAATCTTTGCTAATTATGCTGTGGGATACAACAACATTGACGTGGAATCTGCCACAAAGAAGAAAATTATCATTACTAATACGCCAGGGGCACTCACTGATGCAACAAGTGATCTTGCGTGGGCACTTTTATTTGCTGTAGCAAGAAGAATTGTTGAAGCCGATGCATTTACAAGGCAGGGCAAATTTAAGGGTTGGGCACCTCAATTATTTCTTGGGCAAGATATTACAGGAAAAACACTGGGTGTCATAGGTGCTGGTAGAATAGGAAGCAACTTTGCGAGAAAGTCAAAGGGCTTTTCAATGCGAGTATTATATCACGATGTCAAAAGAAATTTCGAACTTGAAAGAGACGTGGGTGCAATTTTTGTTGACCTTGATACACTGCTGAAGGAATCTGATTTTGTTTCAATTCATGTGCCGCTTGTTTCAGGCACACGACATCTGATTGGAAAAAGGGAATTATCCCTGATGAAAAAAACTGCCATACTCATCAATACTTCTCGTGGACCCGTAGTTGATGAAAAGGCGCTTGTGGACGCTTTGATGGAAAGGAGAATCTGGGGTGCAGGGCTTGATGTATACGAAAACGAACCTGATATAGAACCTGGACTATTAAATCTTTCAAATGTGGTTCTCCTGCCTCACATTGCAAGCGCCACATTTGAAACAAGGACAAAGATGGCGATAATGGCTGCTGAAAATATTCTTGCTGTATTCAGAGGAGAAATACCACCAAATATTGTTAATCCTGAAGTTATAAAAAAATAGGCTCACTATGCGTATAGAAAAGCAGGGTTTTATTTTTGATACAGAAAAACAGACAAGTACAAAAAAAGTCTGTACTTTTACCAGCTTATTCAAACATTCAAGCGGAAAAATCTTTTCAAGTTTTCGACTTGGTACGAGGAAGGATTCGACTGACGGAAATGGAATGATTCTTGCATCTTTAGCAGCTACTGACTGGACAGCGGTTTTTTCTAATTTCAAAAACGAATTTAACGGTCGCAGGGGAGATATTAAGGTTGTTGAGCTTTTTGAAAGGCCTGATGGGAATATATCTGCTTTTCTTTCCTGGTTTGACTGTTCAAAGAGTGAAAAATTGTACGATGCTTCAAGTGACACAATACAGGAGTCAAAATTAATTCTGGCTGATTCCTTTGATATGGGAAACACCTGGACAAATTATAGAATCGTCGATACGCGAAATTTGCCAGGTCCTGCTCTGACCGGACGAGTGCTGAAAACCTGCAATGGATACTTTGCCTTTTTTGAAAGTTATGGTCCAGAAAAACCGGGTTTACCGTCATCGCATGCTGCACATGCCCTTTTTAGTTCGGATGGCATAAATTTTACAAAGATTATTACAGTGGCAAGACATCCTGAAAATGAGTTGTATTACTGGGACCAGAGAAATGCATACAATAACGCAACCGGGAACATTATTACGATGTTCTGGACTTATAACAGAAAGCAGGAAAAGGATATAGATATTCATATTTCATTCGGAAATCCTGAAACATTTATCTGGTCAGACCCAGTACCAACAGGAATTAAGGGACAGATTGCTGCGCCAATTCCACTTCTTGATGGAAGATTGTTGTGCTTTTATGTGCACAGACATTATCCTGGTTCAATGCGGCTGGTGATGTCTCCGGATACTGGAAGAACATGGGAATTGGATAAAGAATTGATTATTTATCAGAACCCTGAAAAAATGGAAAAAATTTCTGAAGGCAAAAGTTCCTATGCTGAGTACTGGGAAGATATGAATACCTGGAGTTTTGGCCATCCGTGTGGTATTCTGCTTGATAAAAATCTTGTGCTTGTGGCTTATTATGCAGGAAAAGATGTTTCGTGTTTAAGTGCGAGATACGCAATTATTTCGGTTTGAACATTATTCTGGGTCAAAGATTTTGTTTGGGGTTAAGAATAAAAGGGACACATCTGAGAACATCTTTTGTATGTGGAATGGGGCAAGCACTGTCAGGTATGCTTCTGGTTCTGGCTTGATACTGAGGATCGCTTCAGTAATGATGCCCGGTGTTCCTTCAGAACCAGTAAAAAGTTGCACAAGGTTATAACCGGTACTGTCTTTAATAATTTTGTCCCCTGCTTGAATGATTTTTTCGTCAGAACAGACCACTGGCAATTCTCTGATAAAATTTCTGATTGTACCATATTTTATTGCCCTTGCACCGCCAGCATTTGTGCTGACCAGGCCCCAATGGTTGCACTTTCTTCACCAAAATGTGGCGGGAAAAACAATTTTCTTGTTTTCAGCGCATGGTAAAATTCCTTCAACATGAAACCTGCTTCAAGATGAGCCATAAGGTTATGCTGGTCAATCTCAAGGATTTTATTCATTTTTCTGTGCTTACCACAATGCCACCGTGCGAAAAAATACACCCTCCGCAAAGTCCTGTTTTTCCACCCCTTGCAACAACAGGTATTTTTTCACGCGTCGCAAGTTTTGCGATTTCTGCGACCTGTTGTGTATTTGTAACTTTTACAACAATTTCTGGAAAGTTGAATGCTTCTGAAAGAGTAAATTCATCATGGCTGTAATCTGTAAGTTTTTCTTTTTCTCTCAAAACGTTTTCTTTTCCCGCAATCCCTTCTATTTCTGAAACTATGGTTTCATTTAATTTTTTGAACATATTTCTATCTTTTTGAATCAATGAACAGGCAGAGATTTTCTCTCTTCCATTTTTCTGCTTTTTCCAGATCCGGGAATTTTTTTTCTAAATTCTTAAATTTTTTTGTGTGTCCTGTGGTTTTGGAATCTAAAAGGTACAGGTATGCGTGCAACATTTCATGAAAAACTATGTACTTAACAAAAAAGTCAGGTACCGAGTCACTATCAAGGCTTCTATTGATTCTTATCAGATTTGTGTCAGGACAGTAATTTCCGAAGACAATTGATCGACGTCTTTTGCCATTATAGCGTTTTCCAAAAGTAATGTTCACGGATGACAACCTGCCGTCGAAAAACTGCGCATCAATGATATCAAATATCTGTTTCAGGTTGTAAAATATTCCTGCATGATTGATTTTTGTCTTGTTTTGTTTTGAGAAAAGATGCTGACTTTTTCTTGCGTATTCTATAATCAATTTTTTGTTTTTCTGTTTCTCTTTTCCTGCGATGAAATCTCCGATCGCGTTGAGAATTTCTGGAGGTCCTTTTACAAGATTATGATGAATTTTTACTGTTTTTTTGCCACAGGGCTCTGTGATTATCCGTAAGAGTGTTTTTCTGTGAGATGTGATTTCAACATGAATTTTTGTTCCTGTTTTTTCATTGAGAAATTTTTCAAAATCAATCATAAACTCCTACCTAACAGAAAAGACATTTCCAAGCGTTGCATAAATTGGTTCGGGATAGCCAATATTAAAAATTGCCTGCGCTTTTACAACATCAAGGCCACCATCATCAGCAATGAAATTTTCATCAATATGACCTGCAACACATTTGACAATGACAAATGAATGATAATTGATTTCAATTTCTTTTTCGTATTTACACTCTATGTTTGCCACGCATTCTTTTATAATGGGAGTAGAAATTTTTTTAGATGGTTCCGTGGTAAGGCCTGATTCTGCAATTTCGCTTCTGGCAGGAGGAATACTTTCACCACAAATTTCTGCTGCACTGGCAATGGATTTTGTCACAACATTGATCGTCAGTTCACCGGTTCTTTTAATGTTTTTGTAAGTGTGAGAAGGTTTACCAATTGCAATGCCAATTTCTGAACCAGAGACATTTGTATAGGCGCCAAAAGTACCACCGTTAACGGTTCCGTCAGGATGAAGGGTCACAATAATAATGAT
>JBMFLH010000029.1:13390-22806 GCA_049971295.1 Candidatus Ratteibacteria bacterium | reverse complement strand
GTAACAAAGAAATCTCTTGAACTGGGCATATCAAAGGTAAAAGCAGGTTGCACGACAGGGGATATAGGATGGGAAATTCAGAAATTTGTTGAAAAAGAAGGGTTCAATGTTGTGCGGGACTTTGCAGGGCATGGTGTTGGAAAATATTTGCATGAAGAGCCGGATGTCCCTAATTTTGGACATCGCGGCAAAGGATTTGAATTACAGGAAAATATGGTAATTGCAATAGAACCTATGGTTAACATGGGTAAACCTGATTTGAGAATTTTGTCTGACGGATGGACTGTTGTGACTGTGGACGGATTGCCTTCAGCTCATTTTGAGGATACAGTGCTTGTAAAAAGAGACGGTTTTGAATTATTAACAGATATTTCTGATGAATAAGAAACCAGACAAAATCACACTTACTGGTATGATTAGCAAAGCGTTACCGGGTACAAGTTTTATTGTAGATCTGGAAAACGGGATGAAAATTACTGCGCATCTTTGTGGAAAAATGCGGTTGCACTATATCAAAATTATTCCTGGAGATAAGGTGATTGTGGAAATTTCACCTTACGATATAAATAAAGGTAGAATTATTAAAAGATTATAGGGGGTACATATGAAGGTGCGAGCATCAGTGAAAAAAATATGTCCACAGTGTAAAATTATCAAAAGGCGAGGATCCGTTATGGTGATATGCAAAAATCCCCAGGACGGTCCAAAACATAAACAGAAACAGGGTTAAGGAGGGTTTAACAATGGCTCGTATTCTTGGAGTTGAAATTCCGAATGAAAAAAAGGTGCTGGTTGGATTAACTTATATCTACGGTATTGGCAGCTCAATTGCCGAAAGAATTATCAAGGCGACTGGGGTTAATCCTGACAAAAGAATTAAAGATTTAACAGAAGAAGAGATTGGAAAGATATCGGCATTTGTTCAGCAGAACTTTAAAATTGAGGGTGATTTGAGAAGAGAAATTGGGAGTAATATCAGCAGGCTTATTGAAATCAACTGTTACCGTGGTTTAAGACATAGGAGATCATTGCCAGTTCGTGGTCAGAGGACGAGAACAAATGCCAGAACTCGCAAGGGTCCGAGAAAAACTGTTGGTGTCATCAGGGATAAAGCCGCAAGAAAAGCAATAAAAGCGAAGATTAGTGACGGTGAAAGTTAATCATAAAGGAGAAAAAATGGCTGAGAAGGAAAAGAAAAAATACACAAAGAAAAAGAAAAAACATCTGAACATACCATCTGGTATTGCTCATATCAAGGCAACTTTTAACAATACTACCATTACGATTACAGATCCCGAAGGAAGGGTGATAGCATGGTCAAGTGCTGGTGTAGTGGGGTTTAAAGGTACAAGAAAGGGAACACCATTTGCCGCCCAGCTTATTGCTGAGAACGTGGCAAAAAAGGTTCAAAATCTTGTAAATATGAGAGATGTTGAGGTGAGGGTCAAAGGACCCGGACCAGGTCGTGAAACAGCAATAAGAGCATTACAAACCGCAGGATTGAATATTACTGCAATAAGAGACGTTACACCGATACCACATAATGGTTGTAGGCCTCCCAAGAGAAGAAGAGTATAAAAAGGAGTATTCATGGCAAAAATTACTAAACCCGTGTGCAGAATTTGTAGAAGGAACGCAGAAAAGTTGTATTTGAAAGGCAGAAGATGTGAAAGCGATAAGTGCCCTCTTGATCCACGCAAACAACGCAAGAGTATGATGGCAACAAAAACATCTGAATATGGCTTGCAGTTGAGAGAGAAAAACAAGGTAAAATCTTATTATGGTGTTCTTGAAAGACAGTTTAGAAGATATTTTTCAATAGCTAAGAAAACAAAGGGTGTCACAGGTGAGGTTCTTTTGCGCTTACTTGAATGTCGACTGGACAATGTCATTTATAAATTGCATTGGGCGTTTTCTCGTAGAATGGCAAGACAGGCGATATCTCACGGACACATTTTTGTAAACGGCAAAAGAGTAAACAGACCATCATATCAGGTAAAAATTGGTGATGAAATCAGTGTGGGCGATAACTCGAGATTTTTAGAAATTGCAAGAAATGCAAAGGAAACTGGCAGGACAATTCCAGTACCCGCATGGCTTGAGGCTTCTGAAAATGAAATGAGAGCAAAAGTTGTCAGATATCCAACAAGAGATGAAGTTAGTATACCTGTTGATGAACATCTCATCATCAACTTCTATTCAAAGTGAGGTGGATATTATGGAAGAAAAATCAGTCGAATTTTTGTATCCAGCAAAAATTGCATGGGAAAAGGAGACATATAAGTCCAATTATGGCCAGCTAATTGTTGAGCCTCTTGAGAAAGGTTTTGGTGTGACGGTTGGAAATGCAATGAGAAGAGTTTTACTTTCTTCTATTCCTGGTGTTGCAATTACGGGAATTAAAATTTCTGGCGTTCAGCATGAATTCAGTGTTATTGAAGGAGTTAAGGAGGATACTACGCAGATTATTCTTAATCTGAAGCAGGTGATATGTAAGCCAATTATTAAACAATTTCCTCATAGATGTTCCGTGACAATTTCTGGAATCCCTGAATTGTGCGCAAGGGACTTGATTACTGATGGAAGTGTTGAGATTTTGAATCCCGACCTTCATATTGCGACCCTCGATCCGTCAACAAAATTGACAATTGATCTTGAAATTACTGAGGGAAGGGGGTATCTGCCTGTTGAAAAAATGAAGCTGGTAAGAAAAAATATTCCAGCAGACATGATTTTGATTGATGGGATATATACACCGGTAAAGAAGGTCGCATTTCATATTGAAAATACAAGAGTCAGGCAGCTGGTTGACTATGAAAAACTTATTCTTGATGTATGGACAAGTGGTGCGATATCTCCAGCTGACGCTCTCAATATTGCCACAGAAATTTTGAACAAGCACTTTATGATCATCGGCACGACGCAGATGATAGGAGACCAGCTTGTCTCAGCCCCAGAGAATAAACAGGCTGATGTACTCGATACACCGGTTACTGAATTGAATCTTTCTACCAGAGTAATCAATGCACTCCAGATGCACAACATTCATACTCTCAGAGAAATTCTTGAAACACCCCGCGAGAAATTTGAAGAGATGAAAAATTTTGGAAAGAAGTCCCTTGAAGAAATAGAAGAAGTTCTTGCAAAGAAGGGCTATAAATTAAAGGAAAATTCATCTGACACGGAGCAGTTATGAGGCATAAGAAAGATATCCGTAAATTGGGACGGAATAAGTCTCATCGTAAAAGTCTTCTAAGAAACATGGCAATCAGTTTTTTCCAGAATAAGAAGGTCATGACTACAGAAGCAAAAGCAAGGCAGTTAAGAAGGGTCGTAGAGAGATTAATTACCATAGGAAAGAAGCAGGATTTGGCAAGTATTAGAAGGGTTAATGCATATCTTAATCACCCCGCCACCACAAAAATTGTGATGGACCTTGGTCAAAAATTTAAGGAAAGAAATGGCGGTTATACAAAAATTATCAAGGTTGATAGACGTCGCGGGGACGCCAGTAAGATGGCAATAATTCAAATGGTGGAATAACATGAAGGACTCAACAAAAATTCTTGACAGATACGATAAAAAGGAAAATATTTATCGGTTGATATTGAAGTTGTCTGAGAAAGGGCACAAAATTCTTTCTGGAGGTACAGCGTCTGTCTCAGACGACACGTTGAATGTACTGGATGTGGTCTTGGGGAATATTGAGTTCGAGAAGGAAATGGATGAACATAGAGAAACTACTGAAAAAGATGGCTGAAGTTGATGCCTCTGATCTACACCTGAAGGTAGGAAGAAAACCCTTTTTTAGAATTAAAACTGTCCTTCAAGAATCTTCAGAAGACGGAGTATTAACCCCCCAGGAAATTGAAAATTATGCTTTCAGCATTATGAATGAGAAGCAAAGGGCGTTATTTCTTGAACAGATGGAAATGGACCTTGCCACAGAAAGTCCCCAAACAGGTAGATTTCGTGTGAATATTTTTCGTCAAAGAGGATATGTAGGAATCGTTATGAGGAGAATTAAATCCATTGTGCCATCATTTGAACAACTTGGGCTACCGCCTGTGCTGGCAAAAATTTCAGATTTTCCAGATGGACTTGTTCTTGTAGCCGGCCCAACAGGATGTGGTAAATCTACCACCCTTGCGTCCATGATAGAATATATTAACCAGAATAGACAGGCTTTGCACATCATAACGATTGAAGATCCAATTGAATTTGTTTACACTGATAAAAACTGTATCATTAACCAGCGCGAGGTGGGTCTTGATACACTCTCATTTCATGACGCATTGAAGAGAGTTCTGCGGGAAGATCCTGACATTATTTTGATAGGCGAATTGCGCGATACAGAGACTTTTGAATCTGCTATTCGTGCCTGCGAAACCGGGCATCTGGTTTTTAGTACTCTTCATACAGTGGATACAATTACTACGATCAATAGAATCCTTGACTTCTTTCCGCAGCAACAGCATGATATGGTAAGAAAAATTCTTGCTTACAACCTTCGTGCGATATGCTGTCAGAAACTGCTACCCAGAAAGGATGGTACAGGAATGGTTCCTGTATGCGAGGTTATGATTGTAACACCCATTATTTCCAGACTTATCATGGAAAATAAAATCGGTAAAATACAGAGTGCGATAGCCGCAGATAAAGAAATTGGAATGCAGACATTTAATCAGCACCTTGTAAGATTGATTAACGAAGGTAAGATTACAAGGGAAACTGGATTTGAAGCATCGCCTGCACCCAATGCTCTTGAAATGAATTTACGAGGAATATATCTTGATGAAGATACAAGAATTATTGGTGATTGAGGAGTAAAGTATCATGAAAATACTTGTGATCGGAAGTGGCGGACGTGAACATGCAATATGCTGGAAAATCGCATCTGAAATCAAAACCGGTGCATTGTATGCACTTCCAGGAAATGGAGGGATAGGAGAAATAGCAAATCTGGTCAATGTATCTGCCAATCAATTGCAGCAAATATCTTCGTTCGCCAAGAAAGAAAAAATTGATCTTACGATTGTTGGTCCAGAATTACCGCTGGCTAATGGTATTGTTGATGAATTCAAAAGAAAGAGATTAAAAATTTTTGGGCCATCTCGGAAAGCAGCAAAACTTGAATCTTCAAAAGTGTGGGCGAAAGAATTTATGATGGAAAATGGGATTCCCACAGGGAATTTTTTTGTGGCGGACAACTTTAATCAGGCCAAGATTATTCTTGAAAAGATTGAGTTTCCTGTTGTGGTTAAGTTTGATGGCCTTGCTGCAGGCAAGGGTGTAAGTGTGGCCACCGAAATGAGCCAGGCATTATCATTTATTGAGGATATCTTCGAAAAACATGTTTTTTTAGCCGAAAATAACAGGGTTATTATAGAAGAGTTTCTTTCTGGAGAGGAACTGTCATATTTTGTAATCACGGATGGAGAAAATTACATTCCACTTGCACCTGCAAGGGACTATAAAAAAATTTACGATGGTGATATGGGTCCGAATACCGGTGGTATGGGCTGTTACAGTCCAGTTTCAATGTGTAGTCCGGAGCTTGAAAGTATTATAGAAAAAAAAATAGTAATTCCAACGATAAGAGGGCTCCAGAAGAAAGGAGTAGATTATTGTGGTGTCATTTACTTAGGATTGATGATCACAGAAAAAGGTCCCTATGTTCTTGAGTATAATGTGAGGTTTGGAGATCCTGAAACAGAGGTTATTCTGCCAAGGATGTCAAGCGATTTGCTTGAAGTTCTGGATGCTGCAACAGAAAAACTTTTGAACAAAACATCTATTAAATGGAAAACAAATTCTGCTGTCGATGTAGTGATTGCGTCAGGCGGATATCCAGGGAAATATAGCATCGGATATCCCATCAAGGGACTTGATTCTATTTCAAAAGATGTGGTAATTTTTCATGCAGGAACAAAGAAGGAAAATGACATTTTTCTTACCGCAGGTGGTAGAGTATTGAATGTCGTTGGACTGGGTAATACAATTGCTCAGGCAAGGACGAAAGCTTACGAAAAGGTGGATACCATATTTTTCAAAGACATGTATTATAGGAAGGATATCGCATCTGTCCCAAAATAATTTTCATTGACAAAATTAGAATAAAAGTATATACTTAATTCAGTGGAAAGCATTTAAATCATATTAAGGAGAAAAGGAAATGCTGGATAAATCAGTAAAGGAACAATTAAGACAGGATTTTGGACGACATCCCCAGGATACCGGGTCCCCTGAAGTCCAGATTGCCCTGTTGACGAGACGAATCGAAGCGCTTGGTGAGCATTTCAAAAAATACCCCAAGGACTTTAATTCCAGACGAGGTTTATTGAAACTCATAGGCCGCAGGCGGCGTCTGTTGAAGTATCTTCAGACAAAAGATTTTGCGGCTTACCAGGCTCTTATTGAAAGGTTAAATTTGAGAAAATAAATATGATGGAAAAATTGGAAATAGAGCTTGGTAACAAATTGATAACCATAGAAACAGGTTCTCTTGCAAAACAGGCAGCAGGCTCAGTAATAGCAAGCTGCGGCGAAACAGTCGTTCTTGTTACAGTCACAACAAAAAAATCAGAAGAAATTAGAGATTTTTTTCCATTAACATGCGACTACCGCGAACAAACATCTGCTGCCGGTAAAATTCCAGGTGGTTTTTTTAAAAGAGAAGGTAGGCCATCAGAGAGAGAGATACTGGTGAGCCGTTTGATTGACCGTTCAATTAGACCTTTGTTTCCTGAAGATTTTACCGATGAGGTACAGATAATTTCTTTTGTCCTTTCCGTTGATCAAGAAAATGACCCGGATATTCTTTCTGTTATTGGTGCATCAGGTGCAATTTTGCTTTCGGGATTGCCATTCAGTGGGGTTCTTGGCTGTGTAAGAATTGGAAGAATAGATGATAAATTTGTCATTAATCCCACGATTTCTGAACTTGAAAAAAGTACCCTGAATCTTGTTCTTTCCGGTACAGAACGCTCAATTGTTATGCTTGAGGGCTGGGCAAAAGAACTCTCTGAAGATTTGTTTATTGATGCGGCAAGATTTGCTTTTGACTCAATAAAGCCCATTATCGAGGCATTATCTTGTTGGAAACAGAATACTGACTACAAACCTGAAATAGAATTTGACCCGGATACAGTTAACAGCGTGGCATCTTTTGTAAAAAAGAAGATGGAATCAATATGGAATTATCCTGAAAAAAAGCAACGAAATCAGTATTATGAAAATATGCTGGCAGAATTAAAAACATTCTACACTGAGGATAAGCACGCTGAAATTGAATTGATATTTAACAAGTGTCTTGAGAAAACTATCAGAGAATCAATACTGCTGACAGGCAAACGGTTTGATGGCAGGCAACCTGACGAAATAAGACCCATTGATTGTAAAGTGGGAGTACTACCAAGAACACACGGTTCTGCGCTTTTTACTCGCGGACAGACACAGTGCCTGGCTTCAGTGACACTTGGAACAAAGCACGATCAACAGATTATTGATGGTCTTTTTGAAGAAACATCAAAAAGATTTATGCTTCATTACAATTTTCCACCATTTTCTGTTGGAGAAACCGGAGCTCTTCGTGGCCCATCACGCAGGGAAATTGGTCATGGAGCACTTGCTGAAAGGTCTCTTCAGTTTCTCATACCGGATGAAGCAAACTTTCCCTATACAATAAGAATTGTGGCTAATATTCTGGAATCAAATGGATCTTCATCAATGGCAACGGTTTGCGCATCAAGCCTGGCTTTGATGGATGGAGGGATACCGATTCCACGACACGTTGCTGGAATAGCACTGGGATTGATCAAAGAAAATGAAAAATATATCATTTTAACAGATATAGCGGGTGAAGAAGACCATGTGGGAGATCTGGATTTGAAAATAGCAGGGACCAACAATGGAATCACTGCTTTTCAGATGGATGTTAAAACAACAGAATTTTCATGGGAAATTTTGAAACAGGCAGTTTTGCAGAGCAAGCAGGCAAGAATAAAAATTCTTGATATCATGAATGGAGTTTTGAACTCTCCCAGACCTGAAATTTCAAAATATGCGCCGAGGATCGTTTCCTTTAAGGTGTCTCCTGATAAAATTGGTCTTGTGATAGGAGGTGGTGGTAAAACTATCAGAAAGATTATTGAGGAAACAAATGTTGAAATTGATATAGAGGATGATGGAACTGTTGTAATTTATAGTCCTGAAATGGAAAAATGTCAGGCGGCACTTGAACGGATAAAAGCAATAGTCGAAGAACCTGAGGTTGGAAAAATATACGATGGAACTGTTACAAGAATTTTCCCTTTTGGAGCCATGGTGAAATTTTTTAACGAGCAGGAAGGGCTTGTTCACATTTCAGAATTAGCGCCTTACAGGGTTAACAAGGTTGAAGACGTTGTTGGTATTGGCGAAAAAATCAGAGTAAAATTTGTTGGTTTTGATGAACAAGGCAGGGCAAATTTGAGTCGGAAACAGGCCCTCACACATGAGGAAATTGAAGAGGAAAGGAAAAAAATAACCTTTCGTCCCCGTTCATTCAAAAGAGATTCCCAAAGAGAAACCAGAAGATAGAATTATTTTTTATTCTTTTCAATAATCTGGTGGTAGAGATTGATAATCATTGACACGACCTGTTCAATCGTCAGGCAGGTTGTGTCTATTGTGATTGCATCAGGATGTTTTCTGAGTGGAGCAATGTCCCTATTGGTGTCCCTTTCATCTCTGAGGATGATTTCTTTTTTTAAATCTTTTATATTCGTTTCAATTCCCTGTTGTTTTAATTGAAGATATCTTCTTTTAGCCCTTTCTTCAACAGAGGCATCAAGATAGATTTTCAGTTGAGCATCTGGAAAAACGACAGTACCAATGTCCCTGCCTTCCATCACAATGTCGTATTTTTCCCGATATGAGCGTTGAATGCTCCATAATATTTCCCTGACTTCTGGAATTGATGCAATAAAATGGCTGTTTTTGCTAACCTGCTCACTTCGTATGGCTTTTGTGACTTCCAGTCCATCAAGAAAAACCCTATAATCATCTTCATTCTGGACAAGTTCAATTCTGGTGTTTCTGCTCATTTCTATCAATGCATTCCTGTTATTGAGGTTCAAATTTCGTTGGAGGGCTTTCAATGTGAGTGCACGGTACATTGCACCAGTATCAACATAAAGAAAACCAAGTGTTTTTGCCACAAGTATCGCCACTGTACTTTTACCAGCGCCAGCAGGACCATCAATCGCAATAACAAAGTGCTTATGACTCAAGAATTTCCTTTTCCTTTAGAGATGTTTTCTTTTCGATTTCTTCAATAAATTTGTCTGTTAACTCCTGTAATTTTTCAGTTGCTTTAAAGGAGTCATCTTCAGAAATTTTCTTTTCCTTTTCAAGCTCTTTTATTTCATCCTTTA
>JBMFLH010000029.1:0-13380 GCA_049971295.1 Candidatus Ratteibacteria bacterium | reverse complement strand
CCTTTACTTTTCTTCTGATTTCTCTTACTTCTACTTTTGCCTGTTCTTCAAGTTTTCTCAGTATTTTGACGAGTTCCTTTCTTCTTTCTTCACTCAAGGGCGGCACTGAAATTTTTATCGTTGTAGAATCAGCAACTGGATTAAGTCCAAGATTACTCATCTGGATGGCTTTTACTATCTTATCTATCGTCGTCTTATCCCATGGCTGGATAATAAGAGTTTGTGGATTGGGAATTGAGACGGTTGCAATCTGATTGATTGGCAATCTGGAACCGTAATACTCTACGAGAATTCCTTCAAGAAGTGATACAGACGCGCGTCCAAGACGGAAATTGTTAATTTCTCTGACGAAATGCTCTTCAACCTTTTTCATGCTGATTTCTGCCTGCTGGCAAATTTCTTTTATCATATACCCTCCTTTATAACAGGTGATATAGTTTTGACTTGCTGTCAGCAATAATTGTTTTTGTTCCCCTGCCAAATACAATTCTCTTGAGATTTCCTTTTTTGAAGAGATTGAACACAATGATTGGTAATTTATTGTTCAAGCATAATGTTATTGCCGTATTATCCATTACCTTCAGCTCTTTTGCAAGGACATCCTTATATGTTAACCAGTCGTATCTTTTTGCATTTTTGTTTTTCAATGGGTCATCCGTATAAACTCCGTCAACCTTAGTTGCTTTTAATATTACTTCAGCACCAATTTCTATTGCTTTTAATGCAGCCGCTGTGTCAGTAGTGAAATAGGGATTTCCTGTTCCACCTACAAATATTACGATTCTACCTTTTTCAAGATGTCTGATTGCTTTTCTTCTTATGTAGGGTTCACAAAACTGTCTCATTTCAAATGCACTCTGAACTCTGGTAATTGCGTTCATTTTTTCAAGGCAGCTTTGAAGGGCAAGTCCATTGATGACAGTTGCAAGCATGCCCATGTAATCGCCGGTGATTTCATCAATAACCTTTTCATCTCGAGCAATTCCTCTAAAGATATTTCCTCCACCAATCACTATTGCTGTCTGGCATCCAAGTTCAGTCACCTCTTTGATTTCGTGTGCAATGGATATCAGAGAGTTTGAATGAATACCAAATTTTTCATCACCCATCAGCGCTTCACCTGACAATTTCAACATAATTCTTTTGAATATGGGTTTCATATTTTTATCCTTTGAAACAGAATTTCACGCTGACTAGATTTTATACCTTCTGGAATTTTCAAGCCGTCTTTGTTAAGAAAAATCTCGTTTTCATCATGCGGTAAATTCAGAATTTTCCAGATTTTTTGTGTAGTTTCAGGCATAAAAGGATAGACGAAGAGCGAAATTATGTGTATTCCCGCAATACACTGTGAAAGTGTATTTTTTGCGTTCGTCAACGGTGAATTCCATGGTTTTTCTGTATCAAGCAATTTGTTAAGTTCTCCAATAATTTTCCAGATTTCACTGAGAGCGTCAGAAAAGCGTACATCTCCCATTGTTTTATCAACATTTATTAATACACTATCAACAAGTTGTTCCAATTCAGAACTTACATATCCTGTGGGGATCATTCCATTGAACAATTTTTCCACCAGGTTCAGTGTTCTGTTGACAAGATTTCCGAGATCATTTGCGAGATCGCTGTTGAACCGTTTGATAAATTTCTCTTCTGAAAATTCGCCATCAAGTCCAAATGGTACCTCTCTAAGCAAAAAATATCTAAAACCATCAACTCCGAAGCGATTGATCAGATCAATCGGGTCTATAATATTTCCTTTAGATTTTGATATTTTTTCACTATCCACTGTCCACCAGCCATGCGCGAAAATTGTTTTTGGTAATCTTAATCCGAGCGCCAGCAACAATGCTGGCCATATAATCGCATGAAACCTGAGAATGTCCTTTCCTATCAATTGAACATCAGGTGGCCAGTATTCATTTGTATTACCGTTTTTATAACCAGCGCCGGTAAGATAGTTTAAGAGAGCGTCAAACCATACATATATTGTATATTTTTCTGGCGTTGGTGAAGGTATACCCCAGATGGAACCCTGTCTTGTGACAGAAAGGTCATTAAGCCCTTGAGATATAAAACTCTTTACCTCTTCAAGGCGGAATCGGGGTTGAATCATATCAGGGTTTTTTTCAAAATAATTAATAAGGGCATTTTCATATCTGGACAATCTGAAAAAATATGAGTTTTCAGTCAGTATCCTCACTGGTCTATTGCAATCAGGACACATCGGATTTGTTTGATCAATTTTCGTCTTTGGTATAAAACATTCACATGGAACACAATAATATCCAGAGTATTCTCCGTGATAGATGTCACCGTTTTCCATAAGTTTTTTGAATACCTCACTTACTGTATTTTCGTGTTCCTTTTCTGTTGTGCGTATAAATCTTGTGTAAGAGATGTTAAGTTTACTCCACATTTTTTTAAATACATCAGACATTTCATCTGTGAATTGTTCGATTGTGACACCTTTTTTCTCTGCTGCCTGGGCGATTTTCTCTCCGTGTTCATCAGTTCCAGTAAGAAACAATACGTCTTTCCCTTTCATTCTGTGATATCTTGATAGACAATCAGCAGCAATTGTTGTATAGCAATGACCAATATGTGGTCGGGCATTAATGTAATAGATCGGCGTGGTAATATAGAATTTCATTTTTCATCCTCTCCGTTTTCGTACATCTTGCTTTCATATATCAAACAACACATCAATCTTCCGCACAGCCCGGATATTTTGCTCATATCAAGTGGAAGACTTTGTGTCTTTACAAGTTTCATCGTAATAGGTTCAAAATCTTTAAGAAATCTATGACAGCATATCTCCTGACCGCATATACCAAAACCACCTTTTATTTTTGCTTCATCCCTTAACCCGATCTGGCGCATTTCAATCCTGCAATTAAAAATTGATGCAAGCTCCTTGACAAGTTTTCTGAAGTCAACTCTTCCCGGAGCCCAATAATAGAATGTGATAACTGTTCTATCAAATGAATAGGTCACATCGATCAGTTTCATTGGCAGGTTAATTTCCTTGATTTTTTCATTACAAATTTTGAATGCCTCTTCTTTCAGAAGATCGTTTTCCTGGATTACAAGCATGTCCTGTTCATTCACCTTTCTTAAAATTCTTCCAGAAATGATTTCTTTAAAGTCCTGTCCAGGATTAAAAATCATATAAACTTTTGCATAGTCCTGAGTCCCTTTGGTAAATTCAACAATGCAAAGGTCTCCTAGTGTTAGGTCAGGGATGTCTCCCGAGGCATAGCATGGCTTTTCCACCTTTCTGACCTGTATTTCAAAAATTCTTTCCATTTTTATACTCCTCAATTGAACGAGCTTCATCTTTACTGCTGGGTGGCAAGCTCATTCCCTTTTCGAAATAAATTTTCGATAGATTTTTATTCCCTATTTTTTTATAAAATTCAGCAATTTCCATATTATAAAGCGCCTTTGATGGATACAATTCTATTACCCGCAAAAACTCTTTTTCTGCTTCTTTGTTTTTACCAAGTTCAGTAAATAACTTCGCCAGCATCCTGTGGTAATGTGGTACAAATGGATTTGATTCTATGGCTTTTTTGTAAGCATCAATAGCCCTTTCCGCAAATTTTACATCTCTGGTTTCTTGATACGCAAACCTGAAAATTTCACCCTCAATAAAAAATATTTCAGGTTCAGGAAATATGTCTGAAGCCTGCTTCAGATCCTGAATGGGATTATGGCTTTTACCGTTTTTAATTTTGTCTATAATCTTTACTACCTGCCACGTTTTGTACTCTACAACCATTGCCACAGGCATTAGAATAATGATAATGCCCGCAAGCAATTTTGTCAATGCTTTTGATTTAACGTTTTGTGCATCTGAACATGATTCTACAAGTCCAGAAAAGGCGAATAATACGCTGGCGACTGCCGCGTTAGCATAATCAAAGTCAATAATACTGTGAAGAAAAAACCCAGTGATACCAAACAGATAGCCGGTTATTAATTGATTTTTTGGTAAGAGAAAACTGTGGGTGTTTTCCTTGATGAAAAAAAATAACGCTGTTATGAAAATAATAAGTCCAACTAGTCCTGTGCACACCAGGACTTCGACAATAAGATTATGAGCAAATTTTGCTTCCATCGCTCCAGGAATTTTGAACTGGAGGTAAAATTGAGAAAAATTTCCTGGTCCAACACCTGTGAATGGATAATTTTTGAATATCTGTATTCCTGCTAACCAGTAATTGATTCTGTCTTGCAGCGAACCAAATTTAGGCATTAGTCCGGATGTAAATCCATAATATGCAATTAAACTGAGTATTACGAAAAAAAAGAAACAAAAATAGAGGTAATATTTTCCTGGAATCACAAAGTACATCAGCATCAAAAATGATATAATGATGAAACAGAACCATCCACCCATAGATTCTGTTGCCGCCAATACAGGCAATAACGTCATGAGAACAACTACCGTTATTATCCTGAGCCAGATTCTTGTTTGTGAAAAAAGATAAAAAAATACAACAGGATAAAGCATTAATAAATAGCCGGCAAATGTATTTGGATAGACAAACGTGGAGAAAATTCTGTTGCTTGCTATTCTATCCATGTATGTGTCAGACATATTATTTATCAATTCCGGATGTTGCAATATGGTTTGCCGTGTGGCTTCCAACCCCCAGAAGTATTGATGGATACCATAGATCATAATGAATACCATTGAACAAATAAATATGCCGGTTACATAAGGAATATCCTTTTCTTCAAATACTGTTTTAAAGAGAAACCATGTCGCGAGAAAACTGAAAAAATAAGGAAACTGTTTTATTGTTGTCGTCCATGTAGGCCATAAAGGAATCAGTACCAGACATAGTATTGCAAAAATCAAAAAACAAAGCAAAGGATACGAGAATTTCAAATTTTTTCTCATAACAAAGATACAAACTGGTAGCAGAGTGAATAATGCAAGATTATATATGTGATTGAATGCAGGGCTTGAAAATCCATCAAAAAAAGGTCTGAGAAATATCAGCACCAAAAGAATAATTTTGATCAGATTTACATAAAAGGTATAGTGACTGATTTCAATGTGTTTTTTCATTCATGCGACCTATAATGGAGTAAAAATCTTGTTTCGTCTTTTTCAGGTAATTAACAATTGCTTGACATACTCTTGACGCGAGATCAGGCATGATGACCAGAGATGTCCCTATTCCGATAGCTGAAGCACCTGAAAAAATCATTTCCAGTGCTTTTTTTTCAGAGTTAATACCGCCCAGCCCTATAATTGGAATAGAAACTTTCCTGAACAAGTCAAACACCATTCGCAAAGCCATTGGAAAAATCATAGGACCTGACACACCACCCGCGTACATTTTTTCTCTGTCCCAGTCATAATAGAGACCCTTGAATGTATTGATTGCGCTTAAAATGTCAGCGCCCGCCTGTTCTGCAGCCACGCCTATTTCGCATATATCTGTTACATTCGGACTGAGTTTTGCAATTAATACTTTATCCGTGAGTCGTCTTGCCTCTCTGGTTAGTCTGAATGTATAATCAGGGTCTTCTGAAATTGTTTTATTTGTATCAATATTTGGGCAGGAAAGGTTCATCTCCAATGCGTCAATACCTCTTTTACTGCCAAGAAATTCAATACATTTGAGTATATCATCTGGATGTTTGCCACCGATGCTTACTATGAGAGGTTTATTAAGATTAAGCAGAATTCCCAATTTTTCTTCATAAAAACGTTTTACTCCAATATTCTGCAATCCAATACTATTCATTAATCCATTTTGAAATTCCCATATTCGCGGCGGGGGATTACCTGGATTCTCTTTCCATGTCAGCGTTTTTGTGATAATTGCACCAATATATTGATAATCGATGGTATCTATTAACTCATCACCGTATCCAAATGTTCCACTGGCAGGCAGTACTGGACTATCCAGTTTCAGCTTGCCCAATTTTATTTGCAATTTTTTTATTTCCATCTGATTAATTTGTTATGGAATACTGGACCATCTTTACAAACCCTTTGATAACCCAGTGTGGTTTCCATTACACAACCTTGACATACACCGAGACCACAGAACATGACATTTTCAAGTGAAACATAGGCATCAATATTTTCTTTTGTGCACAAGAGGCCTAACCTTTTTAACATGGCAAAAGGGCCTGCAGCAAATATGATATCTGGTTTTTCTTTAAGTATTTCTTTTTTTAAAATTTCGACAACCGTAGCTTTTTTTCCTGCACTTCCGTCATCTGTTGATACAATTTTTTCGTAGTTGCCTTCTGAAAGCAAAAAGTCAAGAAGATCATTTTTTGTTCTTGCTCCATAAAGAATTTTGAAATCATTGCCTGATTGAATGAATTTATCTGCAACAAATAAAAGGGGTGCAATTCCTATGCCTCCGGCAACAAGATAAATTTTTTGATGTTTTTCTACAGATGGAAAGCTGTTACCAATAGGTCCGAGGATATCAATTTTTGTCCCCTTTGAAAATTCAGCAAGTTTTTTTGTTCCAGGACCTTTTATTTGAAAAACAATTCGTATTTTCTCAGGGGCATATCCTGCAATTGATAGTGGACGTCTCATAAAGGTGCCACCGGTAAAAACGTGAACAAACTGGCCTGGTTCTGGGATTGAATCAAATCTATTTTCCAAAAATAATTCCACATATTTTTCATTAAAAATTTTTTTCGAAAGAATCCTGACTTTTTTATGTTTCATGGTTTTATGAGAAAAAGGGTAATTCCAGCGAGAATTGTATAAAACCCAAACCATTTCATTTTGTTTGTATAAACAGTCTTTGAGAGTAACACAAGCGCAGCATAACCTGAAATCATAGCAGTGATTGCTCCTGCTATGCTGGCATAATTAAATTCCTGTGGATGCTTTATTATTTCAAGAATAAGACCACCTGCTATGGCAATAATGCCGAGAAAAAAAGAAAATTCAAATGCATTTTCAGATTTGAGCCCGGCGTTTTTTCCTGCAATTATTGTTATTCCTGAACGGGAAATACCTGGCAAAATTGCGATTGCCTGGGCAATTCCAACGATTGACGAAGATAATAAATTGATTGGTGTATTTTTTTGTTTTTCTTGAGCCAAAAATTCTCCGAAAATTAAAATCAATCCGTTTACAATCCAGCATGCGCTAATAAGGGTAACACCTGGTATCTGGTCTATTTTAGGTTCAATAAGAAATCCTGCAATGGCGGCAGGGATGGAGGCCAAAATAAGATATTTCCAGAGTTTTCGTTCTTCTTTATAGGATGCGTCAGCAGTTTTTATTATGGAATATACCATTTTTCGTATGCGATATCTGAAATAAATCAGAATTGCAAAAGCTGTTCCCATATGCACAGAAATTATCAAAGGAAGGTCAAAATTATTAGATAAAATTTTTTGAGCAAATAAAATATGGCCTGAACTACTGACTGGAAGAAACTCTGTAAGCCCTTGTAATAGACCGAGTAAGATTGCTTCAATCATAGATATTATTCTATCACAAAAACAGTCAGATTTTGAATTATTCTGCACTGTATATTAAGATATTATCATGAAAATTTCGGTCCTGATCCCGGTTTACAATGAGCAAAATACCATTGCTGAGGTTCTTAAAAAAGTTATAGCACTGCCGCTGGAAAAAGAAATCATTGTGATAGATGATGGTTCCACTGATGGCACAGCAAAGATTTTAGAGACATTATCAGAAAAAGAAAAGATTCGTATCATCACTCAAAAATTTAACAGGGGAAAGGGTTCGGCAATAAAAACAGGCATCACATATGTATCTGGTGACTATGTGATTATTCAGGATGCGGATCTTGAGCTCAATCCGTCTGATATCATTAAAATGATGGAAGCAGTGAAAAATGGAGCACAGGTTGTTTATGGTTCCCGTTTTCTGGAAAAAAGAAAATTACCACAGATTAATTTTCTGGCAAACAAATTCTTAACTTTTTTAACCAATCTGCTTTACCATTCAAACATTACTGATATGGAAACCTGTTATAAACTTTGTGCCACAGATATTCTGACTGGACTAAATCTAAAATCTGAAAGATTTGAGATTGAACCTGAAATTACCTGTAAAATATTAAAAAGAGGGTACAGGATACGAGAGGTTCCTGTATCATATCATCCCAGGAAGGCAGGGAAGAAAATTGGATGGAAAGACGGATTTAAGGCAATTTTTGCCATATTAAAGTACAGGTTTTATGAATAAGAAAATATTATCTGTTGGAATTATTCTACTGGTGGGAGTTTTCTTTCACACAAAAGGAATAAGATGGGGAGTTCCTGATAGCGAGAGAATTTCTCTTGTGTTTGGTGACCAGAGTATTGTGGAGGATTTGATAGAACCTATGTTGCAAACGCATCAGGATATTCGTGACACGCAAATATATTATGGAGCACCATATCCGCCAGATTATAATCCTGACGAAAAAATCCAGGTTATGATTAGTGGAAAAAAGAGATTTATTTCTCGAGAACTTATCAATTCCATGCGAAGTTACCTCGTCAGGTCCTATGGTGCTGATGAACAGGCGGTTCTTGCCAGTTTAAGTAAAATGAATCCATCACGGTTTGACTTCAATCCTCATTTTTTTGAATATGGAGGTATCTATTTATATCCATTAGGAGTATTGTTAAAACTTTGTTCAGTGACAGGATTGATTGATTTAAAATCCAGTATGCCCTTTTATTTGAAAAATCCGGATAAAATGGGGGATCTTTACACGGTTTCTCGTATTTTCGGGGCTCTTACTTTTGTCTTTGCAACCATAATTTTTTATCATTTATGTTTTCGGATTTCAAAAAGTCAAAACATTTCGCTGATGATGGCAATTTTGTTTTCCTTGACACCTGGCTTTGTTATGTGGTCCCATTATCTCAAGCCGTATGCCAGTGGAATGCTGTGGGTGATGTGTGCTCTTTATGGTATTTTTAGATTTTTTGAAGAAAAACAATTGAAATGGCTAATTTTTTCTTCTATCTTTTCAGGGTTCGCTCTTGGCAGTGTTCTTTCGTATGGCTATGTTTTTTTTACTGTGATTTTATCTGTATTTTTTGTCACCGGCGGTGTCCGAAATATTTTTAAAAATGTTGTTATTTCCTGTGTATGCTTTGTTTCTTCGTATCTTCTGACTAACCCATATGTTTTGTTATCCTTTAAAGAATTTGTTAACGAACTTTTTTACATCCAATCCTACTGGAAAAACTCTGCAAATTTTGAGAGTTTGAAATACTTTCTAACGACGTCTTTACGCTATGGACTTGGAACAGGAATATGGCTGGTTACTGCCTTTTTTCTGGTTTTTTCTTTGTTGTTTTCTTTGATGGAAAAACGATTTCTGTTGATACTGATAAGTTTATTACCAGGTATATTGTATTTTGGAATGACCACTGGTAGATGGATTCACTATTCTTTTGTTATCTATCCATATATGTTTTTGATTGTTCTATATGGTGCAAAAAAAATAGGATGGAAGGGTTCAATGGCAATACTTTTGCCTGTTTTAATATTTACGTTTATTTTTTCTTTTGCGCATGTGATGCTGTTTTGCGATAAAAATATTCGCAGTGTTGCTGGTGGCTGGATTAACAAAAATATTGCTGAAGATTCTTCAATTGGTCTTCTTGAGGCACCATCACCCTGGAGGACTCCCCCTTTTCAATTTTTGAAATATGATATAAAAATAGGCGAACCAAAATCGAGAGTCAGGCCCAGATACTTTATTGTAAGTGAATATCAGTGGCTGAGGGGAGGGTCTCTTCAGGATATTAAGGTACTTCTTTCTGAGTATGAAATGATAAAAGAGTTTAGAAAGGAGCCAGAATTTCTGGGATTGAAATTCAGTTATCCTGAGAAGATACCGTACGACTGGTGTCATCCAAACCCTGTCATTTTAATATGGAAAAGAAAAATTTGAAAATTTTGATGTTGATTTTTTTTATCGCTTTTGTAGCGCGAATTTGTTTCATTTTCACACTGGATAATTCAGTTGATGTGTGGGGAGACTGGTGGGATGAACTTGGTTGGAATCTTGCTTCTGGACAGGGTTACTGGGTAAACAATCCATATTTTGTTGATGGAAAACCATTCTATTCTTGGAGAGCCCCTGGTTTTCCTTTATTTCTTGCAAGTATCTATAAAATTTTTGGACATAGCTATCTTGCTGCAAAGATTGGTCTTGCTTTTGTAAGTTCATTGACTGTTATTTTCTTGTATTTACTTGCCGAACTTTTGATTAATAACAAAGCAGCCAGAGTGTGTGCCACGACTTATGCTGTATATCCTGTAGCAATTTTCTGGACAGGATATCTTGCTCCCGAAACCCTGACGGCGTTTTTCGTTGTTGTTTTAACTTTTTTGTCTGTTGTTGCAGTGAGGACAGATAAATTGTTAATATGCTTTCTTTCTGGAATCACATTTGGATGTCTTTTCTTGACCAGGCCTCTTGCCATTGTTTTGTTTCCTGTGATTATTATCTATTTTTTTATCTACAAAAAGAATTTACTTAAGAAAGTTTTGTTTTTTTGCAGTGGTTGTTTGATTATTCTTCCATGGGTTGTTCGCAATTATCTCATACATCATACGCTTGTTCTTGGTTCAACCGAAGGTGGTGTAGTATTTTATATCGCTAATAATGAAAAGGTGTTAGGTGAACCGAGTGGTTTTTATCATGCTGAAGATATAGAAGAATTCAGAGGGCTTTCTGAGGTTGAAATCGATAGAAGGTTCTATCGTATGGGCTTTAACTTTGTGAAGAAAAATCCAGCCCTTTATTTCAAACTGGTAATGGATAGATTTATCAGATTCTGGCGATTTTTCCCACATACGATTTCGGGACCAGGCGAGCCATACAGCAAAAAGCATGTCATTATCAGTTTTCTTGTTGAAACTCCGCTGATTATCCTGGGCTGGATTGGATTTTTCTTATCTTTTCGACAATGGAGAAAATTTTTTATATTGCAGGGATTTGTTGTTACATTTTCGACTTTTACAATTTTGATTCGTGCTGCCATTAGATACAGATTCCCTGTGATGCCACTGATGTTAGTTTTTTGTATTTATACGCTGTGGTTTTTTAAGGATTTCAGGAAGAATCATGTCAGGAAATTTTGATTCAGTCGCTGAAATTTATGACAGTGTTTTTAAAAACTTTATCCGCGATCACTATATTGAAAAACGGATTCAGTATATCAAGAAGAATTTTGGAAACAGAAAAAAGATTCTTGATGCTGGTTGTGGAACAGGCCTTCTGGGTATGCATCTTTTACAGGCAGGATTTGATGTATATGGCATTGATATTTCTTATGAGATGTTAAAAATTGCAGAGAAAAGGCTTCCGGGCAGAACTGCGTGTGCCTGTTTGAAAGATATTCCATTTCCTGCTGAAAGTTTTGACGGTGTGATATGTATTGCCACATCGCACCATTTGACCCATATTGAATTTAAACATGCTATGAAGGAGATGGTACGTGTTTTGAAAGTTGGAGGAAGATTGTTGATATGGGACCACAATTAACCCTTATTGGCTATGGTTGATGAAACGTGTTCCCCAGGATACAGGGAGTGAAAAAAATCTTTTCTGGAAGATTTATCATAAGAGAGATGAAGAATCATGGGTTAACTGTGATTAAATACGAACGAAAAGGGTTTGTACCTGACTTTGCGCCTGGCTTTTCTATGCCGTTTTTCACTTTTCTAAAAAAGGGTATAGAGAGTATTCCATTTTTTAATTCTATGTGTGCGCACGAAGTGATATTAGGAGAAAAATAATGTGGAGAGATAAAAAGGTATCAGTGATTTTTCCGACTTATAATGAGAAGGGTTCTATCAAGGATGCAATAGAAGATTTTTTTGCTTCTGGCTTTGTGGACGAAATTATTGTTGTAAATAATAACGCGGTTGAAGGAACAGATGAAGAAGTAAAAAAGACACAAGCAAAGATTGTTTATGAAAAAAAGCAGGGCTATGGCTATGCAATATGGAAAGGGCTGAAAGAAGCAACAGGAGACCTTTTAATTATTTCAGAACCAGATGGCACATTTTCAGGCAGGGATGTCATTAAACTGCTCGCATATTCAGATGATTTTGATTATGTGATTGGCACACGAACAACAAGAGAATTAATATGGCAGGGTGCAAATATGGGAGCATTTTTGAAATGGGGTAATTGGGCGGTTGCAAAACTTCTTGAATTTTTGTATAACACAACAACCCTTACAGATGTTGGTTGCACCATGAGATTGATAAAACGACATTTGTATGAAAAAGTAAAGCCATATTTTTCAGTGGGGACCCAGCATTTTGGTCCGGAGTTAACAATACTTGTTGCAAAGCACAGAATGAGATTTATTGAAATTCCGGTGAACTATAAACCCAGGATTGGAAAATCTTCTGTAACAGGAAGTTTCAGAAAATCTTTTGTTTTAGGCCTAAAAATGATCTGGTTAATCATTTCTTACAGACTTAAAAAACTTAAGATAAAACAATGATTCTTGCTTATCACAGAATAAATCCTTGGTATCCTGACGATGCATTAAGCATTAAGCCTGAAATGTTTGAATCTCAGGTAAAATTCCTGCTCGACAGGGGATATAAACCTGTGTCTCTTTATCAGTACATTGAGGAAAAATCATTCACAAATAGATTTTGTGTAACATTTGATGACGGCTTTGCGGATAACTATTTTTTTGCCTACCCTGTGATAAAAAAATATAACATCAGGCCCACAATATTTCTCATTGCGCATTTTATTGGTACTGAGAAAATTTATGACAGATACAAAGACAGAGAAAAAGACAGATACCTCAAATGGAAAGAAGTTCAGGAGATGTTAAGGTATAATGTGGACTTTGGTTCTCACACTCTTACCCATCCTGACCTTACTACCCTTGATAGAAAACATGCCTGGGATGAGATTTTTGAGTCAAAAAAATTTATTCAGAAAAACATCGGAAGAAGAATAGATTTTTTCTGTTATCCGTATGGCAAACAAAACAAAAAAATCAGGGAGATGGTTAAAAATGCGGGATATACTGGTGCAGTTGTGACAAACTGGAAGGGTAATTTTGACATATACGCGCTTCCAAGAATAGGTATTTATGGACATAATTCATTTTTCGTATTCAGGGTAAAAATATGGCGGGCAAAATTCTTAGCAAAAAAATTTTATTCATAATTCTCATCGGATTCATCTTAAGAGTGGCATTTATTTTTTATCTTAAGCCAGAGTTTTATTTTGATGATGAACATGAATATTGGAAAATGGTAGAAAATTTTTTGCAGGGTCATGGATTGATAGTTGGAGAAAGTCTGAAAGCGTACAGACCACCTCTTTATCCTTTGTTCCTTGCTTTACTTGTAAAACTTGAAAT
>JBMFLH010000028.1:22563-22935 GCA_049971295.1 Candidatus Ratteibacteria bacterium | reverse complement strand
ATTGCAAGAGCACTTGGACACACGATAATAAAACCTGTGCCTGTTTTGTGCGGAATAAATCTGAAAGAAACATGGATTCAGCAGTGGCAGGGAATTACTCTGAAAAATGTTACTGTAAAAGCGTTTTCAGAGGGGAAAATCATTGGAGAAGAATTTGGAGAAGTGCTATTTACCCATTTTGGAGTTTCTGGGCCCGCAATACTTAATCTATCAAGAATTCTGCCGGATATCAAAAACAAAAAGGGTATAAAAATCATCATTGACTTCAAGCCAGCAGTTAACGAAAAGACTCTGGAGAAAAGGTTGATTGAAGAATTTCGGAAAAATAGCAACAAAAGTTTGAAAAACATTATGAAAAACCTTTTGCCGCAG
>JBMFLH010000028.1:0-22553 GCA_049971295.1 Candidatus Ratteibacteria bacterium | reverse complement strand
CGCAGAACATTATTGAAGAATTTTTGTTGATGGGAACGCTTTCCGGCGAAATCAAAGGAAACCAGATTACAGCAGAACAAAGAAAAATTCTGATTTCTCTTCTGAAAAATTTCTGTTTCAATTTTGATTCTTTAAGAGGTTTTGACCAGGCAATTGTAACCAGGGGTGGAGTGAGTGTGAAAGAAGTAAATCCAAAAACAATGGAATCAAAAATAGTATCTGGCTTATTTTTCGCAGGCGAAATCCTTGACATTGATGGAAAAACAGGCGGGTTTAATCTGCAAGCGGCTTTTTCTACTGGTTTTGTTGCAGGGAAACACGCAGGTTGAATCATTAAAGTTCCACGAAGCAAATCAATGGAATCAATACGTTGTTTCATTTTTGCTTTAGTGCATTTTCCAGTTCTTTTAGATAAATTGAATCTTTTCTCCAGACAGAGGAAATATCATGATGTATCAGAACAGGTTGATTGTACTTTGCAGCAAGTTTATAAATTTTCATTAATGCAGGATAGTCTGCTCGTGGAGGTTTCCATAAGTAAGAGCAGTGAAAGAGTTCAGATTAAAAAGATAATCTGGTATAATCTTATCAGAATTTATATCAAAAGGAGAAAAATATAGAAAGATTTTTTATTGATTCGTTTTTGAATATGCCAGAAGGAGAACAGGAAAACTTTTATAAAAGTGTGTTTTTGAATATGGAGGGTGAATATGCTGCAAAAAAACGCATTGAATATTACAGGCGAAAATTGCTGTTATATTGGAAAAAATGTCTGGATTCTTTATTGCGCTGATATCGGAGACGGCAGTGTGATTGGTGCTGGTTCTGTTGTTGTAAGAACGATTCCACCATATTCTGTTGCTGTTGGAAATCCAGCAAGAGTGATAAGAAAAAGAACTTTTATTTACAGAAACAGGGAGTAAGAATGAAAAAGTTTTTATTGGTCATTTTATCTGGGATTGTTTTTTCTTTTTGCAATGTTAGGTGTCAGGTCGTGGATGAGCCGCTTGGAGCAAGGTATTCTCTTGGGATGACATTGTGGCATATGGGCAACAATCTCGAAATGATTGATAAATTTCATCAGTATCTTAAAAAACTAAATCTGAAGCCAGAAAATCTTATGGCATCTTCTGATCTGAAGCCACCTTCAAATATCGTGCGCATTCTTGTTGAACCAGAACTGATGGGAAATGAGAATCTGAGTGGATGGAAAGTGAATGGCAATTATATTACAAGCGGCGCTACTGATGCTGGGCCAACTGTATCTATTCCTTTAAATATTCCGAAATCAGGTCTTTACAGATTCTGGATTTCATATTATGGCTGGATGAATCATCGCGGTGTCACGTTCATCAAGTTTTATAAAAAGGACCAGGAACATTTAGGTCCAATTTTCCAGATGGACGAATTTTATGACCAGATGCCTGAAAAAGAGGGATTGCAATGGAAGGATATGCTTGTAGATCTTCCAGAAGGACAGTTAATTGTGAAGCTCGGGCATGTTACAAGATGGTGGCACGGGAAAGGCGGTTATGCTGCTCGCTGGGTTGACTGTTTTTATTTGACTGAAGAAATCTGGAAAAATGCGCCATCTGCCGACGAATTGAAAAGAATAAAAGAAAGTTCAAAGCCACAGGGAATTCAATGGACAATTATTGAGCCATTTGACAAACAGGAATATGAAAACTGGAAGTGGTGGCAGGTCAGACCGCTTTCATGGGAAGATGCAGAAAAAAATCCGAAGCTTTTTGATTTGAGTAGAAAATTCTGGAATCAGGTAATAGAGGAATTGAGCAAAAAACAATATAGTGAAGACAATCTTCCTGATTACAGAGAACCAGAAAGACAGGTTGTTTTCAATGAAGAGTGGAACATGGTTGCAAATCCAGTAAGGGCAAAAAGGCAGATAGATATTTTAACCAGCGACATATTAAAAAGGCCGCTTGGATATCATTATCTATGGATTGATGTTGGAAGTAGCATCGAGGGTTTGAGGGAAGATGGCAGATACGAAAAAGGAAGTAAATACGAAAAATACGGAGGATGGTACGGAGGCCCTGGAAGATTGATGGCTGGTTATGGAAGTCCGAGGGGAACTGTTTCCACAGAAGTTGACATCAAAGACCCTGGTACATACCACTGCTGGATACTTTCTGACAGGACAAATCTCTCGTATACGGCTCCTTATTTCTGCAAGGCATATGTTGACGGAGAAGAACAGTTTACTTATCATCACAAAGACAAAATTCCCAGTATCTGGATGAAAATGGGTGAAATCAAAGTTTCAAAACCATCAAAGGTAAAATTTGACTTCATTCTTGATGGCGCCGGGTCAGGTGGAACATATAGAAGGATTTATAAACTTTTCCTTGTTGATAATCCACAGATTATTCCTGAAGGCACTGTGCAGCCACCGTGGACTCTTGAAATGTACAAAGAGAAAGCAAAACAACTTGGTGCAAAACCAAATGACAAACTTCTTATATGGCTTCAGGAAAATCCTTTCAGGCGACTTTCTCAGGAGGTATGGGCAGATAAAACATCAGCAGGTGATTCCTGGCCCTATGAAGCACAAAAGGGAAATACAAGAATTAAGGGCTTTGTAATGACACAGGATATGTTTCATTCTATCTCTGTAGGCATCAGAAACCTAACAGAAAATCCTATAAAATTAACTGTAATGGTAGAGCCATTGAAATCAGGCAGCCGAAGTTTTCCTGATACTGTGCAATGGCGCGTTCAGGCGTTTATTCCCTATGGAAGGGGTAGGCAGAACTGGACTCCATTTTTCTTGTTAAGAAGGCCTGATATTACAGTTCCACCATTGAATGTCGCAGGACTCTGGATTACTGTGAATACAAAGGGATTACCGTCTGGAAATTATTCAGGAAAAGTCACAATATCAGGAAAAAATGTTGAAAGTTATGAAATTGTTCTCAATGTGAGTGTATCTGATTTCAAAATCAATCCCAAAAAGCCAGTTTTAGTGGATGGGTGGACGAGGCCTCACGAGGGTGAGCAGTATATGTGGGATTTTGTAGAACACGGAATGAATGTCTGGCCAGGAGATATTACAAAGAAGGATATGGAAAAATATGGAATCAAAATGGTAAGATTGTCTGCATGGTCAGCAAACAAGGCAAAAGAGTTTGTTGACCACATCAAGCAACTTGGACTTGACTATCAAGATTACTTTGTTGGCGTGCTTGATGAACCTGGCGGAAAAACAGAAACTGAACTGAAACCGTTTATTGATATTGCAAGGGCAATCAAAGGGGTTGATCCGAATGTAAGAATTTCCTTTAATCCTGGAGAGGCAGCAACACTTGCCACATTTCAGATTCTTGCTCCATACTGTGATTTCTGGGTTCCATATAGTTTGCATGTATTTTCTCCATATTATGATAATCCGAAGAAAAAAGAGATATACCTGAACAAGCCATGGATGTGGTACACAACGCCGTGCCTATGGGATAAAACAGCAAGAGAACCAGGGATCAGGATTGCGCCTTCTCAACCAGGCAATTGCGTTGGTGTTGCATTTTTTGCTCTCAATTATCCATGGAGAGACCAATGGGATACTGCCTATGAGCACATTAACGATGCCTCAACCATGGGACATGTGATGAGCAGGCATGGACCTGTACCGACGATTATATGGGAGGAAATCAGACAGGCATCTCAAACTGCAAATCTTGCAATGATGGTAAGAGAAAAACTTGGCGTTGAAACTTTTGACCAGGTTGGTGACCCTGAAATGCAAAAATTGATAAAAGAGGGCACAGACGAACAACTGATTAATTGGCTTCAATCCCATTAAGATGGAAATTATCAATGGTTCATTGATGCTTTACTGGTGCTTTGATGTTGCTGACGAAATTGATATCGGACAGCTTGAAAAGCACCTTGGCCGTCAGGCAGAAAAGGCGTTTCTTTCAGGTATTCGTATTGTTCCTGAATACATTCAGTATAGAACGCCTCCGCTTCTTTTGAAACTCGGTACCCAGAGATTGCCGCAGGGATTGAATGCCACAGTTGAAATGAAAGTATATGGATTTGGAGTTGTAACAATTCGTTTGACGTGTCCTGTTGAATGCGAACTTGAACAATTGATAGGGTTGAACAGGTTCATTCAGGAAAGTCAGGAATTGAAAAACATTGCTATTTCATGGCTGAAGTCAAACTTAGAGCCAATTAAAAAAGTTTCAATCAGACCATCTCAATTTCCAGATGCTGACTGGGAGGATTATGCAATTTTCTGGATTGAAAAATTTGACAGAGAAGTTGATTCTGAATCATTAAAAAAACATTATGGTGACTGCATCAGCAGAATTTTGAGAGCAGAAGAAAAACTGAGCAATTCAGAAAAGGAAGATGCATTGAAGTATGCACTTTCTTATTATGGGGAGGACCTTGTGCTGGTTGACTGGAATTCTGCCTTTATTTATGACCCGAAAAAAAGTTTTGATGTTCTTGATGTGATTGAATTTGCAGTGATACAACTGCTTGAATTGAGAATTTACGATAGTTTGTGTGATCAGGCGATTGAAAAGGCATATGATGACCTTGCTGCCCAGAGACAGAGAAAACTAAAAATTGTCAGGATTTCATCTGTTCTTGGCGGGCTTTCAAGGATGAAACTTGATATTTCTGAAGTGATTGATAGATTGGAAAATTACCTAAAGTTAATAGGAGACCTGTATCTTGCAAAAGTATACGCAGCAGCATCAAACAGATTTTATCTTGATAGGTGGAAACTTGCAGTGAGGGATAAACTTGCGGTAATAGAATCTCTTTATGCGAAAGAATGGGAAAGGTCTCAAACAAGCAGGATGGTGGTCTCTGAAATTGCAATTGTGGTGCTTTTCATCATAGACATCATTTTAATTCTTTTTGAGGTGATAAAAAGATAGTAAAATAAACCTGAAAGAAAAAATAACATCAATTATGTAAAAGGGCACACGATGAAAAAAGGAATTTATGGTGGAATTACACTGAGTCCGCAACAGCCATTGTGCCTTTTGTGTTATCTTGGTAAAAATCCTGAAAAAATCGAAGAGCCATTGCTTAACGAAATTTTCAGTGTCATTGAAAAAAAACCTGATATTCCAGTAACATTGAGGTGTCATGCGGGTGATGTATTTTCATTTCAGGATATCAAGGAAAATTACACCCTTTCAACAAGAAGAAAAAATCTTGAGATACTGCAGAAACTTGACCTGTTTCCGGGTATTACCATTACCGCAAGAATTCTTTTCATTCGCATACTTCATAGAATTACAACAGTAAAAGATATTTGTTTTGATTGCGATTTTGCAATAAAAAAATATTATGAAAGAGCGAGAAAACAGCAGTTATCATTGATTGTTGAACATTGCGGTCAATTTGGAAAAAGCATTCTTGCTGAAAAGGCAAAAAAGAAAAATATCAAAATTATTATCCCGCCAAGAACCTTAGAAGACCTGATGAAAAGCAAACAGAAATCTCTGGATGCCATGTATCAGGCAAAAAATGAAGGAATCAGGGTCAGACCTCACATCCTTTTGTGTTCCATATGCCAGTATGGAGCAGGAGCAAAACCAACCGAGGTATATGACAATCTTCCAGAACTGCTTGCTCTGGTATTGAAAGAAACAGGTGTCAAAATCACTCTTGTTGAAGGTGCTGACTGGATGATGTGCGGTCCGTGCCCTTCAAAGACAGAAGAAAACTTCTGCGTGCATGCCTTCGGGAAATGTGGGCTTCCCAGTCAACTGCGAGACATGAGGGTACTTGAAACACTGGGGCTTGATTATGGAATGACAATTGATGCAAGAACACTTTATAAAAAGATTATTGAAAAAATTCCGTCAACGCTGTTGATATGCAGGTTTGACAATCCACAAACTTCAATGTGGCACAGTGGCTGTGGACAGAGAACAGAAAATAATCCTGATTATGTGAAAGGCAGAAGAAAACTAATGGCAAAACTGAATGTGAGGAAAGGGGAGTAAATAAAATGAAAAAAATTCTTATCTTTATGGTGCCCGCAATTTGCTGGCTGTGCGCAATTTCTTTTTCAAAAGAAAAATTCTCTGCATCAGAGGAAAAACTTGCAAAAAACATCGGTGAGGTAACAAAGGTTGACACATCCCTTTATTGTTTTACGATAAAAGACCAGGAAGGCACAGAAACAAAGTTTTTTACTTCTCCAGTGAAAATCATGATGATTAATGTTGGTGAAAATATTCAGGTTGGATATAAAAAAACAACTGATGGTCAATTAAAGGCATTGAACATTAAGCAGGTTAAAGAGAAAAAGAAGCAAAAGAAAGCAGAAAAACAGGGAAAAAAGGAAAAACAAATAACCTTTGCCATCCGTTTTTAAGTGATAAACATACGTCAGGATTTTGTGAAAAACCTGAAAAGATGTTATCATTTTTTGTCCGTCCAGAGCAAAACAGGATAAAAAACAATGAAATTTATCAGAGAAAACTGTGGCATTGTTGGTGTCTTCAGGCATAAAGATGCAGCAGACATTCTTTATCTTTCTCTATTTTCTCTCCAGCACAGGGGCCAGGAAAGCGCTGGAATGATATTGACAGATGGTTCATCGGTTTTTTCTCACAGGGCGCAGGGCCTTGTTTCTGAAATTTTTACTCCTGAAGTTATCAATTCACTTAAAGGCGACTGCGGCATAGGTCATGTCAGGTACTCAACAACAGGCGCAAGCAATGAGAAAAACATCCAACCATTTTCTGTTGAATACAAAGGAAAAACATTGGCAATTGCCCACAATGGGAATTTAACAAACAGCAGGAGTTTGAGAATACAACTTGAAAAACAGGGCTCTATTTTTCAAACAAGCATGGACAGTGAGATTATTTTGCATCTTCTTGTGAGAAGCAAGGGTTCAACCATTAAAGAAAAACTGGCACACACTTTGAGGCAACTAAAGGGCGCTTTTTCCCTTCTTATTTTTACTGAAAACGAAATCATTGCTGCAAGAGATGTAAATGGTTTTAGACCACTCTGCATTGGTCAACTTGATAGTGGCTATGTTGTTGCTTCAGAAACATGCGCATTCGATCTGATTGGCGCGCAATATATCAGAGATGTTGAACCAGGTGAAATGGTGTTTTTTTCAGATAAGGGAATTGATAGTTATCAATGGGCTGAAAAGATTAAAAAGGCGCACTGCATATTTGAATTTATTTATTTTGCAAGACCAGACAGTTATATCTTTACAAAAAGCGTTTATCTTACAAGGAAAAATCTTGGCATTCACCTTGCTAGGGAATGTAATTTTGATGGAGACCTGGTGATACCTGTGCCTGACTCTGGTTCTATTGCTGCGCTCGGATTTGCTCAGGAAAAAAAGATTCCGATTGATTTCGGCTTAATCAGGAATCATTATATCGGAAGGACATTTATTCAGCCAGCCCAGAAAATCAGAGAGGCAGGCGTCAGGATAAAGTTAAATCCTGTTAGTGCGGTTGTGAAAGGAAAAAATGTGATTGTTGTGGAGGACTCAATTGTCAGGGGTACCACATGCAGAAACAGGATAAACTCATTAAGAGCTGCTGGTGCAAAAAGAATCATGCTTGTGATTTCCTGCCCGCCCATTATATCTCCCTGTTATTTTGGCATTGATTTTCCTTCCACGAAAGAATTGATTGCTTCAAAAAAGAGTATAAAGCAAATTAAGGATTTTCTTGGGCTTGATGGGCTTCATTATTTGAGTTATAAAGGAATGCTTGATGCGATGCTTATTCCTGGCGAAGATTTTTGCACCGGTTGTTTTACTGGAAAGTATCCTGTGAAACCTGATACAATGTTTAATAAATACCAGTGGGAGAAATCACATGGTTGTGATTGTTGATTTTGGTTCTCAATATACGCAGTTGATCGCACGAAGGATAAGGGAAGCAGGGGTTTATTGTGAAATATATCCATATCATGTGCCGGCTTCTACCCTGAAAGAAAAAAACATTGACGCTTTAATTCTTTCTGGTGGACCAGGGCATTTGACAGAGTCAGAGATTTCTTTTCTGCCTGACCCTGAAATTTTCAAGGGTAACTATAAAATTCTTGGTATTTGTTTTGGTATGCAGGTGATTGCAAAGTTTTCTGGTGCGAAGGTTACAAGGGGTGCTGTGAGAGAATACGGGAAAACAATTTTTTATCCCAAAAAGGATGTAATTTTTGAAAATGTTCCAGAAAAAACAATTGTATGGATGAGTCATTATGACCAGGTTGAAAATTTACCAGAAGGATTTCAGTTGATTGGCAGCACAGCAAATTGCAAAATTGCCGCATTCAGAAACAAAGAAGGTTCAATATACGGGCTTCAATTCCACCCAGAAGTTATTCACACCCAGCATGGAAAAACCATTTTGAAAAATTTTCTTTACAAAATTGCTGGATGCAGGTCTGACTGGACTCCAGCTTCAATGGTTGAGACAGCAAAAAGAGAAATTACATCAAAAATTGGAGACAGCAAGGTTGTTTGCGCATTGAGCGGTGGAGTTGACTCTTCAACACTTGCAGTGCTTCTTCATCAGGTGGCAGGAGACAGATCTCTTGCTGTATTTGTCAACCATGGACTTTTGAGAAAAAATGAGGAAATTGAAGTGAAAGAAGCATTAAGTTCAATGGTGAACATGAAGTATGTTGATGCATCTGAAATTTTTCTTGAAAAACTTAAGGGAATTGTTGACCCTGAAAGAAAAAGGAAAATTATTGGCGAAACCTTCGTTGAGGTTTTTGAGAAAGAAGCAAAACAATTTGGAGCAGAATTTCTTGCGCAGGGAACATTGTATCCTGATCTTATTGAAAGCACATCTGCCTTTGGAGGACCAAGTGTAAGAATCAAGACCCATCATAATGTCGGGGGACTGCCTGAAAAGATGAATTTGAAACTTGTTGAGCCGTTTAAGTATCTTTTTAAAGATGAGGTGAGAAAAATTGCGAGAAAGGTCGGTTTGCCAAAACAACTTGTTGAAAGACATCCTTTCCCTGGACCAGGGCTGGCTGTCAGAATTATCGGTGAAGTTGATAGAGAAAAGCTTGAGATTTTGAAAGAGGTCGACGCCATTTACATTGACGAGATAAAAAGGGCAAATCTTTACAAAAAAATCTGGCAGGCATTTGCAGTGCTTCTGCCGGTGAAAAGCGTGGGAATTATGGGAGACCAGAGAACTTATCAATATGTTGTTGCTTTGCGAGCAGTAACAAGCACTGATGGAATGACTGCTGACTGGGCAAAAATACCACACAGGGTTCTTGAATCAATGTCAAGCCGTATCGTGAATGAAGTCAAAGCAGTCAACAGGGTTGTTTACGATATTACCTCAAAGCCGCCTGCCACGATAGAATGGGAGTAATCAGGCGCTTTTTCTAATTTTTTTGATTGTTTTTACACCTTCAACGACAATAAAGACAGATAGCAAAACCAGAATCACGCTGATATTTCCAAGAAGCAGGTGTTGACTTTTGTAAAAAGTGTGTGCTTGATAGACCAGTGCCGTAATTGTAATAATGAGCATGATGATTGCGGGAACAAGAGTTGAAAGAGAATTTTTTCTTTTCATCATCAAAAAACAGCTGCACACAAAAAGAATGAGTCCAGCAACAAGCTGGTTTGAAGCGCCAAAAACAGGCCAGATTTTTTCCCATGCTCCAAAGGCAAGATAGGATGCAAATAGCAGCACCATGAATGTTGCAAAATACCTGTTATTCATGATTTCTATTTTGAACGACTCGCCAAAAATTTCAGAGGTAATGTATCTGGTAATTCTTGTTGCTGTATCAAGGGTTGTCAGGACGAAACTATTAACCATAATCATGGCGATAAGTTTTCCGATATCAGCAGAAAACATTTTTGAAACGATTCTTCCGTATCCAGTGGCAAATGTTCCAATCCAGTCTCCCTTTTGCATCAGAAATGGATAATTTAATTCCTGAAAGGGACCTGTCCAGTAAAGCCCTGCGCAAACGCACAAAAGCGCGATAGCCGCCAACACTCCTTCTGTAAGCATGCTTCCATAGGCAATGTGACGACTGTACTTTTCGTCAGGCAGTTGTTTTGATGTTGTTCCACTGGAAATAAGTCCGTGAAAACCACTGATTGCGCCGCAGGCAATTGTAACAAACATCATTGGCAACAGTGGTCCTTTTGAAGAGTTGAAAGAGATAAAAAATGGTGCGTTTGTTGAAGGATGAGAAACAATGATTCCAAGAAACCCGAAAAATAACCCGAAAAACAGGATAAAAGAACTTAAATAGTCCCTTGGCTGAAGTAACATATTGACAGGCAAGACACTTGCAATAAAACTATAAAGAAGCAGTATCGTGATCCATATCTTTACAGAGCACTGACCAGTAAGTATTATTGGTATGTGTTTTCCCGCGAAAAGAAAAAAAGCCATAAGAATAAGTGAAAACAATGTGGTAAAAATGAGATTGGTATTTTTCTTATAAACAAAAAAACCAAAAGCAACAGCAATAAAAATGAAGGCAAAAGAAGGAAGCACTATTCTTGGTTCTTCAACAAATGTTTTTGCTGTCACAGCCGCAAACACGGCAATGACAAGAATCAGGGTAAGCCACAGGAAAAAAGAAAACACCAGTTTCACCCTTTCTCCAAGTATGTCTCTTGTAATCTGGCCCACACTCTGACCATCGTGTTTCAAACTCAAAACGAGGGACGAAAAATCATGTACACCTCCAAAAAAAATGGAGCCAAAAACAATCCATAGAAGCGCGGGTCCCCATCCCCACACAACACCTGCAATTACTGGCCCAAGTATAGGTCCTGCGCCTGCGATTGAAGAAAAGTGATGTCCAAAAAGAATAATCCAGTGTTTTGCAGGTATATAGTCAAATCCATCGTATTTAGTGTGGGCTGGCGTTTTGTTTTTTGAACTGATGTTCCAGAGTTTTTCAAGGTACTTTCCATAAAACCTGAAGGCAGCACCAAAACTTGCGATAACAAGAAACATTAAAAAAAGGGTATTCATTGTTTCTCCCGGTTAAAAACTCAAAAAAATTTACAACAATTGCACATTAACTGTCAAGTTTTTCAAGAAACCCATCTGGAAGCATGGCAGAAAAAATCTATGAACTGGTTCAATCTCAAGGGTCGAAAAATGCAGTTTTTCTAATTTTCCATGCATTTTCGTGGCTCTTACAATAGAAGAAAAAAATCTCCATATGCTTGCGGAAAACAGGCAATCCAGGTCATATCAGTATCTACCAGGCAGGATTTCCCTTCATTCAGGTCCACAATATACAATTCTCCAGGAATTATTCGATCAAGTGTTTTTGTGCGAAACACGGCAATTCTATTATTTTTTGAGCAGGCAGGATCTTCACAATAAATGTTTGTTGCCATTGAGAATTGTCCTGTCAACTGCTTGATTTTTGCTTTCATCAGCATCCAGCCAGTAGCCAACTTCTGAAATCCAGTGAAATTTTTTTACCATTATTTGTTCCTGTGATGAATTATTTTTAATCAGAATGACATCTGCGTCAAATTTTTTATGTTGCCACAACGAAATAACCGATGAAAGATTTCATGAAGAATTGGGTTTGGGGTTTTTAAAAAGCATCCCTCGCCTTATTCCTCTCTCGCAAGGGGAAAGGGAAAAAGGGGAAAACATGGGAGATGGAGTGGGTGAGGGTGAATAGGGAAGAGTAAGAATGGGAAAAAATAGAACTATTAAAAAATTTTTGATACAATAGCTAAAATAGGAGGGAATATGAAATTTGTTGCAGAAAGGCCTGTTACCATTCACAGTGTCAGGTATGATACACGATGGTTTCCATATGTTTTCAAGCATACTGATGGTAGCTTGCTGATGTATATTGAATGCGGATATGACGCGCATTTTTCTCCTTTTTTCAGATTAAGGTCGACTGATAATGGCAAAACATGGGAAAATCCTGTTGCAAATGTTCCACGAGTTTCCATTGCACACAGTTTTCAGGACAACACATTATTTGAAATGGATACCTATGCAGTACAGTATGCAGAAGAAAAAGATGCCTATCTTACCTATGGTGCCTGGAGCAATCCAGGAAAACCCAATGATATCGTCAAAAAGGATTTTGTAAAAATTTATGCTCCATCTTTCAAGCCAGTTAATCTGGAAACTTATCAAAAGCACAGCGCATATCCCACCTATCCCTGGTGGGACCTTTTTAATTTTGTAACAGGTAAAAAGGAAGCGTACGCATCTGATGTCTTTCTCGGGGGCGCTTATTTTACCAGTATCATTGAACTTGAAGATGAAAGTCTGATTGGACTTGGATACCGGTATCCAAAGAAGAATTTTGATTGCTGGAAATATGCTCTTGGATGCTTTGAATCAAAGGATAGAGGGAAAACATGGACAGAAAAATCTATTGTCGGTTATGACCCAGATCTTCCAGAAGGATATTGTGAGGCAACCGCCCTGCAACTGAAAGATAAGCGACTTTATACGGTCATTCGCACAGGGAATTACCTATATCATACCTATTCTCACGATAAAGGGCTTACTTGGGCAAAGCCAGTTCAATTGAAACTTATTGACTCTGATATTCCACCGCGTATGGTCTGGCCGGTTTGCAGAATGCTTGATGATGGAACTCTTGTACTTGTATATGGAAGACCTGGCAAACACATTATTTTTGACCCTTCTGGAACAGGCACTCAGTGGCAGGGACATTTTGACCTTCAAGCATGGGAACTTGAAACACAAAGGATTATGGGAGTTCCTGAAGATTTAAGGATCAGGGGAGACACCAACAGGTGTATCAGATACTGGGATTCTGGTGATTATCTGGGACTGGTGGTGATAGGCAAGAATGAAATGCTCGTGTTTTATGATGTCCAGAACTTTGTTGAGCACTGGAATGCATACCCTGTTTCAGGGATAAGAATGGTGAAACTAAGATTGGAATAAGTTTTAATGTAACCTTTTCAGAGATGGTTTCATGCGTACCAATAATTGCTCTGGCTTCACGAGAATTTCAGTGGCATTTTCAATTGACCTGACTGAACTGTCTTTTTTCTCTTGCCTTTTTTGAAGCAAAGATGGATTCCATAAATGTCTTTTCGTTCATTTCAAGATAATCTGCCCCCCTATCAATTTCAATCCCATTTTTCATAGAAATTACAGAAATATCAATGGCGCTACCAGACATATGCGTACCAATTTTTGATATTGTTGCTATCAGCTCTGTTAATCGCCTGAAAATGAACTCTGGCTCAGGAATTTTCCCTTCACATTCCCATAGAATAATTTTCATAATTGCATCAAATGTTTTCCCTGTCCTGTTCAGTGGATTCTGCATATCCCTTGTTCTGAAAACATCTTCAACCTTCATTATCCAGCAGCGCCTATTCATTCCTTCTGCCGCATATAAAAAATTATCAACAAGTACTTCTCGCAATCCGAATATGGGCTTTGATACTTTTGTTCTTTGGACAGATGAAAGTTTTATCCTCACACCGGAGTTTTTTACTATCTCTGGTCATGAAACAAGTTTTTCATTGTTTTCATGCACAGGATAGGAAAGAATATCCTGCATAAATCTATATCCGAGCTCCATCTGCTGTTTCCAGTATGCAATGAGCTATGATGTGCTTCTCATATCAACCCATAAGGTATTCAAGGGTTTTCTTAAGCGAGAGGGTATGGTCTTTCATTTTAGGCATGTATTCCAGACCAAAACATCCTTTGTATCCAAGTTTTTCAAGTAATTTGATAATGAATGGATAATTAATTTCTCCATCAAAGAGTTCGTGTCTTCCCGGGACTCCCGCAGAGTGAAAATGTCCAATGATATCAATGTTTTTCTCAATAAAACTGCAGAGATTTCCTCCCATAATCTGCATGTGATAAATGTCATAAAGAAGTTTTACGCGGGGATTGTTAATTTTTCTTATAATTTCTGCTGCATCCTTTGCAGAGTCAAGAAAATATCCTTTGTGATTAACAAGCGTATTAAGCGGTTCCAGTACAAGAGTAAATGATTCTTTTTCAAGAATATCACCCGCTGAACCCAATGTCTCAATGATATTATCAATCATCTGATTTTTTGATAATTCAGGCACAGAATTACCTGTACAGGTAATTCCCATTTGGCAGTTCAATGTTTTTGCAATGGATAATACATATTTTAATCTTTCAAGATAGATTTCCCTATCCTGTCGTTTCACCAGAGACCCACCTCTTGAACCATCAGGAGAATTTACGACCAGATTATTGAGTTTGACCTGAAAATTTTGCAGTGCTTGCGCAATGGCTTCAACATTTTTATTGTCGTGAAACCAGAATTCCACACATTGATAACCGATTTCTTTCACTTTTTCAATTTTTTCCTGGTCTTTTAATTCAGGGAAAACCGTGTCAATACAAACATCAATTATTATCATCTGCGTCCCCTTGAAATTTAAATTTTTGTTTTTTGGTGTATAATTATAGCACCAGAGCAAAGTAATTTCAATAAACAAGGGGGAATTATGGCAGCAATAACAGTGAAGTTTGTAAATAGGTTAAAATTTGAAGCAAAAATCAGAAAGCATAGTATGACCGTTGATTTAACCCCAGACCGTCAGGGAACAGACGAAGGTCCAATGCCTCCAGAATTGCTGGTCTTGAGCCTTGCTTCCTGCTTGGGATATTACGCTCTCTTTTATTGCACAAAACATAGAATCCCTGTTGATGGGCTACAGATTGACGCCAGCTTTGAAAAAGCAAAAAATCCTGATAGGATTTCAAAAATTGATGTGAAAATTTCAATTCCAAATCTACCCAAGGAGCATCAAAAGGGTGTCATGGAAGCAGTTGATGGTTGTATCGTAAAACAAACCCTGATGCATAAGCCAGAAATCAATGTTTCAATTGGCTGAAATGTCAAAGGAACTTTTTAAGGTACTGAATACTTTTCTCTGCGATATTTTCTGGTCCTGGTGAAAAGTCAAAAACCTCTACTGAAATATATCCCTGGTATGAGATTTCTTTTAATGCCTTTATAATTGGGCCAAAGTCAACATCTCCAAAACCAGGTCCCAGTAAATTTTTGTCATTGGCGTGAAAATGAGAAAGGTAATCTCTGCCTTCAAAAATGATTTCAGAAAAAGGTCTGTTTTCATCGCTCATGGCTTTTACATCAAGAATCAATTTGAGATTTGGATGGTTCACTTCTTTTATGACTTCCAGTGCCTCTGTTACAGTATTGACGAAATTTGTTTCTGTTTTCGCAAGGGGTTCTAAGCAGATTGTAATATTGTTTTGCTTTGCGACCTCAAGAGGTGGTCTTATGACTTCTTTGAAATATTCGATCACTTCCTGCTTTGTTTGATCAGGGTTTATAGACCTCTGTTTTGGAGAACCAAGCACCATAATCTTTCCACCAATATCAGAGGTAAATTGAACAAGTTGCTCAAAGTACTGTGAAGTTTTCTTTCTCAACTCAGCAGAAGATGAAGAAATTGAAAGTCCTTCGGGTTTCACCAATAACCAGTGTGTGCCGATAATTTCAATGCAACATTTTTCAGCCAGTTTTCTAATTTCATTTCTTTTTTGCGTTGAAATGTCTTCAACCGAATTGGCCAAAGTAAAAGGAGCAATTTCAAGCCCATCATAGCCAATTTTGCTTACATATTCAATAGTTTTTTCAATAGTCCATGACGAGAAAATCTCATTACAGATGCCTGCTTTCATTGTTTTTCCTCCTCATGCTTGGGGGTATTTCCATATCTTCAGATGAGTACTCCTTATCAAAAATTTCACTATCTTTGTCTTGTGTTTCCCTGCTGTGGGTATGTCGCCTCCATGAGGGTGGAATTTCAACGTCCTTTTCAATTTCTCCGAATACACCCTCTTCCTGGTGAGTTTTCTCTGTAATTCTGGTAGGTGTTTCTTTTCCAGGTTCAATTCCTGTGGCAATGAGTGTCACCTTGACTTCATCGTTAATTTTTTCATCAATACTTAAACCAAACGCCACCTGTTGAATATGCGCAACATCATTGATATGGTTCATCGCCTCAACAACATCCTGAAGTGTCAGGTCTGGGCTGCCAATGATGCTGACAAGAATATTTTTTGCTTCCTGAATACCTTTTTCGCCAAGAAGCGGGTCGTCGAGTGCTGCTTTGAGTGCTTTGACGGTCTTTTTTTCTCCTTTGGAAACCCCTGTTCCAACAATACCCCTACCTCCATTCTGAAGCACTCTTTTTATATCTGTAAAATCAAGGTCCATAATGTGAGAGGGCTTGTTGATTAAATCAGCGACAGCAAATATGGAACGGCTCACCACCTCATCCACTCTGGCAAAGGCATCTCTGATTGATGTATCTCTTTCCACAATTTCGTGTAATCGTTCGTTGCTGATTGTGATCAGCGTGTCAACATTTGCCTTAAGGTTGCTCATCCCTATTTCTGCCTGTTTGTCCCGTTTTTCCCACTTGAATGGAAGAGTGACAGTTGCGATAACAAGGGCACCCATGTCCCTTGCGATTTTTGCGACAACTGGAGATGCGCCTGTTCCTGTGCCGCCGCCAAGTCCTGCAATAATAAAAACAATATGGGTATTTTTCAGGACTTCTCTAATTTTTTCCTGGTCCTCATTTGCTGCGTACTTCCCTTTCTCCGGATCAGAACCAGCTCCGCCAATTCCTTGAGTAATCTTTTCTCCGATCTGAACCTTCAATGAAACAGGACAATGTTGAAGCGCCTGAACATCAGTATCAATGGCAACAGTCTCAATATTCTGAAAAGAAGAAGCAATTCTTCCAACAATTTTTCCACCGCCACCACCCACGCCGATTGTCTTAATTCTTATTGGCGTGATTTTGGTTTCTTCAAGAACAAAGTTAACCATATTACCATCCCTCCCATATTTTTTTCAATTTATCTTCAGTTTTTTTTCTGAATTGTTGCAATTTCTTTAACCATGCGGGTACTGGTTGTTCATTAATTGCCATTTCTTTTTTTCGTAGCAACAGGGTCCCGACGACTGCAGAAAAACACGGATATTGATAAGAAGCAGCCAGGCCCAAAATGCCTTTCGGTGTTCCTAATCTTGCTGGTTTTTTGAACATTTCCTGAACACAATCAACAAGTCCTTTCAATTGAGAAGAACCACCAGTCAACACGATACCCGCTCCAAGGCGTGGTGATTTTCCAAGGTCTTTTTCAATAATGTTTTTCACTCTAACCCTAAGAATATCATCGGTTCTTTCATAGACGAACCTTGAAATTTTATCAACCCCTATCATCATTTTTGCTCCGGTGCCAACTGTTCTCACTTCGACTTGTGCCTCAAGTTCAGGTGATTTCTTGGCAACCAGGCTCTGGTAATTGCACCATCCATAATTTTTCTTAATTTCACTTGCTGACTCCATTGAAATGTTTAATATCAGAGATAAATCCCTGTCAATCAATTCTCCACCGCATTTTATGGAATAGGTTCCATAAAGATTTCCGTCTGAATAAACAAGAAAATCTGTAGTTCCCTTTCCAAAATCAATAACAAGGACTCCTGATTTTTTTTCTTCTTCTGAAAGTAATGCTTCTGCTGATGCCCAGGAATGCGGATAAATGCCATCGACTTCAGATCCAGCTTTCTTGATGCACTCTATGATATTTTGCAAAGGATTGTCAAGGACAACGCATATGTGAACAAGCGCACCAATAGAACTGCCGAACATTCCCTTTGGATTTTTCTTAACATGTGTCTCGTCGTCAATAATGTATTCCTGTGGAAGTAGTTTCAAAATGTGTGACTCCGGCGGAATTTTGCTATTGTTTTTCACATGCTTCAAAAGATTTTCAATATCTAATTCTGTGATTCTTCTTCGAGATGATTCCAGTCCGAGCTTATGAGATGCAGTCCATCCCCTCACAAACCCACCACCGATGCTGATATTCACCAGAGGCAAACTTATATTTGTCTGTTGTTCAAGTTCTGAGAGCACCCTTTTTATGTATTCAGTACAACCGTCCATATCAATAACTCTACCATTTTGTACGATTTCTTCCTCGTATTCTATGTGCTCTGCGCCAACAATTTCCAATGACACATCATTCACAATAGCTACCATTCCGGTAATTTTGTGTGAACCTATATCAAGAGAAACAATGGTCTCATTTTTCATTGTTTTTCCAGCAGCCTTTCTTTTATGTAAGGTTGTTGAAACCTCACATCAATATACTCAAACAAAAAGTTATTTTTCTTGCAATTTTTAAGAACCTCTTTTGCTGTCGCAATTTGCTTTTCAATTTCGTTTTTATGAATGTATATTTTCGCATCACCTGATACCAGCTCTATTCTGTCAGGGTCATCGATAGCCACTGTGTCAACGGGAAAAAGATTGGCAATCCCGTAATAATTATACCACTGTTCAATCTCTTTCAAAATCTCAAGTTTATCAATATCAGATGTTTTGTCACCAATTTGCTCAATGTGAATCCCATGAATATGCCATCCTTTAAAATTTTCTTGCAATGGAAGGAAATAACCATTTCTGTCCATTAATGCAGCTGAACTGGTGTTTGTGACAACAACCCACGGAGTTCTGATTTTTAATCTGACAACAAGTGTATCAGGTAAACGTTTTTCAATATAACAATCTTCAATAAAATACACCTGTTTCAATCTTGTATAAATATCAGCCATATTGACTGAAAAGATACTTGAACCTTCTGGCACAGAAATATATCCTTTAACAAACGAACTGTATGAGTCGGGTTCAACGATAATGTTTTTCAGAGAAAAGATTGATATGTTTTTCAACCAGACAGGCAGAAAAAGTTTCAGGTAAAAAAACAGCCCTATTATCAATAACAGCAGTAATAGATACAAATATTTCTTAATTCTTTTTTTTCTTTCCTGGATCAATTTTTCCCGCATCTTTGAAGTCCTAAATCAATAAGTTTTTCACATAATTGTTCAAATGAAATCCCTGCATGAGCTGCTGCGTCTGGTAGAAGACTTAACGGTGTAAAACCTGGGATGGTATTGACATCAAGAATAAACATATCACCATTATCCTGAATGATTATTTCCATCCTTGCGCAACCAGCACACCCTAAAACCTTATATGTTTGAAGCGCATATTCAGATGCTTTATCGATGTGTTTTTTATTTATCTCTGGAGGAATAATATGCTGGCTTCCTCCTTTTTTATATTTTGCTGTGTAATCATACAACTTCCTGTTTGTTCTGATTTCAACAGGTGGAAGTACCTGTAAATCTTCGTTGCCGATAATTCCAATCGTAATTTCTTTTCCTTTTATGAATTTTTCTATGAAAACCTCACAATCTAACTTAAACGCTTTTGACAGAGCTTTTTTCATTTCGTATGTGCTACCAACAACAGAAATCCCGAGCGTTGAACCAAGATTTGCTGGTTTAACAACCCATGGAGAAGAAAAAGGAATATGTGGCATCGTTTGTTTTTCTGCGACAACAAAATCAGGTGTAGGAATTTTATGAAACAACAAAATTTTTTTCATAATAATTTTGTTCATGCAGATAGCGCTTGCGCACACTCCTGAACCTGTGAATGGAATGTTCAATGTCTCCAGAAATCCTTGAATTGTTCCATTCTCTCCTTTCCCACCATGAAGAGCAATAAACACGCAATCAGGGTTTATTTTCAAAAGTTTTCTTGCAAAATCCCTAACTGATGGGTCAAGTTTTATCACTCTGTGTTTCTTTGAAAGCGCTTTTGCTACTGAATCACCAGAAACAAGGGAAACATCCCTTTCAGGACTATCTCCACCGCACAATACAACAATTTTCAAGAGAACCTCCCTATGATTTCTATTTCTGTTTCGAGATAGATATTATACTGTTTTTTCACTGTTTCCTGAATGTGACAGATAATTTTCCAGATATCAGAAGACGTAGCTTTCCCAAGGTTAACAATAAAATTTGCATGTTTTTCAGAGATTGCTGCATCCCCGATTCTGTAGCCCTTCAACCCTGCCTGTTCAATTAACTTACCAGCATAGTGATCTGGCGGATTCTTAAACACTGATCCAGCGGATGGATATTCTAATGGCTGGCTTATTCTTCTCTTTTGCATAATGTTGGCTATGCTTTGTCTTATTGTGTCTTTATTGCCAACTTCTACTTTTAAGGTGCATGAAAAAATGAAAAAGGATTTTTCTTTAAGCTGTGAATACCTATATTTCCATAACAGATTTTCCTTTTTCTCTTTAATCCATTTGCCTTCATAATTCATATACTCAACAATTCCGACGACATCTGAAATACTTTTATTCTTTATGCCTGCATTCATGATAAGGCAGCCGCCAATAGTACCTGGAATACCCGCAAGAAACTCAAGGCCAGTAAGGTGATTTCTTACGCAGTAACCAATCACATTGTTTACTTTTGTTCCTGCCAGTGCACTTAAAACTCCGTCCTGATATTTGACACCAGAAAAATTTTTTGTGCTTGCAATGATACCATCAAATCCATCATCACTCACAAGAACATTTGAACCAGCGCCAAGGAATTTTATTGAAATTCCCTCTTTTTTCAAGCTCAATAGAAATTCAATTTCCTGTTTTTTTGAAGGGAAAACCACGACAGGCAAAATTCCACCTGTTTTGAAACTCGTTAAAGATTTTGCAGAAATATCAAACAAAACGCGGTCTTTGAAGATTTTTATAAGGGTACCCTTATCAACAAGATTTTTTTTCATGGTTCTCTTTCGTAAATTACATCTTTCAAATAAAGTCCGTGTCCTGGAGCAGTTGCAGATGCAAGTTTTCTGTCTTTTGATTCAATAATCTCTTTTATCTGTTCTGGCAATTTTTTTCCCCTCCCTACATCCACAAGAGTTCCAACAATATTTCGTGCCATTTTATAAAGAAATCCAGTGCCGCATATTTCAATGACAATAATCTTTACTTCTGGGTCCAGGCAAAATCTTTCCCGGTTTATTTTAATATATTCAATTGTTCTAATGGTGTTTTTTGCTTTTCTCCCCGACGCTTGAAAACATGCAAAATCATGCGTTCCAACAATATGTGCTGCTGCCTTTTTCATTTTCGTGATATTAAGTTTCTGACAGATATACCATGCCCTATTTATTAAAAATGGTGAATTGAATTCACTAATCAAATAACGATATATCTTTTTTCTTGCGTCAAATCTTGGATGAAAGTTATTTTCTGCATAAGACACGTCTTTTATTCTTATTTTTTTGTCAAGGAGTGCGTTTGTTGCTTTCATCACTTCAACAGGCGTCATATTCGTATGAACAGAAAAAGAAAACACATAACATATTGCGTGAACTCCAGTGTCAGTTCTACCACACCCCTGAATTTTTACATTCTGTTGAAAAATTTGAGATAGAACCCTTTCTATTTCTGTCTGTACAGTTTTTTTCCCTGGCTGAATCTGCCATCCATAAAAATCAGCGCCATCGTAAGTGACTTTTGCCTTAAATCTGACCTTTTTCACGATTGAAGGGTGATTGTGGCATTGATATTTTTCTCTTGCAATCGAACCCAGAGATTTTTGATAATCTGGTCTAATTCAACTGACATGTCTTTTGGTATTTCCACGTAAATTGTATAGTTTAAACCAGATGGCAGAATGCCCATTAAGCAACATCTGTATTTAATATTAAATTGCTGAAAAACAGGGTTGAGTATTTCATCAAGATTTGTTGTTTCTTGACTTACAGTTATTTGAAGGGCACATATATTCTTCCCATCCTTTGTTGAATTGTAAATAATCTGTCCCCATGCACTGCGATTTGGAACAAGAACTTTTCTGGAATCCTTTGCTTTGAGTTCAATATTCACGGGACTGATTGCGACCACCTCTCCTTCAACCCCGCAGATTTTTACAAGGTCTCCTATTTTGAAAGGCCTGTATATAAAAATCATGATTCCTGCCGCAAAATCAGCTACAGTTTCTCTTACACCAAATCCGATAATTAATCCACCAGCGCCTATCCCTGCAAGAAAGGGAGATATATTCAAACCAAGAGTTGAAAGGGCGATGATAATTGAAAAGGCAAATATTGCCATGTAAACAAGCCGAGCTATGTATTTTCTTGCAAGCGCATCTATTCTGGAATTTTTTGATATTTTTAAATAAAAACGATTCCATGTTTTCCCAAGAAACCATCCTGCCAGCACAATAACCAGTGCTAAAGGAATTTTTGGCAGATAAAGCAGGAATTTATTGAAATATTCAGTGCCAATTTTCTCCATAGAGTAAATAATAAAACCAACAGCAGTTAAAGTCAATTCATTGGCATTTTAATAAAACGGTATGACCTGCTATAATATATTATGAATACACTGGAGGGTTAGCCTAACGGTAAGGCAGTGGACTTGAAATCCACCGTCCCTCACGGGACATGGGGGTTCAAATCCCTCACCCTCCGTTTTTTCTTCTTTGAAAGGGATTTGAACTGGAGCGAAGACGTATAAGTCCGAGCAAGCGAGGACTTGTGCGGCTGGCCGACCCGAGCCGTAGTGGGAGGCGAGGGCGCTCAAATCCCTCACCCTCCGTTTTTTCTTCTTTGAAAGGGATTTGAACTGGAGCGG
>JBMFLH010000027.1:0-23159 GCA_049971295.1 Candidatus Ratteibacteria bacterium | reverse complement strand
GGGAAAGAAAATTAGCAAAAATTGTGAAACTGGCTTCAAATGAGAATCCTTTTGGACCTTCTCCTGCAGCCGTTAAAGCACTGAAAAAAAGGATTTATGAGATCAACAGATATCCTGAAGGTTCTGCGTATCTTTTGAAAGAAAAATTGGCAGGATTACTGAATGTAAAAAGCAGCAATATCATTGTAGGAAGTGGTTCAAGCGAAATCATCAGCATGGCAATCCAGTCCTTCTGCGAACCAGAGGATGAAATGATTTTCCCGCACCCATCTTTTATCATCTACAAAATTCTTGCCTTTGCCTTCGGTGTAAAACCAGTAATGGTAAACCTTAACAGCGACTTTTCATATAACCTTGATGCCTTTTTTGAAAAAATTACTTCCAGGACAAAAATGATCATCCTTTGTAACCCCAATAATCCCACAGGTTCTCATATAAAAAAAATACAACTTGAACGATTTCTACAAAATATTCCAGACAGAATCCTTGTGCTATCAGATGAGGCATATATTGAATATGCCGAAGACCCGGACTTTGGAAGCGCTCTGGAATGGATTAATAGAAAAAATGTCATTGTCGCAAGGACCTTTTCCAAAATATACGGACTTGCCGGACTAAGAATCGGATATGGAATTTCCTCACAAGACATCATCGGCATCATGGAAAAAATTAGGCCACCATTCAATACAAGTAGTTGTGCCCAACAGGCAGCATCTGCTGCGTTAGAAGATACCGAATTTGTAAAAAAATCCATTGAAAACAACAGAAAACAAAAACGCTACCTACTCAAACATTTAACAGAGATTGGATTTAAGGCGTTTCCGAGTGAAACAAATTTCTTATTCTGCAAATCCAGTCATAATGCGGAATTTCTATGCAAAGAACTTGAAAAAAGGGGAATTATTGTTCGGCCGATGTCAGGATTTGGAATAAAAGACAACTTCCTACGAATAACGATTGGGAAACCTTCAGAAAATCAATTGCTGGTCAAGAATTTGAAAGAAATACTGGGAGGTAGACAATGAAAAAATTAGGAGTTAATGTTGACCATATTGCCACAATAAGGCAGGCAAGAAAAGGACATTTTCCTGATCCTGTATTTGCTGCTGGAATATGTGAAATAGCAGGGTGCGACTCAATTGTTTGCCATTTAAGAGAAGACAGAAGACATATCCAGGACAGGGATGTTTTCGCATTAAAAAATACGGTGAGGAGACTGAATCTTGAAATGGCAATAAGCGAAGAAATTGTAAAAATTGCCCTGCAAGTCCAGCCATCTCAGGTAACGCTTGTACCTGAAAAAAGGGAGGAATTGACAACTGAAGGTGGTCTTGACGTATTATCACACCATGAAAAGATCAAGGAAGTAATAAAACTCTTCCATGAAAAAGGAATTGTTGTGAGCCTGTTTATAGAACCCGACCTTCAACAGGTCGAAGCGTCAAAAGAAGCAGGCGCAGACGCCATAGAACTACACACTGGTAAATATGCAGAGTACTTTGAAAAAGATCAAGATGAAGCATGGAATCAAGAACTTCAAAAAATTCGCAAGGCAGCAGAATTTGCGGTTTCAACAGGATTGAAAACACACGCCGGACACGGCATTGACTATAGAAACATTTATCCAATATTGAATATCAGGCACATAGAGGAGCTCAATATTGGCTACAGCATTATATGTCGGGCTGTATTCACAGGACTTCACCAAGCAGTACGAGAAATGGTGGAAATATTAAAAACCAGCCCAAAGCCGGATTAAACGAAAAAATCAGACCATTCCAGAAAAAACATAACTTCACATAATTCTGACCAAAAAAACAGTTTTATTTTCACTGAACAATGAGTTAAATTCTTCCAGGATGACCGCAACATCAATATATCCATCCTGCAGTGCTTTTAAACAAATTTAAGCACCTAATGCATTGATAATATGAAAGATACATAATATAATGTCGCATAAGATATATTATGTTAACTTTAGGATATTGATCAGTGTTTCGAATTTTCGCAATCACGCACAAATCACAAAAAATCCGGGATGAAAATCAACTTAACACCAAATATAAATAAATTGATTATAAGTTTTTGTTTTCTAATATCTTATGCTTCAAAAAAATCCAAAGAAAAATTAGTGTAATCTCATAAAGAAAAATCAGCGTTCCTGCAATAATTGTCTGTGTTATGGCATCTGTGGTTGGAGTAATGATTGCAGAAATCACAAAGGCACCCACATATACAAATTTTCTTAATTTCTTCATTTGACCAATACTAATAATCTCAGAAATTCCAAGAAAAGCCAGGACAACAGGTAACTGAAAAACAATACCGAGCATAAGAGATATCCAGATAAAAAATGTGAGATAATATCCTATTGTTACCAGGGGAACTATCAAATTTCCTCCGAAAGCAAAAAGTATCTTTAGTCCCATTGGAACAATGAAATAATACCCTGACAGGATACCAGCATAAAACAGAACCAACCCAGCAATCAGACAAAATAGGAAGTTCCTTGCTTGTTCAATGCTAAGTGCCGGTTTTACAAACACATAAATCTGAAAAAATATAAAAGGACAGCTTAAAAGAAGGCCAAAGAAAAGCGTAAGTTTTATAACAGAAAAAAATGGTTCAACTGGAGAAACAAAAACCGGACTTTTTTGAAACGAATTCAAGGGTTGTATAACAAGCTTAAGTATTTGATTATTAAATACATAACTAATAGCACAGCACAAAAAAAACCACAAAAGTATAAACAGAATTCTTCGTCTGAGCTCTTCAAGATGGTCAAAAAATGTCGCATTCTGAGAATCCATTCTCATGATTCTCACTTATTTTCTTTTTCCTCTTTTTCCTCAACTACCTTTTCAACTTCTTTTAATCCTTTTCTAAATTCGCCAATGGCCTTCCCGAATGCTCTCCCAATTTCAGGCAATCTCTTTGCACCAAACAAAAGTAAAATAATCAGGCCTATTAAAAACAGCTCTTGAACCCCAAGATTCATAAGGTCCTCCTTGTGAATGTCTTACGTCAATAATATTTGCCATCATTTATATGAAACCTTCTTTCACCTGCTGTTGAAACCCTTATCGCAGCATCTTTTTTTGTCACAGGACAATTTTGCTCGCAGAGTCCGCAGCCAACACAGACTCTGGGATTTACAATCGGCCTACCCTTTTCATCGAGGTATATTGCCTGAACCGGACAAAACTCAAGACACACAAGACATTCCTTCTTATGAGTCCATACGAGACACTCGTCTCTGTATATCGTAGCAGTGCCAATTTTTATGCTATCATGATCTACAGTTCTTATTGCACCTGTGGGACATACTTTTGAGCAATTCTGACATAATATACAACCCTTTTGCCTTGGAATAATCTCTGGTGTTGCCCAATGGTTTAAGGATTTTTTAATTTCCACCTGCTTCAAGCATTTAGATGGGCACGTCCTTATACACTGCCCACATCTGATGCAAAACAATGGAAATTTGTCCTCCTCAAGAGAACCAGGCGGTCGTATAATTGATGACGAATAACTTCTTCCAGGTCTAAGGAATCCAGGTAAAAGAGCAAAAAAAATTGTCGTGCCGAGTGAAACAAGGAACTCTTTTCTATTCATAACCTTTCTTTGTTAATTTTCTTCTAAGTATGTTTAATTTTACCCTCGTACCAGTAAGCGTGTATAGTTTGCCAAGAGGGCAAAAACAATTGCACCATAATCGTGGAAATACGATACCAGTGATAATAATAATTACAAAAAAACAAATCCAAAATTTCAGGCCTGTTGCGGCTTGACCCATAATAACAAAAGGATCAAAAACAAAACCTATAAAAGGTAATGAACCAGAAAATATAGCAGATAAAATCGTAATCATTAAAATTATTAATCCTCCTTTCCTCAACCACCCTGGTATAAATAATGAAATTTTCCATCGTTTTCTCAATGTAAATAAGTTAAGATAATCAATAATGCCACCCAATGGACAAATCCACCAGCAAAAAAAGTTACCAATTATTGCTATAACTGACAACAATAATATTCCAGGGAGGATGAATAAACCAATGGTTCTTGTCGCTATTACCACTGACATTGTCAGTAGTCCATCCACCTGATAGTAGATACTTAATGGCAATTTTTCAGAAACAGGAAATGCTCCTGTTTTTTTCAACAGGAAAAAAAATAAGAAAACACTCAGAATCTGAACAAGTCTTCGTACAATGTTTTTTTTCATAAAGCAGCCCTGAATTTTTATATATAATTTACCTTCACCTTTGATAGGTCTGATTCACCAAGTCCCATTTTCCCTGAAATCTGAATGTGTCTCACCTCTGCTGGATTGATTCCGAGAAGTGTCGCGCCAAAAGCATCAAGTGCAACAAAATCAAATCCACCAAAGACCATTTTCGTTTCTTTCACCTCGCCGGGTCCCTGAGGTCCATTTGTTAGAAGGATTCTTGTGGCATCAACAATTGTAAAAGTAGGCTTTAAAAACGATGAAATGTCTGTAATACATTGATTGAGATCTGTCCTATGAAAATATCCCCTATCTCTTACTGCTCCCATCCAGTTTTTCATAGAAATGGTAACCTTTGCCTGGGAACCGTGAACCTTGACAACAGGAACATTAATAAGAACATCTGCATCAAGAATGTCTTCAAGAATATCAGCCTCTTTAAGCACAACTCCAGAAGGAATAGAAACGTGCCTGAATTTTTCAGGCCCTTTCATAATCCCCCCTGCTTTTTCCACAGCCTCTTTAATACCCGTAGTAATATAGGTAGTTTGCCAGGGATGACAGGTCACATCAGTAACGATCACAGTTGATGCGCCTGCTTTTTTACAAAGACTCACAATTGTTCCCACGACATCTGGATGTGTGTTTGCCGCCTGCTCAGGACTTCTATTCCATGCTATGTTCGGCTTTATTACAACCCTTGCGCCCTTTTTCACAAACTTCTCCATCCCACCCAGTGATTTTATAGCCTTTGCAGTCAACTCTGAAGGATCTGCGTCCTTTGCGACAAAAATTTCTGCTCTCTGACCAGCAGATTTTACAGGACCACCAGAAACCTTTGAGTACCTCGCCAATACCAATCCAGCAACAGCGGCAAGACTGGTTTTCAAAAATTCTTTTCTATCCATTCTGACTCCTTTTTTATGATTATCAGATACTTACGTATACAATCCTCAACCTTTTTGTTATCATAGAAACTGGCTAAAGAACATTATACCCGGCTTTAATGTGCCTTGCAAGTTTCGCGCATTTTTTAAATTAGACGCTTATATTGGTAGAAGTATTATAAAAAACCTGTATCATATATTTAAAAAATTTACGCCAGTAATTCTTATAGACAAATAATGGGTATGTACAGAACTTTTCCACTCTTTATTTTCCTTAATAAAGGTTACCGAGTGTACCTAAGGGCAGGAGACAAACTCTGTCACAGGGAGTATAAAGGTCAAGACTGGCGATTATGCAACTGAAAAGAAAAACAGAAGGCATAAGATGAGCCTCAGACAATTTTTTATATGCCTTCTGTTATTAACCTCATTATTTCACGACTTTATAACTTCGTTATTTTTTGCGTGTTTTCTTTTTTCTGTTCTGCAAACTTTTTAACTTCTCTTCCACCACTGCCTGGGCGGCCGCATGTCTTGCGATACAAACTCTGAATGGAGAACAGGACACATAGTTCATGCCAGCTCTGTGGCAGAATTTTACAGAATCAGGGTCTCCTCCATGTTCACCACAAATACCAACCTTTAGGTTCTCGCATGTTGCTCTTCCCCGCTGTATGCCGATAGAAATCAGTTCACCAATTCCTTCCTGGTCTATAGTCTGAAATGGGTCTGCAGGAAGAATTTTCCCTGCAAGATAGTCGGGAAGAAAACTTCCAATGTCGTCTCTTGAAAATCCAAATCCCATTTGAGTAAGGTCATTTGTACCAAACGAAAAGAATTCAGCAACCTCAGCCATTCTATCAGCAGTAAGGGCTGCCCTTGGAATTTCAATCATTGTGCCAAACATATGGGGTATTTTCTTCAACCCAAATTTCGAACATACCTCCTGATAAACACGTTCAAAGATTCTCTTTTGATGCGTAAGCTCTGCAACCGTACATGTTACTGGAATCATGATTTCTGGCAATGCCTTTTTCCCATCTTTAATCAGCTCTGCCGCTGCCTCGAGGATGGCTCTGAACTGCATTTCAGAGATTTCAGGATAAGTAATTCCAAGTCTGACCCCTCGATGACCGAGCATTGGATTATTTTCTCGTAAAGATTCTGCCCTTCTTTTTAATTCATCGGCATCCACGCCCAGTTCTTTTCCAAGAGCAAGAAGTTTTTCTTCATCGTGTGGAACAAATTCATGAAGTGGCGGGTCAAGAAGACGGATAGTAACCGGATATCCATTCATTACCTCAAGCGTGGCTTTTATGTCATTCTTCATGTACGGGAATAATTCTTCAAGAGCAGATTTTCGCTCTTCAACTGTTTTGCTCATAATCATCTTTCTGAGCAAAAACAATGGTTTGTCACTGCCTTCACCATAAAACATGTGTTCTGTACGAAAAAGCCCAATCCCTTCTGCTCCAAACTTGAGGGCTTTTTTTGCATCCTCAGGAGTATCTGCATTAGCACGCACCTTTAGTTTTCTTACTTTATCCACGATTTTCATGAAATATTGGTAAGATTCATTATGGTCGAGGTCCACATCAACCAATGGTAAACTTCCCTGATACACAAGACCTTTTGTGCCATTCAATGAAATCCAGTCACCTTCATTGATCACCGCACCACTTTTCGTTCTAAAGGATTTATTATCCGCTGCAATCTCAATATCTGAACATCCCACGATACAACACTTCCCCCACCCTCTTGCCACAAGTGCCGCATGGGATGTCATACCTCCTTTGCTGGTAAGAATCGCCTCTGCCTTGTGCATACCGTCAACATCTTCAGGTGATGTCTCTTCCCTTACCAGAATCACCTTTTCGCCACGTTGAGCCCATTCAACAGCATCTTTTGAAGTAAAAACCACCCTTCCTCTGGCACCACCAGGACCTGCAGGAAGTCCTTTAGCTATGGGCTTTGTCGCAGCTTCTGCTTTGGGGTCAATCATGGGAAGCAACAATTCCACAAGTTGTGACGGAGCAACACGCATGACAGCGGTCTCAGCGTCAATAAGTTTTTCCCTATACATATCAGCCGCCATTCTGACTGCTGCGACACCATTTCTTTTCCCCACCCTGCATTGCAAAATAAAAAGTCTGCCTTTTTCAATGGTAAACTCAATATCCTGCATGTCTTTATAATGTTTTTCCAGCTTTTTTTGAATTTTATCCAGCTGTTTGTAAACCTCAGGCATCAGTGATTCAAGAGTTGGTAAATGTTTACTCTGTTCATTCTTTGAGTATTCGTTGATCGGCGCCGGGGTTCTGATTCCTGCTACCACATCTTCTCCCTGGGCATTAACAAGATACTCGCCATAGAATTGATGTTCGCCTGTGCCAGGATTACGTGTAAAAGCCACACCTGTAGCTGAATCTTCTCCCATATTGCCAAACACCATTGCCTGGACATTAACAGCAGTTCCCCAGTCATCAGGAATTTTTTCTATGCGTCGATATTCAACTGCTCGTTTTCCATTCCATGATGCAAACACCGCACCAATAGCACCCCACAACTGCTCATCAGGATCATCAGGAAATTCTTTACCAAACCTCTGTTTAACGATTTGCTTGAATTCTTTGATAAGGTCTTTAAGGTCTTCCACCGTCAAATCTGTATCATTTTTATAATTTTTTCTTATTTTTAGTTCCTCAAGCCGCTCATCCATCAGTTTTCTAACACCCTTACCGTCTTCTGGTTCAATGCCCTGCGCCTTTTCCATCACCACATCAGCATACATCATAATGAGCCGTCTATAGGCGTCGTAAGCAAATCTTTCGTTACCTCCACTCTGCTTTATTAACCCCGGTAACGTCTTTTCAGTTAAGCCAACATTCAAAACTGTTTCCATCATACCTGGCATTGATCGCCTTGCACCAGACCTGACAGAAACAAGTAATGGATTTTCTGCATCCCCAAATTTTCGGCCCATAAGTTTTTCCACTCTTTTCAATGCTGCTTCAACTTCTTTTTTCAAACTTTTCGGGTATGTTCTGTTGTGTTTGTAATAATAAGTACAAACTTCAGTGGTAATGGTGAATCCAGGAGGAACTGGCAAACGTAAATCCGGATGACCTGCCATTTCAGCAAGATTGGCTCCTTTTCCCCCCAATAGTTCCTTCATACTTTCGTTGCCATCTGCTCTACCACCTCCAAAGAAGTAAACATATTTGTCCATTTTCTTTTCCTCCTTTTCGCAGAAAAAAATTTTTGGAAGGTGACATAATACTACACCTTTTCTTTTAAGTCGTCAAGTTTTAGAATATTAAAGATTTTTTTGGCTTTTGAAATATCCCTTTCTATCTGCTTGACAAGCGCTGGTATTTTATCAAATTTTTCTACTTCCCTTATTTTCTGTACAGGAATAACAGTAAAAATTTCATTACCAGATGTATTAATCTTCGTATCCAGTATATGAATTTCAAATGAAACAGGACCTTGAAAGGTTTGAGAAGAACCATAAAAGACCACGGATTTGAAAACTTTAGTTCTCTGTTTGACAATCGCTGCATATATCCCTTCAGACAATGGTGAATTTTTATTTAATAAATCAAGATTTATCGTAGGAAAACCAATACTTCTACCTAATTTTCTACCAGAAATATGCCTGCCTTTCAAAGTAAACCATCTGCCAAGCATTGCTCTTGCCTCAAAAAATTTAGAATTGCGTATCATTTCCTTAATAACACTGCTGCTGACAATGTGATTATTCATAATGACCGGTTTTATAATAGAAACAATAATTCCCTTCTGCTTTGCCCAGGTCTTGAGAAATTTTGTATCACCTTTGCGATGAAAACCAAATCTGAAACCCTTTCCAACAACTATTCCCTTTATATTACAGGTGGATTGCAGAATATTCAGAAATATCTCTGGAGAAAGTTTTTGTATTTCCATAAAATCTGCCCACAGACATAGTTCAATTTCATGCCTTTTGAATGCATCAAGTCGCTCCTTCCATAAAGCCAGGACACTGCTGGCTGGGTAATTTCTGATGGTAAAAACCGTCGGCATACACCTTAAATTGTTAGATATCCTTAATATTTCGTCTACTATTTTTTGATGCCCAACATGAAATCCATCAAACTTCCCTATCCCCATTACAACGCAGGGAATATTCTTTGCATGAAATCGAAATATATTAGAAATCTTCATTTCTGAACTTCATAAGTGATTAACTTCAAAACATAGATGTAAAAATCTGAACAAAATCGTCCTTACTAAATGGCTGTTTCATGTTTTTGAATGATCTCTCACAACCTTTTACTGCCATTTCGGCAAGAATACCAATTTCGCTCTGCTGCAGACCCAAATCCCTTAATCTTGCTGGAAGTCCCATTCTCCTGTTCATATCAATAATTGCCTGAGCAGTAATAAATCCTTCCAGTTCCTTTATTTCTTCCTCATATCCATGTTTTTTCAAAAACAAGAGGGCGTACGGCAGGCATAGTGCATTAGCGGTTCCGTGATGAACGTTGTGTCTGATTGTTAGGCCGTATGCCATACCATGGATGAAAATTGTACCGGTGTGATTGATTACAAAGCCAGCGTACAGAGAACCAAGGAAAACTGATTCGATATGTCCCATATGCAAATCCGTCGTCGCATTATTAATGTTTTCTATAATCAATCTGATTGCAGCCCGCGAAAATAGTTGCGTTAGATGATTCGCCTTTATTGATAAAAACCCTTCAATCGCATGGCACAGGGCATCCATGCCAGTCCCTGCAATAAGTGGCCCAGGCAAACTTCTTATTGTTGATGGATCAAGTATTGCCATTTTCGGAATTATTCTCTCTGAGGAAATAGTTTTTTTGGTATTTGTTTGTTCATCGATAATCACCGCATACCTGGTAACTTCACTTCCGCTTCCGCAGGTTGTTGGGACCGCAATAACAGGTAAAGGTTCATTTGCAAATTTCTCTTCTCCAAAATAACTCTGACAGGGGCCTGGATTTTTCATCAAAACAGCTGCTGCCTTTGCAACATCCATGGCACTGCCGCCACCAACAGCAACAAGCATATCTGCATCATATTGTAAACCTGCTTCTGCCACACGAACACAATCTTTCACTGCTGGCTCAGGAGATACATTGTCACACACGTGACACATGACGCCACTGTGTTTTAAAATTCCGCATACAGTATCAAGTAAACCGGTCCTTCGTGCTGAAGATTTACCTGTCACAATCAAAGCATTTCTTCCAAAAACAGCCGCTTCAGGCAAAAATTCAGAAAGACAACCTTCTCCAAAAAATATTCTTGTTGGTAGAAAAAATTTTATCCTGTTCAACATACCTTTTCTCCTTCTGCAATTTTTTCAAGACTAATCACAGGAACTGAAGCAGGACAATCTGGAAATGGCCCTTTGCTGGATTTATTCCTTTTTAGTTTAGATATATTTCCATCAAGAGGATTATAAAACTCCCAGAATTTACCAGTATTTTTGAAAGTGCTGAAAATATTTTCCAAACATATCCTGGCAATTTTTTTCGCAATTTCATCAAACTTATATTTCTGAAGGCCGGCACAAACCCAGAATACTTCAGATGGCCAAAGCGCCCCTCTCCAGAAATCAAGTTCAAAAGCTGGTTCAGAAAGTGATACAACAGGCAATCCGTGTGGTGCAAAAAATTCCTTTGGGTCCAGTAGCAAAGTTACCATTCGCTCAGTATCTTCTTGCGATGCCAGGCCGCTTATCAATGCCCAGAATGAAGCAGTGGTTTTCTTTGCATTCATACCTGTAAGGTCGTAATCACAAAATATACCAATTAACTCATCCCAGAAATATTTCCAGGAAGTTGCCTTCAAATTCTCATACATTGAAAAAATCTTGTCCCTTTCTCTGACTCTACCAAGTTTTTCAGCAAGAAATATGAGATTTTCAAGATATATCAGGATCTGGCAGTTTAAATCAATGCATGGAAATGGCCCAAGATCAGTAAAATCCCATCGTGGAGAATGTTCGTGGCCAGATTCCGCTGATTCCTTTTCGTCAGGATAACTATCAAAATACCAAAATAATCCAATTCTATCTTTTCTGTTTTCCTCCCACCATTTAAGGTTATTTATTCCAATATCAAAACAAAGCAGAGCAAATTTCTCATCCCATTGTTTTTCAAGAATTTTTCTTGCAGTAAAACTCCAGATAGGCGCATGACTGTATTTGTATATCCTTCCTTTTTTTGTCATCGAATACAAATTATCGGATTTTGCAACCACCTTTGATGCTAACATTCCATCCTCTTCTCGATAACAGGATTTCAAATATAAAACCATAAGATGCTTGGCTCTATCCAGATCAAAATCTTTTACTTCATGTGCGATCAATGAAGTTTCCCATCCACCAAGTCCTTTTACTGGATACCCTTTACCAAAAGACACCCATTCCCCTGGAAATGGATATTCAGCCGGATACGTTGATTCATCAATTAGTGTTTTCCATTCAACAATCAGATCCATAGAAAAACCTCTTCGCTAAACAGTTCGTCCCATAATTTTTGCAAAGGGTTGAATCTCTTCCATCAACCTTTTGAACATTTCAAAGGTGAGAGATTGGAATCCATCAGACAATGCTTCTTCTGGTTTTGGATGAACTTCGATAACAAGTCCGTCAGCTCCAGCAGCAATGGCCGCCCGCGACATAGGTATAACAAGGTCCCGCTTACCGGTTCCATGACTTGGATCAACAAAAACAGGCAGATGCGTTTCTTTTTTCAAAACTGGTATGGCGTTTAAGTCAAGACAATTTCTTGTAAACTGCGAATCAAAAGTGCGAATGCCCCGTTCGCACAGAATCACCTTTGAATTTCCTTCCTTCAGAATATATTCGGCGCAACTCAAAAACTCACTGATTGTTGCCTGAAAACTTCTTTTAAGCATCACGGGAACCTGTGTTCTTCCAACTCTCTCAAGAAGTCGATAATTGTACATGTTTCTTGCTCCTATCTGTAACATGTCTGCAACTTCAGCGACGATATCAACCTCTTCAGGAGTCATCACTTCGGTAACCACAGGAAGGCCTGTTTGTTTTTTTACTTCCTTGAGGATCTCAAGCCCTTCTCTTCCCAGACCTGTAAAGCTGTATGGTGATGTTCTTGGTTTATAGGCACCACCACGTAAAATTTTACCTCCGCTGGATCGGATGAAATGTGCGATTTTTACCATCTGTTCCTCACTTTCTACAGAACACGGACCGGCCACAACAATAAGGCGATTCCTGTCAACCAGAACATTTCCAACAAAAAAGGAAGAATCTTCAACATGAAATTCCCGACTGACCAATTTATAATCCTTAAGAATATTGATAACCTCAATCACACCGGGAAAAGATAAAAAAACCTCCTCAGAAAGTCGTCTTGTATCACCAATAATCCCTATGATGATTTTTTCTTTTCCCTTACTGAGATTAATACCAAAACCGAGAGATTTTATCTTTTCTATAACAGCAGAAATTTCCTCATCAGAAGAATTCCCTGCCATAATAATAAGGTCTGCCATCAAAGACCTCCTTTTGGATACGAACCAAGGATTTTCAAAAATACACAATTTTTCTCAAGCAAAGCAAGGGCTTTACAAACGTTAGCATCATCTTTATGTCCTTCGAAGTCCACAAAAAATATGTATTCCCACGCTTTTTTCTTTGTAGGTCTCGATTCAATCCGAGTTAGATTGATATTGTATTTTTTAAACGGCACAAGCATGTCGTGAAGCGCACCCACCCGATCCTTAATCGAAAACATAATCGAGGTCTTATCATCTCCGCTTGGCTGGGAATAACGTGTCCCAATAACAAGAAATCTCGTGGCATTTCCCCTGAAATCCTCAATATTTGGTGCCAGTATGTTCATTTTATAAATTTCTGCTGCTGCTTCTGAACCAATTGCCGCAGAAAAAGGCTCTTTTTGCGCAAGACGCACAGCATGCGCGGTACTTTCTGCTTCCAACAGAACTGCCCCAGGAAGATTTTCTTCAAGCCATCTCTGACACTGGCCTAATGCCTGGATATGAGAATAAACCTTTTTAATTTTTGTTAAGTTCTTCTCCCTGGAAAGTAAAAAATGATGAATTTCAAGAATAATCTCAGCTGTGATTTTCAAATCGCTATCAACAAACATGTCAAGTGTGTGTGTCACCACTCCTTCATTTGAATTCTCAATAGGCACAACGCCATAATCCGCCCTACCCTTTTCAACTTCTCTGAATACAGATTCAATTGTTCTACATGGCATATAATCATTTTTGTCTCCGAACTGGAACAAGGACGCCTGATGAGTAAATGTCCCTGCTGGACCTAAATACGCAATAGTCAAAGGCCTTCCGAGAGATCTGTAAATTCTAAAAATTTCTCGCATAACCGATTCTATATCTTTGTTTGATAGCGGTCCAGTGTTAATTCTCTGTAAAGTATCAATAATCTTTTTTTCTCTGGAAGGATCAAAACCAGGAAGATTATTGTGCTTTTTTACTTCAGCCACCTGCTGTACAATTTTCGCTCTTTCATTAAGAAGATTTATCAACCTCTTATCGATCTCATCAATCTGTTTCCTGAGATGATCAAGTGTAATTTTTTTATTCATTGCCATTGCTCCCAGTTTGATATTACTTCTTCAGGCGAAATTTCAACCCCTGTTTTTACAGCTCCGATTCTCAGGGGCATCACGCATCTAATTTTTCCGCCTTTCATTTTTTTATCAAACGTAAGTGAATGACTTACCCTTTTTACTGAAACATCACATTTCACTGGCAACCCATATTTTTTGACCAGAGCCCTGAGATTTTCAAAAAGCGAATAAGAACAGAAGTTTCTTTTCACGGCAAGAAATGTTTCTCCAAGCATTCCCAGGGCTACGGATTCTCCATGATTTAAAAGTTTGCTATTAATCTCAATTGCATGTCCTATCGTATGCCCAAAATTCAAAATTTCCCGTATTCCTTTTTCTTCTTTCTCATCAGATTCAACAACCCGTTTTTTAATCGATACACACTCGCGAACAAGAAACTTAAAATACTTTTTGATATCTTCACCTGGTACATCCTGCAGAAGGTCAAACAACTTCTTACTTCTTATCACCGCGCACTTGATAATTTCTGCCATACCCTGAGATATTTCTCTTGCAGGCAAACTTTCAAGAGTAGAAAAGTCCATCACGACGAAAAACGGTTGATGAAACGCACCCACAAGATTTTTACCCCATGGCAAATTAATACCAGTTTTACCCCCTACTGACGCATCAACCTGTGCCAGAAGTGTCGTGGGAATGGATATCAATCGAATCCCTCTTAAATAAATTGCCGAAACAAATCCAGCAAGGTCACTAATTACCCCTCCCCCAAGGGCAATAATTGTGTCTGTTCTATCCATCCCGAATAATGAACATTCTTTTATCAATTGATAAGCGACTTTTATTGTTTTAGAAGATTCCCCTGGTTTTACAACTGATAAATGAACATTCTTCATGGATGAAACGCTTTTTACAACAACGTCAGCATATAATCTGGCAACATTTTCATCAGTAATAACCAGTATTTTTTTTCCACATTGATGTTTGTGAAACAAATTGCCAATTTTTTTCAGAGGGTAATCAAGATATATCGGATAAATTACATTGCTGAGAGAAACTGTCAATATTTCCATTTATTTCATCCTTCGCACGTTTTTTAATTTATTATAACATGATTTTCACAGTGTCACATTGTTGTATCAGCTGAAAAAAGTGGTATAATTTACAAAAAGGTTTTTAAAAATGAATCTCAAAATTAAGAAAACTCAAAGATTGAACGGCACAGCAACAATCCCTGCAAGCAAATCCCACACAATCAGAGCAGTAGTCATAGCATCTCTTGCCGGGGGAGAGTCAAAAATTATCAATCCTCTTGACTCTTTGGATACCATGGCAGCCGTTAATGCGTGTAGAAATCTTGGAGCAGAGATTTACAAAGAAAAAAATTGCTGGACAGTCATTGGTTTTGATAAATATCCAAAAAATCCGCAGAAAACTTTAGATCTTCAAAATTCAGGAACTTCTTTTAATCTGATATGCGGGGTAAGCTGTCTTGGTAACTTTGAAGTAACTCTTGATGGTGATGAATCATTAAGAAGCAGACCTGTTGAACCATTACTTGTTGCATTAAGAAATCTGGGTGCATATGCGATATCAATCAATAATAACGGTAAACCACCTGTGAAGGTAAAAGGTCCGCTGTCTGGCGGAAAAACAACTGTTTCAGGAATAAATTCTCAATTTGTATCATCTCTGCTTATTTCAACACCATTAGCTCCAGATGACACAGAAATTACTGTAATCAATCTTTGTGAAGAACCATATGTCAGAATGACCCTTATGTGGCTGGATGAACAGAAAATACTTTATAATAAAACAAAGGACTTAACATATTTTTACATTTCTGGAAACCAGAGGTATCATCCGTTTGAAAAAGAAATTCCAGGCGATTGGAGCTCAGCAACATTTCCACTTGTTGCAGGGGCTATGATGGATTCAGAAATTTTAATAAAAGGGCTTGATTTAAATGATGTACAAGGAGATAAAAAAGTTCTTGAATACCTACGAAACGCTGGTGCTTCCATTACAATCACAGAAAAAGGTATTTTGATTAAAAAAGCTGATCTGAAAGGAATAGAAATTGACTTGAATTCCACACCTGATGCCCTGCCAGCGCTTGCTGTACTCGGTTGCGTTGCTGAAGGAACTACAAAGCTCTACAATGTTCCACAGGCACGAATCAAAGAAACAGATAGAATAAAGGTCATGGCACAGGAACTATCGAAAATGGGCGCAAACATTCAGGAAATTGAAGACGGACTTATTATAAATAAAAGCATGCTTAAGGGGACATTTGTTAATGGACATAAGGACCACAGGGTTGTTATGGCTCTGACTCTTGCAGGGCTTATTGCAGAAGGAGAAACAATAGTGAGTAATGCTGAATGTGTTTCAATCACTTTCCCTGAATTTTTCTCCATAATGAAAAATCTTGGAGCAAGCATAGAATTAGAAGAAACCGAATAATATTTAAAATATCTTTATTGCGAGATACGCTCACCTACCGATGTTAAAAGCATGCCAACATCTGCTGAACTTTATCTGCGGATTCTTCAGGGGTAAGGAATGAAGTATCAAGGACCTTGTCAGCAAAGCATGAATAATCATGTTCTTTTAATATCTGTCGAATGTGAGAAATCGCATTCTGTCTTTTCAATAAAGTTTTGCTGTCCTTCCCAGGATGAAGACGAAGCAATATCACAGAGGGTTCTGCTGTAAACCAAATTATGATACCATTAGATTTAAGGAATAAACGACTTTTCTGATTAGCCATAGCATCAGGTCCCACAGAAATCACGCAGTTATCAAAGCTTGAAATTTTTTTTATTATTGAATTTTCAAGGTCTCGTACATAGGCAGACCCTTTGATTTGTGAAATATGAGCAATTCTATCGTTTTCTTTTTGTTCTATTATTTGCTCTATGTCAAAAAATTCTCGACCTAACCTCATAGAAAGTATATGCCCTGCTTCTTTTCTCCACGTTCCATTGAAACCAGCAAGTACGATTTTCATTGTGATTCCCCTGCAGTAAAAATCTTTCTATATGACACCAAAGATTCTTTCATGATGCTGATCGGCGCATCCAGACCCGTCCAAAGTGTAAAAGAAACTGCGCCCTGAAAAACAAGCATGGACAGACCATCAAGACATCTAATGTTTTTTTTCTTTGCGCTCTTAATCAATGCTGTTTCTCTGTTATAGACAATATCATAGATAAACATATTCTCTTTCAAATTCTTTTCATCCACCAGTACAACCTCGTCATCTTTCATTCCAACAGAAGTTGTATTCACAATAAGGTCTATATTCTTCCAGATGCCTGAATCGTTTCTTTTGTCAAATGGCACTATTTCAACATTTTCAAAATTGAAACAACTTTTAATATGCTCCTTCAAAATCACAGCTTTTTCAATCGTACGGTTGCAGATTTTTAGCTCTGAAATTCCTGTTCTAACAAGAGCACCAGCGATGGCAAAAGTTGACCCACCTGCACCAAATAGAAAAACTGCCTTCTTTTCAGGGAAAAATTCTCCGTCCTCTTTCAAAGAACGCAAAAATCCTGGTCCATCGGTTGTATAACCCTTTAAAAACCCGTTCTCATTTACTATAGTATTGGATACGCCTAATATTTTCACCTCATCATCAAGAAAATCAAGGCATTTAACAATTTCTTTTTTATGCGGAATGGTAATGTTGACCCCTTTGATTGAAAAGATTCTGATGGATTCGACCGCCTGTTTCAAATGTTCCGGACGAACCTCAAATGGGACATAAACCCAGTTAAGCTCGGTATATCGAAAGGCGGCATTTTGAAAAACTGGCGATAGAGAATGCCGTACAGGATATCCAAAAACACCAGTAATAATAGTTTCCCCTGTAATTATCATACATAAATTTTACATCCTATTTTCCGGATAAGCAATCCCAGAAATGCAAGAAGTATACATTGAGAAGAAAACAACTTTGCTTCGAAAATAAAATACCAGGACTTGACAAAGTTTTATAACATTCTATAATTTATTAAAATCAAAAGTTATGAACTTCATAGGATACAATGTGAGAAAAATTGCCATTATAAATCAAAAAGGTGGTTCAGGTAAAACCACCACGGTCGTTAATCTTGGTGCTGCTGTGGCGGAAAAAGGATTCAAGGTTCTTTTAATCGATCTTGATCCACAGGCACATTCAACAATCCATCTTGGCTTCGAGCCGTTCAAACTTGAAAAATCTGTCTACGATGTTCTTGTCAATGAAGTGAGTCCAGCTGAAATTATAATTGAAACACATGTTAAAAATCTTTTCCTGCTTCCTGCAAAAATTGAACTGGCAAGCGCTGAAATAGAGATGGTCAACACCATTGGAAGGGAAATTGTTTTGAGAGAGGCACTGAAAAAAACTGGAAATCATTATGATTATCTTTTTATAGATTGCCCTCCTTCTTTAGGACTTTTAACCCTTAACGCCCTGACAACTGCTTCAGAGATTATCATTCCAATACAGGCAGAATTTTTTGCCCTCGAAGGACTCACAAAACTCATCCAGACCGTGCAACTGGTAACCGAAAGAATTAATCCATCGACACACATTTCTGGTGTTTTGATTACGATGTTTGACAAAAGAAAAAATATTTGCAAAGAGGTGGCGGAAAAGGTTAAAGAACATTTTGGTGCAAAAGTTTTTAAAACGAAAATAAGAGAAAATGTTAAGCTGGCAGAAGCTCCAGGATTTGGACAGACAATTTTCGAGTTTGCGCCTGATTCGCACGGCGCAGAGGACTATAAAAAGCTTGCAAAAGAAATTTTGACAGGAGGTACATATGAAAAAGAGCGGACTGGGAAGAGATCCACTGAGCTGGATTACATCAACGGTACCAAAAGAACAAAGAAAAAAAGATGAGGATGGGGAAACAATCCGGACGCATATCCCGAAATTTCAAACATTTGAAATAAGATTGACGGTTCCATTTTCACAGCATCATCTTGAATTTCTTGATAGACTTCAGAGAGAAATTTTGAAAAATAGAGACTCTTCCTATAAAAAAGAAAGAATTACAAAAAATTCAATCATACGAGCATGTATTGATGCCTTCAGAGAAACTCAAATAAATTTGAAAAATATTCCTGATGAACAGACTCTTTTAGAGAGATTGAAAGAGAAAATTAAAAAGTAGCAGTTAACAGTCATATTTCCACAAATCAGACATTTTTTCACGTTTACGACAACAAATCACACATCTGCCAGAAATCATCACTTCAGCAGCTCGCAATCTTCCGTTATAGTTCGAGCTCATTGAAAATCCATACGCACCCGAGCCCATTACAGCAAGATAATCACCAGAATCAATTATTTCAGGAAACATTCTTTCTTTGCCCAGAAAATCTCCTGTTTCACAAACAGGTCCCACAACATCAAATTTTAAACGTCTCCCATCTTTTTTCAAAATAGGCAAAATTTCATGGTAACTGTTATACAATGCAGGTCTTATCAAATCATTCATACCCGCATCAACTATTAAAAAGTTTTTGACATTGGTTTGCTTCCTGTATATGATTTTTGTTAGGAGAATACCTGCATTTCCTACAATAAACCGACCTGGTTCCATAATCATTAAGGTGTCAGGAAAATGTTTGACGAAGTAATCAGAAATTTTACTGCCAAACTGTTCGATTGATTCAATCTCTTCATTTTTATACAGAATACCAAATCCTCCGCCAATATCTATTACTGAAGGACGAAAATCGGTCTGTTTTAAAAAATTTTTTAGTTTTTCCAATGCACTTAGATATGGAGCAGAATTTTTTATGTTGGACCCAAGATGGAACTGAAGCCCTTTAATCCTTATATGTTTCAAACTGTTCCTGCTGACAAGAATAGACCTCACCTGCTCCTCAGGCATTCCAAACTTGGTTTCTATCCTTCCTGTTTTAGTATAATGATGGGTGTCAACATCCACATCCAGATTAATTCTCAAGGTGATATTCGCCGTTTTTTTAAGTTTCTCAGCAATTTTATCAACCGTTTTCAATTCCTCTACACTTTCAACAGTAAAAAGATATATCCCATATTTCAAGCCAGCAGCAATCTCCTGTTCTGTTTTCCCCACGCCTGCAAATACAATTTTTTTTGGCGAAAAACCCTGTTTGATTGCCTTAACCAGTTCTCCGCCCGAAACAATGTCAAGTCCGCAACCCTGTTTCTTTATAAGTTCCAGAATTTTCATATTACCATTTGCCTTCATTGAATAACAGACAAGCGGATGAGCTTTTTCGAATGAAACCCGCAATTTTCGAATCTGATTTTTTATGTAATTTGCGCTGTAAACATAAACCGGTGTTCCAAACTGTTTACATATTTCATCAGCATAAACGCTTTCAATCATCAATCTACCATTTACAAATTTGTAAAGTCCGCCTGATATCATTTCAAGATACTTTTCCATTTTCTTATTTCCTGTTTCACCTGAGTGATTCCTGTGCCACCTTTTGATTTTTTTAAATGAATGGACTTCTGACTATCAAGGGTTTTAATGAAATGAATTGTTTCTGCATCACAGCCCATCTTCTTTAATGTTTCCTCATCAATCTCCGACACTGGTAAATTCTTTTCGACGGCTATACCAACAATCTTTCCAACAAGATGATGTGCCTGTCTGAAAGGCAGTCCTCTGGTTACAAGGTACTCAGCAATATCCGTTGCTTCAATATATCCAATTTTACATGCCTGTTTCATCCGGTTTGAGTTTATTCTGGTCTTTTTTACAATTTCAGCCAAAATTGCCAATGATACAGCAGAAATTTCACAGCTGTCAAACAAGAATCTTTTATCCTCCTGAAGGTCTCTATTATAAGAAAGAGGTAGCCCCTTTATCAAAGTAAATATTCCCGTTAAATTTCCAATCACTGTTGATGTTTTACCTCTGATCAACTCAAGGACATCGGGATTTTTTTTCTGCGGCATTATACTGGAACCAGTACAAAATTCTTCTGGCAGGTCCACAAATCCGATCAGTGGACAATGCCATAAAATAAACTCTTCTGATATTCTTGAAAGATGAACCATCAATATTCCGATTGTTGAAATTGTCTCAAGAATAAAATCTCTGTCGCTGACAACATCAACACTATTGGAGAACACTTTTTCAAAATTCAGTTTTTTTGCGACGTATTCCGGAGCAATGTTAAAAGATGTTCCCACGCAGGCGCATGCTCCAAGAGGAGAGACATTTATTCGTTTCAAAGCATCGATAAATCTTTCTTTATCCCTTTCACACATTGCCACATACGCAAGAAGATGATGAGAAAATAACACTGGTTGCGCTGGTTGAAAATGTGTGAATTCAGGCATATATATTCCAAAACATTCCTCTGCTTTTTCCACTAAACTTTTTTGAAAATATACGATACTGTCTATCATCTCTGGAATTACTTGTTTCAGATACAATTTTTCATCAAGAACAATCTGATCATTCCTTGACCGAGACGTATGAAGCTTACCTGCACAGGGACCAATCAGTTCAATAAGCCTTCTTTCGACAGCGGTATGTATATCTTCGTCATCAGGCATAAAAACAAATGAATTGGTCTTTATTTCATTTTGTATTTTCTTTAATCCGGAAATTAATTTCCTGCCATCCTGTCTGGGTATAATTTTCTGTTTTACCAGCATCCCGACGTGAACAATGCTGCCCAGGACATCAAACAATGCAAGCTTTCTGTCAATTTCAATAGAAAATGTAAATTGCCTGACAAGATGGTGAAGATTTTTTTTTAACCGTCCGCTCCATATATATTTCATATTATTCCCGGACCTGTTTTCCATGCGCATATTTAATAATTTTACCAAAAGTATTATAATAATGCAATTAAAAGGATGAGCAGATGACAAAAAAACTCGTGATTGTGGAATCACCGGCAAAAGCACGGACAATTGGATATATACTTGGTTCTGACTATGTCGTCAGAGCAACTCTCGGACATATTATGGACCTTCCGGAAGATACATTTGGAGTTGACGTTGAAAGTTTTACTCCAGAATACGTAATACTTCCCGGCAAAAAGAAGATTGTGTCTTATTTAAAAAAACTTGCAGAAAACTCTGAAACAGTATATATAGCAACCGATGAAGATAGAGAAGGTGAGGCAATTGCGTGGCATACTGCAAGTGTTATTAACAAAAGCATTGAGGAAGTGGAAAGGGTCGCATTCCACGAAATTACAAAACCGGCAGTTCTTGAATCCTTCCAAAAACCAAGAAAAATTGATATGAATCTTGTTTCAGCACAACAAACAAGAAGGATACTTGACAGAATTGTTGGCTATACTTTGAGCCCTCTGCTTGGAAAGAATCTTTCAGCAGGCAGAGTACAATCAGTAGCACTCCAATTAATTGTAACGAGAGAAAAAGAGATTCAGGACTTTATTCCACAGCCCTACTGGATTATAAAAGTCGTTGTGGAATATCGGGAGAAATTATTTCAAATGCAACTGGCATCCGTTAGCAATGAAAAAATTCAGGCGCCAGGCATCGTGGATAAGGAAAAAGTGGAACAATACATCAAGGAAATCAAAGATTTACAACAAATTGTTGTTTCTGATATCACCATAGTAACAAAAAATAAAGGTCCTTATCCTCCATTTATCACCAGTTCACTTCAGCAGGAAGCATCGACAAAATTAGGATTTGCATCTACAAAAACAATGCTTATCGCACAACAATTATATGAGGGCATACCGATTGAAAAGAAAACACCTATCGGATTAATTACTTATATGAGAACAGATTCTCCCTCTGTATCAAAAATTGCACAGCATCAGGCCGCAAAATTCATTCAAGAAACATTTGGTAGTGAATATGTACCTGACAAACCTCCTTATTATGTAGCACGGGTTTCAAGTGCACAGGAAGCCCACGAAGCAATAAGACCAACACATATAAATTTTACACCAGACAATCTGAAAAAATATCTAACCAGAGATCAGTTTTTACTGTATAAAATGATCTGGGAAAGATTTATCTCAAGTCAGATGAAGCCTGCTGTTGTTAAAACCATGACTGTAAAAGCAAATGCGGGGAAATATGAATTTGAAGCATTCAAATCAGAAATCGTTTTTGACGGATTTACAAAACTCTGGAATATAAAAATCGATAAAGGCGAAGAAAACATCCCTGATGACATCAACGAAACAGCGGTACTTAACCTAAAAGACATTAAAGCAGAAGAAAAGAAAACAAATCCGCCCTCAAGATACACTGAAGCGTCTTTGATTAAAACACTTGAAAAATTTGGTATCGGCAGACCTTCAACATATGCTCCCACGATTGGTACATTAATAAAAAGAAAATATGTCAGAAAAGAAAAAAGAGTCTTTATTCCAGAAAAACTTGGTATTGTTGTTTCAGAAACACTATCGAAATATTTCCCTGAT